>CAZOOX010000012.1:0-44136 GCA_964581545.1 uncultured Anaerolineaceae bacterium
TCTATGGACCCAGGGGGCATCGGTCTGCCGTGCCTTCTCTATCATACTAGGGGGCGGAAATCAAAAACACCATTTTTGAACAACTGCGTAACATCAGGTTAAAGTTTGTTTTAAGAAAAAAGGGGGTGCGTTTCAGTCTGTGGGTAAAAAGTATCCAAACTCAGAAAGGAAAGCTCGAAATAAATATCGTGCCTCGTCTAGATTCTACAGAACTTGAGTGCTCCCTTCTCCACTGTCAAAGGCGATTTACTCGAAGTTGTGCTAGCACTTTCTGATAAACGCGTGAGCTTATGGAATATAGTTGCGAAGAAAAAAAAGCAAATAGTACCGGTTCTAAAAAAAACTTAAATCGATGGTTTTCGCCCTTCTCAAATAGCGTTGTTATTAAAAAGATAAATAGTCCGGGTAATAGGATGCCTATACTTGAAATATAGTCTTTGCGCTTAATAACTTGGAAAAACCACGATGTTCCAAATAAACCAATTAGTAAAAAGATAATCGGAGAAGAGAAGACTTGGTCGTATAAAAATGACCAGGGAAGCCGATCCACGATTATATTCGCGGCATAAGTGCTCGAAGGTCCAAAATAAATTTCGACACTTTGACTGTAGGACTTGATGAGTTGTAGTGGCGGTGTGGTCAAAATATACTGCTTATATTGCTCAATAAGTTTCTGATTAAGTTCTAAGTATCTAATATTGTTAAGATTGCTGCTCCCGTTAAGTTTCTGTTTTCTGGTAAGGGTTTTAGGCAATTCGTCTTCTTGTTCATCTGGATAGTTCGTCAGTTTTAAGTAGTTCCTGTAATCTTTCCTGAAATTATAGCCAATTGATCTATTAAGGTTTAGCCCGGTAAAAGATGATGTTGAAAAGATTCCAAACTGATAGTATTGTTTCGCCATATAAAGAACTGAGATACTCACAGTGATGAGTAATATAACCAATGTTTTTCGTTTTGGCATTCCAAGCAAAAAAAGAGATGCCGCAACTATTAAAGCAAAGGGTAGCTGAAAAATTGATCGCGTAAAAAACAGAGCCAGTATTGTTAGGATTACTAAAGTTAGAGATACACTATGTCGATTTTTGATTTTCCATAACAGATAATAAAACAGAAAAACCAGAAAAGAAGTTAGAAGCGTGCCATCTAGTAATGTTGCATATAAAATAGATGCTGGATGTAACAAAAAAAGGATCGTTGTGATAATAGAAATTTTGATATTGGTGAGTTTGCTCACCCATAGAAATACCGTAGATCCTAAAATACCGTATAACAAAGCCCAGAGTCGGTAGAGGCGATGATCTACATGTAAAAGCACTGTATTTATATCTGCTGAAGTGGGCCAAATATGAAGAAGCATTGCCCTGATTAGATCTAATCCAGGAGGTTGAATATGAATATTAAAAAGGGTTTCCAGCGGGGCATCATTCAGGTCAATAATAGATACTGTTTGCATCAAAGTTTCTGATGACCATTCCTGAAAATAGAAACCATTTATTGCATAAGGACGCATTACAGATTGCAGCATAAGTTGAAACAGAAAACCAGACGCTCCTATTATTATCGCTATCAAAATCGTCTTTTTTTTATTCATGTCTTTATCCTTGCGAGAGCGATCTGACTATCTAAAAACAACTTCCCTAAAATATAGGTTCCCCATGGAGAACAAAGGAAAATGAGTAGAACCTAACTACTCAGAGATGCCTTTGCAAAGCAGATTTGAAAAGCTTTAAACGCTGGACCCAGCATGAGGGAAGCCTTTGGTGCTGAAAAGATGTTGAGCGAGACTTTTGAAATCTTTGCCCCGGAGAAGAAAAAGCCTTCGCAGTGATATTTGGCAGAGAGGCTGAGTAGCTATAAAAAAAGTTCCATAGCAAACGTTAAGCTTTCACCGTTCCATTCTCCACTTCCCAAATAGTCGCTTGCTCGGTAAATTCTTCGTTGAAAAGCGCCAAGTCCGTTGTAGTCAGCAGGGTTTGTTCGCTTTTATCTAAATATTTCAGCAGATCATGTCTGCGCTGTGGGTCAAGTTCTGCCATGACTTCGTCAAGCAAGATCAGGGGCCACTCGCCTGATCGATTTTTCATCCAATCTACTTCGGCGAGTTTGAGCGATAGCAGGGCGGTACGCATTTGCCCGCGTGAACCGTAATCGCCCAAATCTATACCATTGGCTAAGAAGCGAAGTTCGTCACGATGGGGGCCGATCGTTGTTACGCCGCGAGCGATCTCTTCTGCACGCAGGGATGTCAATTGTTCGGCAAATCCTTTTTTAATGGAATCAAGCTCAAATCCAGCGCGATCCGGCGCGGTATCCATCTTTAAGGCAAATTGATTTTCAGGTCTTGGGAGCGGGTCATAAGCGGGCTGATAATTCAGTCGTAATACCTCTGCTCCGTGCGTCAGTTCATGGTGAACACGAGCGGCTAATATTTCCAGCTCCTGAATGGCCTGGATCCGCCAAAAGATCAGCCGCGCGCCCCGATCTACGACCGTCTCATCCCAATAAGCAAGTTGATCCGGGTCGCCACCGCGCTCGCTAAGTTGCTTGAGCAACGCATTTCGCTGTGTGATCGCTTGCGAATATTCGCTCAATGTGCGTGCATAAGCAGGGATAATTTGGGAAAGAGTCTGATTAAGATAACGCCGACGTTCACGAGGGCTGCCTTCGATGATCTGCGACATCTGCGGGACAAAAAGTACCGCATTAAGATGACCGATAGCCTCGCTTGTTTGCCGCTTGACACCGTTTAACAAAATCTCTTTGCGTAAACGTTTCCCGTTAACACCAACCGGCTCAAGAATCAGCCGCGCCTCAAGGCGATGGCTTGCGCCTTTACTTTTAAAATCCGCAATAATGCGTCCGACAGTTAATTCTTTGCTGCGCGCAGCAATAAAATTGACCAATTGCCTATCTGTATGGGTTTGAAAGGAGGTAAACGCCGCCATAAAATAGATGGCTTCGAGGATACTGGTTTTCCCCTGTGCATTATCACCAACCAACAAAACAGACTCTTTAGGGAGGTTTATGTCCAGACGGCTAAAGTTGCGGAAATTAGTGAGGGAGAGATGAGTTAAATGCATTTCTATTGCGTAATGCGTATTGCGTAATTTTTTACGTAATACGCAATATGCTTTACGTTAAACATTATCTACATAATCTTCTTCTGGCTGCCAAATACTTTCAGCCAAGTCTGTGAAAAGCACGCCTGTCAGGTGATCAACTTCATGTTGGAAAATACGCGCCACCCAACCATTGAGCTTATATTTGACTTTTTTCCCATTACGATCTTGCCCTTTTAGGACAATTGATGTAGAACGTTCCACATCCCCGACAATGCCCGGGATAGAGAGACAGCCTTCTACGCCCATAACTTTATCGTTAGACATGCGCTTAATTTCGGGATTAACAACTGTGTAGAGTTTCGCTGGAGCTTCTTCGTCTTCTTCGTCGCCGAATTCGATCACAACTATTTGCTCAAGAACGCCTATTTGCGGGGCAGCAAGCCCCACACCAGGTGCGTCTCGCATGGTTTCTACCATATCGTCAATCAGCGTACGGAGATTGTCGTCAAATACTTTTACTTTTCGTGCATTCTTTCTTAGTACATCATTTGGCACGGTGATTATTTTTCTAAGAGCCATATTTCTACCTTTAAGTTATTTTCAACAAAGCGATTTTACCCGATTTTAGGAAGAAGGGCAGAGATGAGAAGAGGAGTTTAATGATATACTTTTGAAAATCCATTTTTAGCATCAATTAAAGAGGTCTGGCATGAAAGTAACCGTCCTTCAAGAAAACTTATCTCGCGGTTTGAGCATTGTTTCCCGTGCGGTTTCTCCCCGTAGCACTCTTCCTGTTTTAGCCAATATACTGATCGCCACTGACGAAGGACGTTTGCGTCTCTCTGCCACTAATCTTGAATTGGGCATCACTGCATGGATCCCGGCAAAAGTGGAAAAGGAAGGTGCAACGACCATCCCCTCACGCACATTTTCTGATTTGGTGAATGCTTTGCCAGGCGACCAAGTTTTATTAAATCTTGGTCGCGAAACTCAAACCATGAATATCCGAAGTGGGGCATCCATCAACGATATTAGAGGCATTGATGCAGATGAGTTCCCCCCGCTTGCTCCGCCAGATATGGATGGTGTGATCCAGCTCAATGTTGTTGATTTTAAAGAAATGATCCAGCAAGTGGCTTTTGCCGCATCCACTGATGAGGCACGCCCCGTTTTGATGGGTGTTTTACTAACCGCAGTAGGCGATCAGATCACGATGGCTTCTGCGGATGGCTTCCGCTTATCTGTCCGCAAGGCAACTTTATCTGCACCTCTGGAAGAACCGATCAATGCCATTATCCCAGCCCGCGCACTGACAGAATTAGCCCGTATCGCGGGTGATAGTAACGAAACAATTTCGATGCTCGTACCTAAAGGACGCGGGCAGGTTATTTTCCGCGTAAAAGATGCAGAATTGGTATCTCAATTAATTGATGGGGCCTTCCCTGATTACGAACAAATTATCCCTCGTTCACATAAATCTCGTACGCTCGTTTCAACCGCTGCTCTACTAAAAGCATGTAAACAAGCCGAGATATTTGCCCGTGAAGGGACAAATGTTGCCCGCCTGGATATAAAAGCACCTGCAAGTGATATGGAGCCGAGCGAAGTAGAAATTTCTGCTCAATCAGAAGAAACAGGCTCAAATGAAACTATCGTCGAAGCAACTGTAGACGGGATTGGCTTGCTGATTGCATTCAATGTCAAATTCCTTCGCGAAGTTTTGGAAATTATCAAAACACCAAATGTAGCTATTGAGACCTCCGCTCCAAATGCGCCAGGCGTTATACGCCCGGTTGGAGATGATGACTTTACACATGTCATCATGCCTATGCACTTAGGGTAGGGCTTCACTTGTACCTTCAATTTTCGATTTCAAAGTGTCAGGACTTTTTCCCTGACACTTTTTCTTTCTTTGAAGATTTCCTCACATAACTGACGGAAGAAAACCATGACCTTAGCTGCCCCCTCTTCTGATCGCATCCTAAATATTTACCTAACCCTCAACCAATATCCGGTATTGAGTAGTCGTATCCGCGCGCGGATGCGCAAGGAGCTTTTTAAACGCGGCATTATCGCTCGTGAGGCTTTTAACTCTGAAGCACGAAAAAAAGCCGTTCGCTCTCAAATACGTGAAGGGATACAAGACCCATTTGGGGAAGAATCATTTGAGATTTGGGAGTTACGTCTCTCCCGTGTTCGAGATTCTTTAACTGACTTTTATTTTGCCTATAATTTTCCTTACGAATTTCTTGAGGAAATTATTATCGCGATTCTTGCCGAGCGCGGGGGAGGAGCGCCAGATCTTGTAACCTTTAATCCTGAGCTTGCTCCGCAAGAAATGATCTTCGACCAAGCAAAAGCCATCGAAAGTTTAGCGCCCGAAGAACGTAAAGATCTCGAGGCACGTTTGCAAGATATTAAGGTTGTCCTGATCCGGACATTGATCAGCGATCAACTCGCCTATATAAAGATCGCTAAAAAATGGTTTCAAATATCTGATCTGAAAAAAATTCGAGACAGGAGAATAGGAGAAGGCAAAATTGGCGGGAAATCTGCCGGGCTACTCCTCGCAGCCCGCATCCTCGAAGAAGTTGCTCCAAGTGCAATCAAGGAACATATCCGTACACCCGATTCCTATTATCTTGGCTCAAATGTGATGTACGATGTGATGGAAAATAACGGGCTGATGCAATGGTCCGATCAAAAATACAAGCCCGAAGAGCAAATAAGGGCCGAGCACCCTGAATTAGAAAAAGACTTTCGTGCAGCCAAGTTCCCGGAAGAAATTGTAGAGAAACTCAGCGCACTTATCGAAAAAGCAAAGAACCAACCCCTCATTGTTCGTTCATCCAGTTTGCTAGAAGATAATTTTGGGGCATCCTTTGCGGGAAAATATGAAAGCTACTTTTGCCCAAATCAGGGAAATGTAGAAGAAAACCTTGCTTATCTTACCGATGCTATCGCACGTGTTTATGCCAGTGCACTCAGGGCGGAACCAATTATCTATCGCCAACAAACTGCTTTAATTGACTATGATGAACGTATTGCTATTTTGATCCAATTTGTTGAGGGAGAAAAATTTGGAGATTATTACCTCCCGCATGGAGCAGGTGTTGCTTTTAGTCGAAATTTGTATCGCTGGTCAGCCGACATCAAACGAGAAGATGGTTTCTTACGTCTCGTTTGGGGAATGGGAACTCGCGCTGTTGACCAGACAGGCAACGATTACCCTCGTCTGGTTGCCCTCAGCCGCCCACTATTGCATCCTGCAGATAATATCAAAGTGCTTCAACGATATTCACAACAATACGTTGATGTTATTGACCTAAAAGCCAATCAGCTCACAACGATACCTGTCAGCGAAATCATCAGCTCGCGCTACCCTCCCTTGCGCTACGTAGCCCAAAATGCAGGAGAAGGTTATCTCTCCACAATACACACCAATTTGATAGACACAGAAAAATTAGTCATCACCTTTGACGAGCTATTGCGTCGTACAAGTTTTGCAGAAGAAATGAAGATCATCCTAAAACTTCTTGAAAAACATTACAAAGCTCCTGTGGACACAGAATTCGCCATAAAAATTCTTAATCCTCGTGCATTACAACCCAAAGTAGAGATCACTCTTCTTCAATGTCGTCCACAAAGCCATATTCTCGACGAAGACGAAATTCACCTCCCGGAGAATATAGAAGAAGAAAATATTCTGTTTTCAACAAAACGAATGGTCCCTCGCGGAAGTATCGAAAAAATTCGATATATTCTGTTTGTCCCTCCCGAGGGATATTTCAACATAGAATCGCAATCAGAACGCAATAAACTTGAAAGGGCAATTGGGCACCTTAACGCAGCACTGGAAGGTGAAAATTACATCGCTGTAGGGCCTGGGCGCTGGGGAACCTCCTCCCCGGATTTGGGCGTGCATATCAGTTACGCAGACATCTATAACACCCGAGCTTTGATCGAGCTATCCGGAGAAGGGGTTGGCACAGCACCTGAACCTTCTTTTGGTACCCATTTCTTCCAGGATCTTATGGAGGCACAGATATATCCCCTTGCAATTTACCTGGATGATGAAGATGCCGTTTTCAACAAAGCTTTCTTCTATGATACCCCCAATAGATTGGCAGAAAAAATCAGCACGGAAGACAGATTATTAAAATGCCTGAGACTAATTGCTGTCAGCGATCTTCGCCAAGATCACCATCTCTCTCTTGTAATGGATGACGAGAAAGGACGTGCCGTCGCATTTCTGGAAAGAGATTAGACTTAGAACCTATCCTAAAATTGCTCTAGCCGCCGTCCCTCGCGCAGCATACTCGCAGGAGTGCGGCGGCGATCTCTCTCATATATTCCTGCGCCGAGGACGCGTGCCCTTTGGGTACGGCGCAGGGAGCATGGTGAGTGAAACATCCGTTTGCCCCTGATAACGCCCCTGCCTATTCCATTCGGTTTCTCCATGCCGCACTAATATCAATTTCAACATCACTTCACCTTCATCGGCAGCCCTGCCACAAAAAACAGGACTTCATCCGCGTGGCGAGCCAGAATTTGGTTGGCACGCCCTAAAACATCTCGGTAGGCACGTCCTAACTCATAGGCGGGGACCAGCCCCATCCCGACTTCGTTCGAGACAGCCAAAAGCTCCACATCATTTTCCCGCACATATTCGAGCAGGGATTCGACTTCAGCGACGACCGCTGCTTCGATCTGCTTATCGAAGGGATCGGCGCTGGGGTCGTCAAATAGATCATCTTCGGGAGCGGCGGCATCCATCAAGTGATTGGCGACGAGGAAAGTGACACAGTCCAGCAAAATGACATCTACAGGACGCTCTTGGCCCAAGGCTTGGGCAACGTTTCGAGGGGCTTCTACCGTCCCCCAAGCGGATGGGCGGTCGGCACGGTGTTTGTCTACACGTTCTTGCATCTCGCCATCTTTTATTTGCGATGTGGCGACATAGAGCACATTATCCCCGCCAAGTTCCTTTGCCCGTTTTTCTGCGTAAGAACTTTTCCCGCTGCGTGCGCCGCCTAATATCAGGGTTAGTTTTCCCATATTATTTTCTCCAGTAATTCCATATCAAGGCATTCTTCGAGGGTATCGGCAAGACGAGTTAGCGATGCGGCGAAGGGATCGTCGGAGACAGATCTTTCTTCCCACCCCAAAGACCGCAACCACGCTCGGCGCAGATTTTCGTTTGCAAAGAGGCCGTGTACATAGCATCCCCAAACTTTTCCATCTTCGCTGCTGGCACCATCTAAAACCCGAACAGTTTCTCCACTGCGCTCGTTGATCTCGAGCCACGGGGATTTGCTTTTCGTGCGCCCCATGTGGATTTCGTATCCGCTGATTTCTTGGCCTTCAATTTCAGCGAACCAACCCGCCCCATTTTGGATTTTGGCATTTGCCTGATGCGTGGCTTTCTGTCCGGCAAAAGTTGTTTCGATGGGCAGAAGATTTAGCCCCGGAGCACTATCACGTCTGGATTCGATATGCTCGGGGTCGTGGATGTTTTCGCCGAGCATTTGGTAGCCACCACAGATACCGACGACGGGCGTCCCGTTAGCGGCAAGCTGTTGAATGGCGGCATCCAGCCCAAGGGAACGGAGCCAAGCTAAATCGTCGAGCGTGCTCTTTGTCCCGGGGATGATGATGGCGGCAGGCTGTCCGAGCTGCTCGACACCGTCCACATAGCGGATGCGAATCCCATCTTCCGCTGCCAAGGGATCAAAATCGTCAAAGTTGGCGATACGGGGCAGGTGGATGACGGCTATTTCGATCTCGCCCCCCTCTGCCCTATCGGGCATCTCCCCCCGATGGGGGGAGAGAAAACTCCTTCCCCCTTCGGGGGAAGGTTGGGATGGGGGAGGGTTTTCGAGGGCAACGGCGTCTTCTTCGGGGATGAAAAGGCCATGCAGATAGGGAAGGACGCCGAGAACGGGCTTTTCGCTTTTTTCTTCGAGAATCTCTACGCCGCCTTCAAAGAGTTTGATGTCGCCCCGAAATTTATTGACGAGCAGGCCTTTGATGAGGGCACGTTCTTCAGGCTCGAGGAGCCAGACCGTGCCGATGAGTTGGGCGAAGATGCCGCCCCGATCAATATCGCCAGCGAGCAGGACGGGGGCGTTGGCGTAGCGGGCGATGGCTATATTGACGATGTCGCCTTTTTTGAGATTGAGTTCGGCGGCGCTGCCTGCTCCTTCGACGATGATGAGTTCGTATTTCTCACGCAAGCGGTCGAGGGCGGAGGTGGCGGCTTCCCAGAGAATGTCTTTTTTCGGGTAATAATCTCGTGCAGAGAGGGTTTTCCACGCCCGCCCGTTGACGACGACCTGCGCACGGGCATCCGCTTCGGGCTTGATGAGGACGGGGTTCATATCCACGTGCGGTTCCAGCCCTGAGGCGATGGCCTGCGTTGCCTGTGCCCGCCCGATCTCGGATCCATCGGGGCAGACGGCGGCGTTGTTGGACATATTCTGCGCTTTGTAGGGCGCTACCCGCACACCCCGCCGAGCGTAAAGATGGCAGAGGCCTGCCACGAGGAGGCTTTTGCCTACAGAAGAAGATGTGCCGAGAATTACGAGGACTTTGGCTGTCATAGTTTTTCCTTTGAAGCATTCAATCTTTGAGCAGAGGGCTATTTGGCAATGCCGTCCTTCACCCTATCGGGTACAGGCGACTACGTGCTTCACATTCGTGAAGCCCTCCGCTCAGGAGCTGTTCGTTCTGTATTCATCACAATTTTAGCGGCGATTGAGTAGCTGCGACACAGCATTATCGTGTCGTAGCGTATCGAAATCAGAGCGGCTTTATGGGAAGAAAATGCTTTTTGATAATCCGCTTTGGCTTCACCCTTACGGGCACAGGCGATACAAATGACGATAAAGCCGTCATTTTACTCAGCCGCCGCTATATTTCTTAATGCCTTCAACAAACGCTCATTTTCTTCAGGCAAGCGTGTCGCAAGCCGAACATATTCAGGCAGCCCGAAAGATGCACAATCTCGCACCTGAACGCCTTCCCGCAGCAGGCGTGAGCGGAAGTTTTTCCCGTTGCCAACGTTCATCAGAAAATAATGCGTCTCGCTGGGCAAAACCTGATATCCAAGCGATTTCAACTCACGCACAAAGTCCTTCTTGTTCGCACGAATTTTGGCAAGCGTACTTTGCAGATATTCAGCATCCCGCAAGGCCGCCACGCCCGCCGCCTGCGCCAAAGCGTTCACGTTCCAGGGCGGTCGGCTCGCGCGCAGCGCCCCGATCACCGATGGCGCTCCCACCGCATATCCCAGCCGCAGCCCGGCGATAGCATAATCCTTCGTCATCGAGCGCATGATGAGCAAATTTTCCAATCCCAAGCTCAATGCCGATGTTGCGCCATCCGCAAAGGGCAAATAGGCTTCGTCCACGACAAAAAGTGTTTCGGGATGCGCCCCCGCCCATGCCGATAAGGCGTCCAAAGGCAAAATCTGCCCTGTGGGATTATTGGGACTGCAGAGGAAGACGATGCGATAGTCGGCATCGTGCAGACGTTGGGTAACTTCCGTTATATCAACGGCGAATCCCTTCGTGGCTTCGGCTTGGTAGCTGGAAACCCGAGCATCCATCAGACGAGAAACACGCTCGTACTCCCCGAAAGTCGGCGCAAGGATGAGCACCCGATCTTGCGGCCGAATATAGGCAAAAGCCGTCAGCCAGAGCAATTCTGCGGTGCCGTTCCCGAGCAAAATTTGCTCTTTTGATAAACCTAGCTGCGATGCCAATGCCCTGCGCAGCGCAAGTGATTCTCTGTCGGGATAATCTTTGTAATTCGTCTTTTCCAGCGATTTCTGCACGGCGGGAGAAGGGCCATAGGCGTTGATATTGGCGCTGAAGTCAATGATCTCTTCAGGATGCAAACCCAAACGCTCCAGCTCGGCAAAGTCAAAAGCGCCGTGATGGGCTTGGAGCATATTCAAGAGGATGGAGCGGGGTTTGATCGGCATTTTTTTTTGAAATCACAACTATCAAGTTCTTAACATAATGCACTTTGCAAGGCCCAATGTGCAACGCATCTGTTAGATGCAATGCACATTTACAAGGAATTTCACCAACGCAGAAAAAGCATTGGGAGAAAAACAAAAAATGATAGCAAAGATGCGCTCACGATCAAAATGCGTGCGCTATGAATATCCTGTACACTGGGCAGGGAAAATCCTTTTCCTAAGCTATAGACGCCTGTTTTTTCAAGTTCTATTTCCAACGCTCCCGCTATAGCGCTCATGGGATAGCCTGCGTTCGGGCTTTCTGTCAGGCGGGCATCTCGACGCAACGTACGCCATGCGCTCGAGAACTTTTTGCCAGCCGCCAGAACGATCATGATGCCTGTTAAACGAGCGGGGATGTAGTTGAGTACGTCATCAAAACGGGCGGGAAATTTACCGACCCATTCACGGGATTTGTCACGGTAGCCGAGCATCGCATCTGCTGTGTTGACAAAGCGATAGAGCAAGGCGAGGGGTAATCCGCCGAGGGCATAAAAGAAGAGCGGGGCAACGACACTGTCGGAGGCGTTCTCTGCGACCGATTCGATCGTAGCGGCGGAGATGCGAGCTTCATCCAGTGTGGATGTATCTCGACTAACAAGGTGCCACGAGAGCAAACGTCGAGCTTCGGGCAGGTCGGCAGATGCCAGTGCAGCGTGGATTTCGCCAGATGCTCGCCAAAGTCCACGTAGAGAGAAGGTCGTTTTCAGGAGGATGGCTTGCAAGATCACACCAATCCAAAAGGGGAGCTTGAGAAAGAGTATCTCCAGCCCATAGCCTGCTGCGCAAAAAATGAGAGCACCCGTTAACGTGAGCGTCATCCCAAAGATGAATTCAAGGGCGGGAGAACCGGATGGGCGTTTTTTGAAGATTGCGCCAATGAATGTCCCCATCCAAGCTGTGGGGTGGAAACGATTGGGTGGGTCGCCAAGAATCCAGTCGAAGAGGAAGGCAAGCAGAAGGGCTGAGAGATGGAAAATGAATAGAGAACTCAAAATGCAACCTGTGCGGCAAAAGCAAGCAAGGTCAATGTCTCGGTCAGTTCGGTGATGGTGCCGTAGTTATCGCCCGTCAAGCCAGGGAGGAGGCGCATGATGTAGAGGGAAATCCCGATAGCGGCGAGGGCTGTGATAAGCATGAGGAGAAGTCCCTGTGTGTTGGCAAGAAGAAAGGCTGCTGTTACGGTGATTGCCGTGGCGAGCAGAAGTTGGGGCAGACGGGCGTTTTTCTTCATATCGTAACCCACGCCTTTTTCACGGGCATAGGGAAAGGCGACGATGACCAGCGGAGATGTCCACCGCCCGAACAATGTTGCCATAACGAGAGCAAGCCCAGGGTTCAGGGACGAAGCGAGAGCGGTGTATTTGACCAGCAAAATGAGTACGCCGCCTGCCACGCCGAAGGCTCCCATCCGAGAATCTCGCATGATCTCCAGACGGCGCTCGATTGTGAATCCGCCATAGAGGCCGTCGCAGGTGTCCATTAATCCATCCAGATGGAAGGCTCGGGTGAAGAAAACCCAGGCGAGGAGGGTTAATGCTGCGGCGACCGTTGCGGGGAAGATGAGTTGGGCGGCGGAATTGATGCCATAAAGCAGCGCCCCCAGCGCCAAGCCGACGAGGGGAAACCAGCCCACGGAGCGCCCCATTTCTTCGGAGGTGAAGGGGCGGCGGATGATGGTGGGGATGATGGTGAGGAATTGGAAGGCGGCGATTATTGAGGTCATTTTTTGTACACGGAGAACACGGATTGCACGGAGTTTTGGATAAAAAAACAAGTGGCAGCGGCGGTTGAGTAGCGAAAGCACGGTTTTTCGTGCTGTAGCGTATCGAAACCAGAGCGGGTTTTAGAAAACAAGCTTCTTCTCCTTATCCGCTTTGGTTTCGATACGCCTGACGGAAGAGCTGTCAGGCTACTCAACCGCCGCTATTTTTTTCTATTCTTTATCCGAAACACCCGCTTCTGCAAAAGTTGCCATATCGGCGAGAATTTTGCAGGCGGCTTCGGCGAGGGAGATGCCGAGGGCGGCACCTGTGCCTTCGCCAAGACGGAAGTCGAGGTCTACGAGGGGTTTCAGACCCAGCCACTCGATCATTTGGATATGGCCATATTCCTGCGAGCGGTGGGCGGAAATAAGATAGGATCTGGCTTTCGGGGCAAGGGCAACGGCGATCATGGCTGCGGCCGTGGAGATAAAACCATCGACCATGACGGGTTTGCGATGGGCGGCAGCGCCGAGGATAACGCCGACGAGACCGGCGATTTCGAAGCCGCCGACTTTGGCGAGGACGTCCAGCCCGTCTTTTGCGTCAGGCTGATTGACTTCGATAGCACGTTCGATGGCGTCAATTTTACGTTTGAGACCTTCATCGTCCACACCTGTGCCACGGCCTGCGAGTTTGGCTGGCTCGATGCCCGTCAATACAGCGGCGATGGCGGCAGAGGGCGTGGTGTTGCCAATGCCCATATCGCCTGTGCCGACGATGTCGAGACCTTTCGCAATCTCGGCTTCGACCACTTCCACGCCTGCACGAATGGCTTTTTCTGCATCTTCATGGCTCATGGCAGGACCTTGGGTCATGTTCGCCGTGCCTTTGGCGATTTTCTTGCTCACCAACAAGGGATGCGGCTCCATATCGGCGGCGACGCCCATATCCACGACGGTGATGCGTGCGCCGACGTGTTTTGAGAGCACGTTAATCGCTGCGCCTTCATAAAGGAAATTGAGCACCATCTGTGGCGTCACTTCCTGCGGAAAGGCGCTGACGCCCTCAGCGACCACGCCGTGATCACCCGCCATCGTGATGATGACTTTGTCCTTAATTGCGGGGATCGCTTCGCCCGTCACACCTGCGATCTGGATGGAAAGTTCTTCCAAACGCCCGAGACTGCCTGCGGGTTTTGTAAGCTCATTCTGACGTGCCTGAGCGGCTGTCATGGCAGTTTCGTCGAGGTTTTGGATTTTAGTGATAATTTCTTGTAGCATGGGGATTTCCTTTTATATGGATTGCAATGAAAACATTTCAATTCTCGGATCAATATCTTTCAAAATCGCTGCCCGTGCCTTATCAAGAGCCAGTTCTACGTCTTGGTCAAAGAGCAGCGCGGCAATGGTGCCGCTGTGGGCGATGCAAACGCCATAGGCATCAAACTCAGCTGCGATCTCGATCAGTGCATAGAGGCGGGGTTTGGGCAAGAGACGTTGATTTATCTTCGCACTCATCGTCGCTGCTTGCCCAATTTTTTTCGGATCTTGCTCCTGCACGCCTGCTTTGACAAGTTCATAGGCATCTTTTATTTTTGCTAACTCTTTTGCTGAGTAGTTTTTAGTCCTCTTATTGAATTCCAATGTATCTATATGACCGCCGAGATCAAGCACCAACACCTTCATGGGAGGCAGTTTTCCAAAGGCTTCGATCAATTCTCCATGCCGATGGTTATAAGCCACCACATCAGGATACATGATCCCGTCGCTGGGTTCGATCTCTATGGCGATGCGGGAAATCTCATCTGGTGAAAGGGTTTGCTCCAATGCTTCAGCCGTTGCACGGCAGGCAGCAACGATATCCGCTGTGCTGCTCGCCATCCCCTTCCCTTCGGGAATTTCGCTGTTCACGCTGAAGGTTGCGCCATAAGAGGAGCTGCCCAAATAATCCAGTGCTTTCCTGATCGCCCGCTGTGTTTTTTCCTTGCCCAAAGTGAGACTCTGAATATCCGCTGAAGCTGCTGTCAACATCACATGTACTTTTGAGTAAAGGTTGACCGGGAATGTGACAAGAAAATCACGTCCATCCGCAAATTGACCTTGCACGAATTCTCCGCAAGTGCCTGGTGAAGAAGCGTGAGCTTCCAGTTTCACGCATTCAGTGTTAGGCCCAACAGTTTTTTCAAACAGCTTCTCAATCTGCATCATGAGATTTCCCTGCAACGTTCGACAAAACGCAACGCGAGTTCGGGCTTGTTCCAAAATGAGATGTGGACATAGGATGCCCATAAAGAACCAATAGACGCGCCTTCTGGATGGGCTTCATCCTGTTCATGGCGAGAAAGCAAGTGATAAGCGGGGGATATGTCGTCTTCATCCTTTTCCCAAACGGAATAGTGGAACTCATGTCCACGTATCTCCTCGCCTTTTTGCATGAGCCATGAATCGTCTGCCGCGCGCGCTTTTCTATAGCCCAGGTTCAGTTTTTTGGTCATCAGAGAGCGACCAGGGAGCAAGCCAAAGAGGGAATATTCCTTTCCATCCAAATCGGTGATGGATTGGGTCAGTGCCATTAAACCACCACATTCGGCGTAGACGGGCAGTCCCTTTGTATGGGCGCTTTGTAGCGCGGCACGCATCCCCTCATTGGCGGATAATTCTTTAGCGAATAGTTCAGGGAAACCGCCGCTGATAATAACGCCTTTGGTGCCTTCTGGAAGGGAGTTATCTTCCAGGGGGCTGAAAAAGGCAATTTTTGCGCCAGTGGCGCGTAAGAGGTCGATATTTTCGGGGTAAATAAAGTTGAAGGCTTCATCACGGGCAACGGCGATGATAGGTCGGGACGATGACAGGGACCGCCACTCACGTTCCAGATCGGCAAGCATGTTTTGGGTTGGGGTGGGGGACGCTTGCCAAGCAAGCTCAAGTAGGGCATCAAGGTCAATATAGCGAGAGATATGTTCGGCGGCAGCACCGATGAAATCATCCCATTGCCCTGTTTCAGCGGTGGGGATCAGCCCCAAATGACGTTCGGGAAGCACCAAGTTCGGGTTGCGGGGCAGCCATCCCAAAACGGGCAGTCCAGTTGCTTTTTCGATGGCCGAGCTAACGCCCTTCCCATGATTTTGGCCCGCAACATAGTTGACAATGAAGCCGGCGAGGGGAAGATCGGGATCAAATTTCTGAAAGCCGAGCGCCACAGCGGCGGCGCTACGGGCTGCTTTTGCGGCGTCTATAATTAAAATGACGGGCGTGTCGGTCAGTTTGGCGATCTGGGAGGTGCTGCCCGTGTCGTCCTGATAATTCTCGCCATCGAACAAGCCCATCACGCCTTCGATGATAGAAAGCTCTGCTGTCTGGGCGTGGTGATTAAAAAGTTTTTTCAAGCGCTGGGGCGGAATCATCCACCCGTCCAGATTACGACAGGCTTGCCCAGCCGCAAGGGTGTGATAGCTGGAGTCAATATAGTCAGGACCTGCCTTAAAGGGCTGGATGCTCAATCCACGCTGGCGCAAAGCCGCGATCAGCCCAACCATGACCGTGGTTTTTCCAGAGCCACTCGCAGGGGCAGCGAGAAGAAAACGGGGAGATGCCATTAAAATTCAACACCTGGCTGTGCTTTGATCCCCTCCTTATAAGGGTGCTTGACTATTTTCATCTCAGTGACCAAATCGGCAAATTCAATCAGCTTTTCAGGTGCGTTTCGGCCCGTAATGACGATATGCAAGGTCGGAGGCTTGTTCTTCCGCAGCCAGTCAAGTACTTCATCCATATCGAGCCAGCCGAAATGAAGCGGGTAGGTGAATTCGTCTAAAACGATATAATCATACTCTCCGTTAGCGATCTTTTCTTTCGCAATCTCCCAGCCGTGCAGCGCGCGAGCAGTTGTTTCGTCCATATCTTTGGAAAGCCAGGTAAAACCATCGCCGGTGGTAATCCACTCGATATCCAGCTTTTTCGCTGCCTTGACTTCCCCCCATTTCCCTGTTTCTGATTTCAGGAATTGGATGACGAGGACGCGCATCCCGCGCCCCCAGGCGCGTAGCAGCGTCCCAAACGCGGCGGTGGATTTTCCTTTACCCTTGCCAGTGTTGACGATCAATAAGCCTTTGGTTTTTTTTGTCATTTTTTTCTCTTTTACTGGATGCAGGAAAGCGGACGTGTTTTGAGCTTGATCACATTATGGGCGTGTTGTACGTCGTTTTTTTCTGCTGAGCGTGCCCGTTCTTCCCGTTCTTGATGCCTAAAGCCCAATAGCCATTCGGGTCACGATAAAGTCTGGCTTCCACATTGAAGACAGCAGCAAGATTCTCGGCGCTCAACACCTGCTCTGGCACGCCTTTGCAACGTGTGCGTCCTTTATCGATCAGGATCAAGCGGTCGCAATAACGGGCTGCCAAATTCAGGTCGTGGATGGCGATGATGGCGGTCATTTTCTCTTTACGAACCAGTTCCTGCACCAAATCCAATACCTGGATCTGATGGTGAATATCAAGATTGGCGGTTGGTTCGTCCAGCAAGAGAATTTTTGGTTCCTGCGCCAACGCGCGCGCGATCAGAACACGTTGAAACTCTCCCCCAGAGAGTTTGTTTACGGCGCGATGCGCTAGTGCATGCAACTCCGTGCGCGTCAGGGCTTCCTTGACAACTTTTCGATCATGCCCCGAGTAAGGCAGGAGCCAGCCACGATGTGGAGCACGTCCCAAAGTGACAACATCTTCCACTTTCATAGACCAGGCAAAGGCTTCGCGCTGTGGAACCCATCCCAGCAGACGAGCGCGCCTTTGTTTGGAAAACTGATGCAAATCCATTTTGTTGATCCGGATTGCGCCGTCTTGCGGTTCTAACAACCCGGCCAAGGCGCGCAGGATGGTTGTTTTGCCTGAGCCATTTGGCCCAATCAAGCCAACGATACTGCCCTCAGGAATATCCATCTCAAAGTTTTCAATAACAGTCTTGTTTTGATAGCCTAAAAAGAGCTTTTCAGCTTTGATATAACTCATAGGTTATTCCTTCCGCGTCGTAGCAGATAAAGGAAAAAGGGTCCGCCTAATAAGGCGGTGAAAACACCAACTGGCATTTCCACAGGTGCCATGATGGTGCGTGCCAGATTGTCTGAGAAGAGGAGCAACAAGCTGCCTAAAAGCATGGCGATCGGCAAAAGCCTGCCGTGTTTTGCTCCAACCAGAGTGCGTGCAAGATGGGGCGCGATCAAGCCGACAAAGCCGATCACGCCACTAACTGCCACGGCTGCTGCGGTCGCCAGGCTTGCCCCTGTTACAACAAGGATGCGCGCTTTTTGCAAATCCAGTCCAAGTGCCTGGGCACTTTCTTCTCCTGTGGCAAAGGCATCTAACGAGCGGGACATCAGAGCAATGATCAACACACCAAAAGGCGCGATGCGAAGGGCTTGATTCAGGTGAGACCAACTACGTCCCGAAAAACCGCCCAAGAGCCAAACAAAGATTTCATGCAGCACTTCGTCACTGAGCATAAGCAACAGAGAGACAAGTGCGGAGAGCATGGCGCTCATCGCTGCACCTGCAAGCAGTAAACCGGCGATGGAACCAAAATTGCTGATCTCGGCGATCATGAAAACAACGATCACGGAAAATAATGCGCCAAAAAATGCACCTACGCCAAGTGGGAAGGCAAACGCGGTTTCGCGCAAGACCGCGGATATCGTCGCGCCCAAAGCTGCACCGCTCGATGCCCCTACGATATAAGGGTCTGCCAGAGGGTTGCGAAAAAGCCCTTGAAAGCCGACGCCCGCCGCAGACAGAGACGCACCTGACAAGATAACGAGCAATACTCTGGCGAGGCGGAAATCCCAGACGATGGTTTGATGTGATTCTTTGACCGGGCTCTCTCCCAGAGCGCGTAGAGTCTCAGCGGGGGTGAGAGAGACGGCTCCCACCCCCAGACTGATGAGTGATAGTGCCAATAATGCCAGAAACAATATGAGCACAGTGAGTGAGTAAGGAAAACTTCTAATTTTCAAAATAATCCGGGTAAAGGGCTGCGGCAATTGCTTCGAGGGCGTCCACGACGCGGGGACCTGCGCGCGAAATGATGTCGCCTTGGATAATATGAATGTTTTCATTTGTTACAGCAGACATTCCGCTCCAACCTTCGCGGGCAGCGATCATCTCTGTGGTGAGTTGGTCCCCGTGGCTACTGGGGCCGAGAATGACATCCGGGTTGCCTTCGATGATCGTTTCTGCGCTAACGGATGGATAGGTCTCTTCAAGGTCAGCGAAGATGTTATTGCCGCCAGCAAGATTAATGAGTTCGCCGATGAAGGTCTGGTTGGTGGTTGTCATCAGAGGTTCGTGCCAAACTTCGTAGAAAACGGTAACACGTTCTTCTTCAGGAATTGTTTCAATAACGGAAGCAACTTTACTCACGCGTGCTTCGATCTCCGCTACTGCGTTAGCAGCATCTTCCTGGTTGCCGGTCGCTTCGCCGAGCAGCAGCATCAAATCCATGATCTCCTGTACACTGTTTTGCTCAAAAATGACAGAGGGGATACCACTTTCATTGAGCGCTGTAGCCACTTCCCCCTGGAGGGCGCTACCGCCGATCACGAGATCGGGTTCGAGACTGATGATGGTTTCGATGCTCATCGAATCGGTAGAGAATCCGCCAACACTGGGCAGATCAAGAACTGCTTCGGGAAAGTTGTCGTAATCGGTTCTGCCCACGACTTGATCGCCTGCGCCGATGGCGTAGAGCGTTTCGGTGATGGAGGGTGCAAGAGAGATAATGCGCTCGGGCTGTGTTTCGACCGTGACTGTGTTCCCCAATGCATCTGCAAGCTCAACAGGCTCAAAGGCCGGAGCTGGCTCTTCAGTTGGTTCGGGAGCGGCTGTGGGTTCTTCGACAGGCGCTTCTTGAATAGCTTCAACTTCTTCTTCAGAAACAGGCATTTCCAGCGTTTCTGCTTTGGGGGTGCAGGCACCGAGAGCTAAACTGATGACCAGAAGTATGGCAAAGAGTAAAGATAATTTTGTATATTTCATTTTTTCTCCAGTTATTTTTTGTAATATCGTTGCAAATTTAGTATGAGCGACACGGTGGAGCTGTCGCTCTACTCAATCTCCGCTGTTTTTAATGACTTTGTTTATTTTGACGCTTAAAAGCAAATCCCCTGTCGCATGGACAGGGGAGGGGGATATTTCATTTGTGAATCGAAAAAGTTCCACCTCCTTTCTGCGAGGCTTGTGGTAACTAATCAAGGCGGGCGACCTGGCTTTTCAGCTATAAGCTGAATTACAGTTGCGCAACAGCGTCGGACTTTAACCGACTTCGCCATTAAACCTTACCATCCGGGGGAGAAGGTACCTTGACTGGTTTTATGAATTTGTAAAGTTCAAGTATATTTGCTGCTTATATTCTACAACATTTTCGATGTATCATCTATATTTCGCGCAAGTATGGGTGATGCTGAAATATGTTAAGTGGTTGTCGGAAAGTATCTAAAAAACAACATCTCTGTGGTAACCGCCTGTTTAGGGGAAAGTTGCTTTACCCCTAGAGGGTGCGCTGTCACAAGTTTTTAAAGAACTTTCCGTAGTCTACTTATTGCATCATTGATAAAGTTTTTTGGAAAACTCAGTTACTCTTTTCTTCGACTAGCGTTTCGCTTTCAATTTTCTTCTTATGGCACAACAAATTTTGGGCGTCCCGATTCGGTGAGAAGATCATTATCAAGGCCAAGCTCCAGGGCAAACGCACATAAAATAGCTGATCCTTACAAGACCTTGAGTAAATAGCCTTCGTCCCAACCAGCCAAAAGACGTTTTTCTCGAATACTTCGCTTGCAGGACTTTTCTTGTTTGAGCAAATTCAAGGCGATATGACGTAGAACAGCCAGGTTTTCAGCACCATACTCTTTGCGAACGCGCGATCGGTCTTTATCAAAAGTCAAATCAAGTGTCCAATGCAGTTCATTTTCGATGCTCCAATGCGAACGCACGCCCCCCCCAAGAAATATGTAAAACAGGGCTTTTGCCCTGCAAAAATAACTAAGGAGAAGAAAGAAAATGAAGAAAGTGTTTTTTGCCCTACTTGTAATATCCCTAATGGTGATCGGTTTATCCGCCTGCCAATCTGCCCCGGAAGGCCCCCAGATCGAAGTGTCTGGTGTTTGGGGACGCCCCCCTCCCCGATGACAGCGGGAAATGGCGCAACTTATTTCCTGATTGAAAATACAGGCAGTGAAGATGACAGGCTGGTCAATGCGACCAGTAATGTTTCTGAAGTTGTTGAGCTTCACGATATGACCATGGATGACGGCGTGATGAAAATGTTCCATGTCGAGGAAGGTTATGTTATCCCCGCTGGCGGCTCTGTTGAACTTAAGCCCGGCGGTAAACATGTCATGTTCATTGGCCTACATGAAAAACTCGAAGTCGGTCAGGTTGTAACAGTTGAACTGGAATTTGAAAAGTCAGGCAAAATGACCATAGAAGCCGAAATAAGAGAAGAATAGGAGTAGCGAATTTTAGACTCCATCTAACGTATTTCCTCAATGCAGCAAAGGCGTGTACTTGAGAATACATGCCTTTGTGATTTTAGCGGTAAAACGAAAAACTCCGAGATAAATTCCCGGAGTTTTTTTGACTAATGCTTAGGTTTAGGAGCTGCCGCATGGCTTATGTCCATTTTTCTACCATTTCCCACCTGAGAGTTGGTTCTAATTTCTTATTTAGATGGTAAGTCAAAGCTAACGCGATACAGTTTTTTAGCTCCTTTACGGGGACTTTATCATCTATATGAAAGTCAATGCTTCTATCTCCTCCAAACCTGAATACTCTTGAGTATTTCTCTTTAAATGCAGGGACTAGATTTGCCGTACATTTGAAATATATTGAGTATTCTTCTTCTCGCCTCTCCTTCCAAGCGATTCTTATAGTGCTTCCACTTTTTGTTTTTGGCGTTAAGTAACTTGGCTCCCCCCATTTTAGAGTCTCTTCTATCTCACCAACTGCCTCTATTGAAGCTGCTGTATCCAATACTAACTGACGAAGGAACATTAGCTTGGTCCTAATTTTTCGAGGATAAGATTCGAAAACAACAGCAACTTCCGGATTTTTTATCTTTTTTGTACTTATATTTTTTGCCATATTATTGCCTGCAGCTAGATGTGGTGCATATCCCAGAGCCGTCGTGTAATATCGGCAAAGAGGGAAGGCGGGTCAGCCTAACGCGGGGGTGGACTGTTCTTCTATTATCCCTAAACCACAAACTTATTCAGCATCATATCGTTGAACGGTAGCAATTATTTGTTTGGCGTAATTATAAATATCATCAACGCCATCAATTGGTACTCGCTCTTCATTTTTATTTTCATCAATTATTGAGAAATACAATTGTTCTCTATTGAAACGTAATCGGCAAATAGGCTTGCGATTATTATCATCCAATAAAATTCCACAATAACTTTGTGTATCTCGCATATACACCCGTTTTATATCCATTACATCACGCAAGATTGATTTGACAGCAAAATAACCTTCGATTTCTTCATCTGTTGTGACAATTTTATCTTTTTCATCTGAAACAGCGACTTCTTCTTCTGATTCAGACACCATTTTTTCTTCGGGTGAAACTGATGCATCTTTTGGCTCTACATCTTGTATTGCAGATTGTAATCTCTCATTTATACGGTCATTAAGGAATCTTCGCAATGCCTTTTTCGTAAGTTCTGTAAATTGTTCAATTACATTTTGGGTTTTTACTCCAGAGTAAACTTGAGACGTAATCAAACGCACAAAGTCATCAGATGGGGCGTCAAATTCTTGTACGATTATCTTACTGATAGCATTGGTGTATTTCAACTCGCTGGCTGTAGTTAATATTTCATCAAGATCAAATGTAGATTTTGTGAATTTCTTTAACTCAGCTACTTTGCGGTCTTGCACATCGGACATCTCAAATACAAAGAAAGGTTTTGCGTCCATTCGATTAGGCGCATCTAAATCAGAATAAAAACGATACTCTACCCCATTTGTTAATACGGCAAATCGCGCGCCTTTAACAGCATTGAAATAACGATGTAATTGAGAGGCATGTTCTTTATTTAAGTCAGCACCTGACGATTTACACTCAAAAAGAATGATAGGAGTTTCATCAATCATTATTGCATAATCGACTTTTTCTCCCCTTTTAGTTCCGATATCAGCGGTATATTCTGGAACAACTTCTGTTGGGTCAAAAACGTCATAGCCTAATGCATTGATAAAGGGCATAATCAAAGCGGTTTTTGTGGCTTCTTCAGTTTCGCAATACTCTAATTGTGCTGGCACACGTTTTGCCAAATTATGAATCTTGTCTATGAAATCCATGATACTTCCTCCATTTTATATTGATGATTTTACTTACAAATAGCCCAACTAGGTGATAGGTGGAAAAACTTCCGCGTAATACTTCGTTTTGAACATTATACGGCTTAAATCATTCATTGCAAATTATATCGCTCTAAACCTTGACTCTCTTTTCTACCTATGATAAAAATATGGCGCACGAACTGCCATATCGCATATAAAGAGCCAAAAAGATGAGTGAAGATCGTCGAATACGGAGAACGCAAAAATTATTAGGTGAAGCCTTGATCGCTCTTGCACTGGAAAAAGGATATAAAAATATCACTATCCAGGAGGTCACCGAGCGCGCCGATATTGGCTATCGTACCTATTTTCGCCATTATGCTGGCCTGGACGAATTGTTGATAGATGTGGCCCAGGCACGCTTGGACGAAATTTACGAAATTCTCAATATCCCCCCTGCTGATACTGAGCTGGAAGACCCGATTCACTTTTTTTACGATGTTGGGAAAAACCTTTTTCAACACATCAAGGAAAACCAGATCAATTTCCGTTTTTTACTGCTCGACAATAACATCCGTTTTGTATTAGATCCCGTTATGAAGCGTGCCCGTGAAAAAACTGAAGAAAGCCTGCAAGGAGCACCACGACAGAATATCTCATCTGCGTTGGCTGCCAATCACATCATTGCCTCGGTCTTCTCGCTCATGCGCTGGTGGCTGGATAACGACATGCCCCATTCCCCTGAACGGATGGGAGAGATATTTACCAACCTGATCGTTCAACCAACCTGGTTGGTAATGATAGAAGAATAAAAAAGAGAAGTTCTCCCCCCGTTTGCGGGGGGAGTTAGAGGGGGGCGGTGTTAGAAAAGCCCCCACCTAGCCTCCCCCGCACGCGGGGGAGGGACTCTTTGCAAAGAATCTAAACTTATGACAGAAACTCAATCCCTCCCTCTTATTGAATTCCGCGATGTAGTCAAAAATTACAAAAGCGAAGCGGGTATTTTCCCCGCGCTAAAAGCTATTAACTTGGAAGTTGGCCGTGGTGAATTTCTTGGCATCATCGGAAAATCTGGCGCAGGGAAATCGACCTTGCTCAATATGTTTACTGGCGTTGACCAACTCACATCTGGTGAAGTTATCGTTCACACAAATGGTAAAAGCCTTTCCCTGCATACCCTCAGTGAAAACGATCTCGCCCTTTGGCGTGGGCGCACAATGGGCGTTATATACCAATCTTTTCAGCTTTTGCCCATGCTGACCCTCGTCCAAAACGTGATGATGCCGATGGATATGAGCGGGCTATACCATCCGCGAAAAAGCCGTGAGCGCGCCCTCGAACTTCTCGAAATGGTTGATATCCTCGAACACGCGCACAAATTACCGGCATTCATTTCGGGTGGGCAGCAGCAGCGGGTAGCGATAGCACGTGCACTCGCGAACGATCCGCCCGTGGTCGTTGCGGACGAACCAACCGGCAGCCTCGATTCCGTTACTGCGGATCATATCTTCCAGCTCTTTGAGCGGCTTGTCCAATCCGGTCGCACTATCGTGATGGTCACACACGACAAAGGATTGATGCCAAGATTCTCTCGCCACATAGAAATTGTGGATGGTGAATTGATTAATGGGAAGGAGGCATAATGATGGTACGCACTCAACCTGAACTTGCTTCCGCTGAAAAAAAGAATCTGATAGAGATACAGCAAGTCGTTAAAACCTTTAGCAACGCTGCGGGCGAATTCACCGCTTTGCGCGGCATCGACCTGACTTTTAAAGAAGGTGAGTTTGTTGCCGTTATCGGCAAATCGGGGAGTGGGAAATCAACACTCCTGAATATGTTCACCGGTATTGACCACCCAACAACAGGAAAAGTACTCGTCGATGGCGTGGATATTTACGCCATGAGCGAAAGTAAACGCTCGCTTTGGCGGGGACGAAATTTGGGCATTGTTTTTCAATTTTTTCAATTATTGCCCATGCTTAACTTGCTCGAAAACGTGATGCTCCCGATGGACTATGTGGGCATGTACGATGTAAATGAACGCCCTAAACGAGCAATGGAATTATTGCGCATGGTTGGCTTGGAAGAGCAAGCCCAAAAATTGCCGCGCGCCGTCTCTACGGGGCAGCAACAAAGCGCAGCAATTGCGCGTGCTCTCTCTACTGATGCCCCGATCATCGTCGCCGATGAGCCGACGGGAAATCTCGACTCACGTTCCGCCAGCCATATTATCGATCTCTTCACCCAACTCTCTGAGCGCGGCAAAACCATCGTCATGGTCACACACGATCCTTCGATGACCAGACGTACCTCGCGTACAGTCGTTATTTCGGATGGCGTGATCGTTAATGAAACCATTGCCCAATCTTTACCTTTGCTTTCACAGCCGTTAATGAAAGAGTTGAGTAGCAAAGTAGAAAAACTACACTTTCAGCCAGGTGAGACAATTATTCGTAGTAAAGAGAAAGTTGAAAAATTCTTTATGATCGCAAAGGGTGATGTAGATGTAGTCTTACATGGCCGCCGTAAAGATGACCTGGTTATCTCTCAACTTGGGATGAACGATTTCTTCGGTGAAATGGAGTTGATCCGTGGTGGAAAATCTGTTGCGAGTGTACGCGCAGGCTCAGAAAAAGCGGTTGAGTTATTAGCTATCTCTCGCGAAGATTTTAACTGGTTGATGGCAGAATCCCCGCTGACAGAAAAAGCGATGGGTGATATTGTGCAAAAAAGACTGGCAGAGAAAAAACAATCTGACAGACGAAAGAAGGGATGGTTCTTTGGAAGGAAAAAGTAACCGTATTGCGTGAAACGTAGTGCATAATGGTTTTGGAAATTCAGAAGCCTTTGACTAAAAAACATACTGGGCTTCAGCGGCATTACGAAATACGCACTACGAAATATGAAATATCCAGAAACTCTCTTCAAAGAGAGAAGATAAACGAAACACGGAGAAACACATGCGCCCTCGATGGCGAAAAGTATTTTCAGACCTTATAGACAATAAAGCCCGCACGCTGCTCGTAGTGTTTTCAATTGCTGTTGGCGTTTTTGCGATAGGTGTGCTTGTTGGCGCCCATCAGATCATCGGCGAAGATATGGGCATTAGCTATGCTGCCAATAACCCTGCAAATATTGAAGTTCGGATGAGCGACTTCGATGAAGAATTTTTACACACGCTGCGCAATGTAGATGGCGTTGAAGATGCAGAAGGACGCTGGGTTTTTGGTATTCGCGTACGTCCCCTGGGCAGTGATGAGTGGACTTCGTTGAATGTCATCACCATCGATGATTTTGAAGAGAACAAGATCAATTTGCTTTCCCCGGTAAGCGGCATGGCTGCACCGGAAAAGAACCAGATCCTTCTCCAAAAAGAGATCCTTGAAGATTTTGATGTCTCGCCCGGCGATACAATAGAATTCCAGCTTTCTGACCAAACGGTGAAAAGCATTGTGGTAGCTGGCGTTGTTGCGGACTCATCCACAGATGCAATTGACTTCCTTGCCCCGCCATTGGGCTATGTCACGCCTAAAACATTGCGTCTTTTCAACGAGCCGGAAGGCAATTTCAATCGTCTCTATGCAACAGTTGAAGAAGGTAAAGACGATGAAGATCAGATCAAGGATGTGCTCAGTGATATTAAAAATAAAGTGGAAAAAAATGATTATCTGGTTTGGCGAACCTTTCACTCTAAAACACATGAGCACCCTCTCGAATCAACGATCAACGCGGTTTTGGGCATCCTCTTTGCGTTAGGAATTCTGATCCTTTTCCTCTCCAGTTCGTTGATTGCTAATACACTCAGTGCATTGCTCAATCAACATTTACGTCACATCGGCGTGATGAAATTGATCGGTGGACGCGATAAACTGATCTTGCGGATGTACATCGTGCTCCTGCTTGCATTTGGCGTGCTCTCGTTAGTAGTCGCTGTGCCAGCAGGTGGATGGGGTGCTTACGAACTTTCAGAATTCATGGGTACCAAAATCGGTTTTGAGTTACTTGGCTACAGGATCGTACCGATCTCATTTGTTGTGCAGGTTTTGATCGGTATCTTAGTGCCTCTTATAGCGGGCTTGGTACCAGTGATCAAAGGTTCACGTGTTACCGTCCAAAGGGCGCTTAGCGGAGATTTAGCGCGAGAAGCCGGTGATTCTGTCGAGGAAGGCGAAAAGAAAGAATCGCGTACAGAAAGATTCCAGATCCGTGCCGCCAGCACTCTTGCAGACCGCGGTATTCGTATCCCGCGTCCCTTATTGGTTTCTTTGCGCAATACCTTCCGTCAACGCAGCCGCCTGATCTTGACCCTCTTTACCTTATTGATGGGTGGCGCGATCTTCATCTCTGTTTTCAACGTGCGTGTTTCCTTGCGTGAATATATTCAAGTCGTAGGAAATTACTTCCTTGCAGATGTAACAATAGGTTTTGAAAAGCTCTATCGTATAAACGAAGTTCGCCAGTTTGCAATGGATGATCCGCGTGTGGCGGCTGTGGAAGGCTGGGCATTTGCTTCGGCTGAAATCCTATACGATGATGATACTGTTGCTGATAATGTTGATATTCTTGCTCCACCAGCTGATAGCCCTCTGGTTTCGCCCCTGCTCGTAGAAGGGCGTTGGATCCAAGCGACTGATAAACGAAAAATGGCGATCAGTGAAAGTGTCTACGATAGCTACCCGAATTTGAAGGCGGGTGATGAAATCCCGCTCAAAATAAATGGGCGTGAAGAAGTTTGGGAAGTGGTTGGTATTTTCAAATTCGTAGGTATGGAAGGGACCATTGCCTATTCTCCCTATGAGTATATTGCCCGTGAAACAAATATTGTCAATGAATCTGCCTCTTTTCGCATTGTAAGCCATACACATGATAGAGAGGGACAGGAGACTTTGGCAAAAGACATGGATCTTTTCTTCCGAGAAAATGGTTTTCAGGTGAGCGAAACATCACCTGGTCTCTCAATGATGGATGAAGCTTCTGAAAGTATCGATATTTTGATTACTTTCTTGCTCATCATGGCTGTGTTAACTGCGGTCGTTGGGGCAATGGGACTGGCGGGCACAATGAGCATGAATGTCCTCGAGCGCACCCGTGAGATCGGTATTATGCGCGCAGTCGGCGCAACCGATTTTGAGATCATTCGCATGGTCTTGGTCGAAGGTCTACTGATCGGCTTTATCTCCTTTGTTCTTAGTATCCTTGTTGCCTTTCCCTTTACATACCTACTTTCGTGGATCGTTAGTAGCGCGACCTTCGAAACCCCTATCGCCGTTGTCTTTACCCCTATCGGTTACGGCATCTGGCTTGGGCTGGTTATTCTTCTTTCCGTTCTGGCAAGTGTGATCCCTGCCCGAGGCGCAGCACGCCTTACTATTCGTGAAGTTTTGGCATATGAATAATCTCAAG
The DNA here is from genome assembly GCA_964581545.1 of uncultured Anaerolineaceae bacterium. Taxonomy (GTDB): domain Bacteria; phylum Chloroflexota; class Anaerolineae; order Anaerolineales; family Villigracilaceae; genus Desulfolinea. The sequence goes on from CAZOOX010000012.1 coordinate 28,531, forward strand.
CTACAAATTGTAAATCTGAAATTTAAAGTCTGAAGTCTATAATCTTCAAAAAGGAAAAGAAAATGAAAACTCAAAAAATAAAAACACTCTCTATATTGCTCATTGCATTTACCTTGTTGCTAAGTGCCTGTGGCGCAGAAGAAGTTCCTGAAGTTGAGCCGGCAGAGCCGATAAGTCTCGACTATGTTGTTGCCGAAGGACATATTCTCCCTGCGCAAGATGTACGCCTTAGTTTTTCTGCGCGCGGCAAAGTAGCTGAAATTTTGGTTGAAGAAGGCGAAGATGTCGTTACAGACCAGACCATTATTCGGCTCGCCGATCAAGAGCAGGCAGAGGCATCTCTCCGCGCTGCCGAGCTTGAGTTGACCAGTGCGCAACAAGCTTACGATGATTTTGTTCGTACAGGCAGTCTGGCAACAGCCAACGCTTGGCAGGCCTATATGGATGCTCAAATTGCCCGCGCCGAAGCCGAGCGCGAATGGGAAAAGCTAAATACCGATAACCTCGAAGATGATATTGAAGATGCTCAAGCCGATCTCAGCGATTTTGAAGAAGATCTCCAGGATGCACAAGATGAGTTTGATAAATATACAGACTTGGACAAAGATAATAGTAAAAGAAAAAGCGCTGAAGACGATCTGGAAGATGCACAAGAAGATGTAAATGAGGCCATGCGTGATTTGGAAGAGGCGATCCGTGATCTGGATGAAGCCCGTGCCGATCTGGATGCCGCACTCGCAGCAGAAGCCGAAGCAAAAAGAAAATACGAGTCACGCGCGGAAGATGGGCTTGACCCCGATGAAAAAGCATTACTCGAAGCCCGATTATCTAACGCTAAAGCCCAGGTCGCAGCAGCAGAGAACGCTCTGGATGCTTATGAGTTGAAAGCTCCTTTTGACGGCACAATCACCGATATTAATGTAGAGGTCGGTCAGTTAATAGGAGCAGAGCTGTGGGCAGCCCAAATTGCGGACTTTTCTGAGTTCTATGTTGAGACCAGCGATTTAACAGAGCTAGAGGTTGTCAAGATCAGCGAAGATCAGGCGGTAGAGGTTAGCCCCGATGCATTGCCAGAATTGGTTCTGGATGGAAGCGTAGAAAGCATTGGGCAATCTTTCACGACGCAAGCTGGAGATGTTGTCTATGCTGTCAATATCCACTTGGATGAATTTGATTCCACTCTGCGCTGGGGAATGACGGTAGAAGTCACTTTCTTGACAGAATAGGCCTTTGTTCTCTTTGTAAGAAATTGTCTAACAGAACAGAGCTTCATCTCAACGATGAAGCTCTGTTTTTATTTCGGGGGTGTGAATTGTTCTATCGTAGGTCACGTTTCTAACGTGACGCTCTTACTCTCCAAACAAAGTCACGCTAAAAGCGTGACCTACCAACGGTAGTATGCATCGGGGCAGAAAGATATCTATCGAGGCGGTAGCAAGCCTTTTTCAAGAGCGGGGCGAGATTTCCAAATCATAAAAAAGTGTTGCAGGTGTTATTCAAGTATGCTAAACTACGAAAGGTATCCCCTTGGAGTAAAAAAATGAGTTCATTTATCAGCGCATTGAAGCAAAGCGATATTTTTTATCAATTCACGCCAACGCAATTAGAATTGGTGGCAAACTTGTGCCACGATGTTAGCTTTTCTAAAGGCGAGACGATCTTTGAAGAAAATAGTGGCAGCAAAGAACTCTATGTGATCGCGAGTGGTGAGGTGAATATCCTTATTAATTCATCTGCGGGGAAGAAGGGGACTGTAGTAGCGATTTTACGGCGAGGTCAATCTTTTGGAGAGGTGTCCTTGGTTGATGAGGGTTTACGCTCTGCTTCAGCCAGTGCGGGGGCAAAAGAAACACGCTTGGTGGTTATTCCGCGTGATCGTTTATTGACTTTGTGTGAGACGTATCCGCAATTGGGATATCGTCTGATGTATAACCTTTCTGCTGATCTGGCAATGAAGATCCGCAACACCGATTTACGCATTCGAGACCAGGTTTTATACTCACCTCCAAAGAAGTAAAAAATCTGTAAAAATTACTCATCGCTCTTGACCCTGAGCGGGTCTGCTTGTACGATTGTTCATTGAATAAATATTTTTGTCTCTGCGTATCTTCAGAGATATTTATGTGTTTTTACCTTTCGAGACAATTTAAAAAAAAGGAGGTGGTGGCGACATTTTTTCTGGCGTTGTCTGCCAAGCTAAATAATCCCGAAGTTCGGGAAATTACGATAAATCACTTGAAAGAGGAGATAAATAATGTCTAAACGTTTACTTGCTATTTTTGCCATGCTCTTGGTTGCCAGCATGGTATTGGCTGCCTGTGGTGGCGGCGCTGCTCCCGCAGAAGAAGCCCCCATGGAAGAAGCACCTGCAGAAGAAGCTCCTGCAGAAGAAGCTCCTGCTGAAGAAGCACCTGCTGAAGAAGCTCCTGCCATGTTTGAATGCACCGATGAGATCGGCTGTGTAACTTATTACGCTGGCGAACCCATCCGCATTGCTTCCGCATTGGTTGTTTCTGGTCCTAACACCGATCTCGGTATGGACTCACAGCGTGGTGTTGAGCTTGCTATGGAATTCAAAGGTGATGTTCTTGGTCACTCTGTTGAACTTCAAGCTGAAGATGATGGCTGTTCCGCAGAAGGCGGTCAGGCTGCCGGTCAGAAGATCGTTTCCGATCCCACGATCATCGGTATCATCGGCACAAGCTGCTCCGGCGCTGGTGTCCCCATGTCCAAGATCATCTCTGATGCTGGTTTCGTGATGGTTTCCCCCTCCAACACTTCCCCCGCATTGACTGATCCTGACTCTGCCTGGAACCCCGGCTACTACCGCACCGCTCACAATGACAAAGTTCAGGGTAAAGCTATGGCTGAATTTGCCATTGATGTTTTGGGTGTAACCACCGCTGCTGCCATCCACGATGGCGATCCCTACACCGAAGGTCTTGCTCGCGTATTTGCTGATAACTTTGAAGCACTTGGCGGCACCATTGTTGAGTTCACCGCTGTCAACAAAGGCGACACTGATATGCGCCCTGTTTTGACCGCTGTTGCAGCTGCTGGTCCTCCTGAATTGATCTACTACCCCGTCTTCACCGCAGAAGGTGGTTTCTTGACCAAACAGGCTAAAGAAGTTGCCGGTCTCGAAGAGACTATTTTGTCCGCTGCTGATGGTATGATCTCCCCCGCTGCTGTTGAAGCAGTTGGCGAAGCTGGCGAAGGCATGTATTTCTCTGGTCCCGATCTTGGCTTCGAAAATGAACTTTATACCACCTTCCTTGAGAAACACACCGAAGTTTATGGTATTGACCCCACTTCCGTCTTCCACTCCCACGCATTTGATGCAGCCAACATTATCTTGAGCTGTGTTGAAGAAGTCGGCGTTGTTGATGGCGAAGACCTCCACATTGGTCGTCAGGCTATGCGTGACTGCGTCAGTGCCACCTCTGGTTATGATGGTATCACCGGTACTTTGACTTGTAACGAGTATGGTGACTGCGCAGATCCCCAGATCACCGTTTCTCAGCTTACCGCTGGCGAATACGAACCTATCTGGCCCTAGTTCTCAACTAGACTAACTTTAGGTAATACCTAAATCGGGATGGGGTCGCCGCAATGCGATCCCATCCCTTTTGTGCAAAATAGAGAAAGTAGAGGTCAACTCTTATGCAAGAACGGATTAAACAAATTGACTTTTTAGGTCTTGTGTTGTGGATTTTCCGTACAGCTATTATTGTTGCCATGTTATGGGGAACAATAGCTACGCTGATGGACAATCCTTATTCAGCTAAAGCTTGGACAGATACCATTGTTGCCGGTGTTGCTCAAGGAAGTCTTTACGCGCTGATCGCAATCGGGTACACACTGGTTTATGGTGTACTTTTTATGATTAACTTCGCTCATGGCGAATTTTTCATGTCGGGTATTATGACGGCAACAATTTTTATTGCTCAGCCGATGAGCGCATCTGGATATTTGGACCAACATCCTGTGATTGGCATAACAATTATCGCGGTCGTAACAATGCTTGTATCTGTCGGGATCGCAAACCTGACAGAACGCGTTGCCTACCGCCCTCTTCGTGGTGCACCACGTTTGGTTCCTTTGATCACAGCCATTGGCGCATCATTTTTTTGGCAATACTTTTTCCAAGGACTCTATGGCTCCGAAGTAAAACCTTTCCCTGAGATAGATTTGATCATAGGGAAAGTGAATATTGCAGGCATTGATATCTTGAAATCGCAAGTGATCGTTATCATTGTGACCATCCTTATGCTTGCAGGCTTATATTTCTTTGTTGTAAAAACCAAAACAGGGAAATCTATTCGAGCCGCAGCCGAGAACAAAGATGTTGCCAGATTGATGGGTATTGATGTTGACCGAGCGATCACACTCACCTTTACACTAGGCGCAGCAATGGCTGGTATCGCCGGTGTACTATATGCATTGGTCTTCAGGCAGATCCACTTCTTTATGGGCTTCTTCCCCGGTATCAAGGCTTTTACAGCTGCGGTACTCGGAGGCATTGGGAGTATCCCCGGTGCAGCCCTTGGCGGTCTCTTCCTCGGCATTTTCGAATCGGTCGGACCAGGACTTTTCCTTGAAGGTTTGGGTGTCCCTTCCCCTCACCAGCTCAAGGACGTCATTGCTTTTACAATGCTAGTTTTGGTGCTTATCTTCCGCCCACAGGGTATCTTGGGTGAAGCCTTAGCTGAAGAAAAGGCATAGGAGATCTGCTATGAAAAAAACGATTACAACAAAAGAGATTATTCAAAAAGCTTTGGTAGCAGGTGTTATTGCGCTTAGCATGAGCATCATCGGCTTTATTGCCTTGCTGGGAGAAAGAGAGCTGGTCAAAGGCTGGTTCTCTTTAGGACATGTTTTCCTTATTGCTGCTCCTTTGGCAATTGCTTATGTGACCGTGGAGAATATGGCACGTGACAACACGGCAAAAACCCTTGGAATTGGCTTTGCTATTGGCGCTATTGCCTCTATCCCCCTGATCTTTTTGGCTTATATTGCTCTCGCAGTGGATATTCGCCAATTTTTGTCAAACGTTTCTCCCGCACTTATAGAACTGCTCACTTTCGGAAAAGACGCGACTACAGGAAGTATATACCTCCTATTGCTCTTCGGGGCTACCGGCGTATTTGCTGCGCTGCTTAGCATTTTGCCAACAAAAGTTCGCCATCCCCTTGTTACTGCACTGGCTTGGATGTTAGGTCTTGCAACCTTCTCAGAAATCCTTCTGGGGCGTTTACGCAGTCTCCTTAGCAGGGATTTGATAAAGACGATTTTTGCTGGTAAAACACTCAACCCTGCTTTTGCGATCGGTGTATTTGTCGTCGCTCTGTTGATCACAATCCTTTGGAATGAGATAGGGGATAGCGTCAAAGAAAAAGTTGCCGCTTTCAGTCCTGTGCAAAAGAAAACAATGTCGGCCGGAAAATCACTTGTCGTGATGGTCATTATCCTTTTCCTCCCGCTGATTTTGGGCTCCTACCTCTCAGAAGTTGCCAACAATGTTGGCTTATATATTCTGATGGGCTTGGGTTTGAATATCGTGGTCGGTTTTGCAGGATTGCTTGATCTGGGATATGTAGCCTTTTTTGCCATCGGTGCCTATGTTATGGGTGTACTTACTTCTCAAGGTGCGCTAGGAGTGGATGCAGGTTTCACCTTCTGGACAGCATTGCCCATCTCCGTCATCATCTCAACGCTCTTTGGCATTGTGCTAGGCATCCCTGTTTTGGGCATGCGTGGCGATTATTTGGCAATTGTTACGCTCGGATTTGGTGAGATCATCCGTGTGATCGCGGTTTCCGATGTTTTTAAGGAAATTTTCGGCGGCGCACAAGGTATTTTGCAAATCCCCAAACCCAATTTCTTCGGGACAGAGTTGGTACAACCGGGACAACTCTATTATGTTATTTTGGGTGGTGTGCTCTTGGCGCTTTTTATTGCAACTCGTCTGCGTGATTCCCGTCTTGGACGCCAGTGGATGGCTCTCCGCGAAGATGAAGATGTCGCAGAAGCCATGGGCATGAACCTGGTCAACACCAAATTAATGGCATTTGCGACCGGCGCAGCCTTCTCTGGTTTGTCCGGTGCGATCTTTGCTTCCAAGCTGACTTCCATCTTCCCGCACAGTTTCAACTTGATCATCTCAATTAACGTTTTAGCTCTGATCATTGTAGGCGGCGTGGGTAGTATCCCTGGTGTTTTTGTCGGCTCCCTTATCCTTGTAGGGTTGCCTGAATTGCTTAGGGAATTTGCTGAATATCGTATGTTGATCTACGGAACCCTGCTCATTGTCATGATGTTGGTCAAACCGGAAGGCTTCTGGCCCGACCAACGTGTTAAGCGAGAGCTACAAGCCGAAGCAGAACCCGACAGGGTAGAAGGTTAGGAGAGAATCATGGGAATAATACTCAGCACACGAAACGTCACAAAACGCTTTGGTGGTCTTGTCGCTGTCAATAGCTTTGAAATTGACGTAAAAGAGAATTCCATTTCCAGTGTTATCGGACCAAATGGCGCAGGTAAAACCACTTTCTTCAACTGTATTACCGGTTTTTATGAACCAACTGAAGGTGAGATCATCTTTGATAGTGATAAACATTTAGAAGGTCTTCGCCCAGATCAGGTTACAGTGAAAGGTATTTCTCGTACATATCAGAATATTCGTCTTTTTGCGAGCATGACAGCGATTGAAAATATCTTGGTTGGTCAGCACCCGCACTTGAAGACACACTGGGTAGAAGCTATTTTTAAGACAAAAAGTTTTGTCGAAGAAGAAGAAAATGCCACCAAAGAAGCAATACGGTTACTGAATTTTGTCGGGTTGAAAGGACTTGGCGATCAACTTGCACGTAACCTACCTTATGGTGCGCAACGTCGCCTTGAGATCGCACGCGCCCTTGCCAGCAAACCCAAGCTCCTCTTGTTGGACGAACCAACTGCGGGCATGAACCCGAACGAATCTCTTGAACTGATGCATTTCATCCGCAAACTGCGTGACGAAGTAGGGATCACCATCTTGCTGATCGAGCATGATATGAAAGTTGTCATGGGCATCAGTGAAGAAATTTGGGTGATGGACTTTGGACAGAAAATTGCAGAAGGTACACCGCTTGAAATTCAGCGCAACCCGAGGGTTATTGAAGCCTATTTGGGTAGCGGCGCGGCTTCTGGTTTAGATTTGGAGCAGGGAGAATAAAATGGCAATGTTAGAAGTTAATGACATCCATACCTACTATGGAAATATCCATGCCCTAAAGGGCATCTCTCTGACCGTTGAAGAAGGCGAAATTGTGACGCTGATCGGCGCCAACGGTGCAGGGAAAACAACGACGCTACGCACGATCAGCGGTCTCTTGACCCCGCGCGAAGGTTCGATATCTTATCTCGGGAAAGATATTGCCGGTACGCCAGCCCATAAGTTAGTTTATGAAAAAATGGCGATGGTACCTGAAGGACGTGGTGTTTTTGCCAAACTCACGGTTATGGAAAACCTCGAGATGGGCTCCTACAGTCGTGATGATAAAGAAGGCATTGAGCGAGATTTAGAGCGCGTTTTTACTCTTTTCCCTCGTCTAAAAGAACGACGCAAACAAATTGCAGGCACGCTATCTGGTGGTGAACAGCAGATGTTGGCAACAGGCCGCGCCATGATGGCAAGCCCTCGTCTCCTTATGCTTGATGAGCCTTCAATGGGACTGGCACCCGTTCTCGTGGATGCGGTTTTTGAAGCCATTGTAGAGATCAACAAAGAAGGTACTACCATCTTGTTGGTCGAGCAGAACGCGCTTATGGCACTTTCTATTGCTAATCGTGGTTATGTTTTGCAAACCGGACAGATCGTCCTTCACGACGATGCTACAGCATTGAAGAGTAATGAAATGGTTCAGAAAGCCTATTTGGGTGTGGACTAACAAGCATAAAAAAGCAACATCTTTTACTGAAGATAAAGATGTCTGGCGATTTCTGCCAGGCATCTTTTTTTATCAGGTAGAATAAGCAAACCGAAGATGTAAAGAAATGAGCGATGAAATTGTGGAGCGAGCTATGGTTTTAAATATTAAAGAAAAAATCGTCAAAGATTGGCTGCCGCGCTATACAGGCACGGCTCTTGAAGACTTTGCTGACTATATTCTATTAACTAATTTCGAACACTATATTCATCTTTTTGCAGAATGGTGCGATGCGCCCATCCGCGGACACGAAAAACCCATGCCCAATGTCACCGCCAATGGGGTCACACTCATCAATTTTGGGATTGGCAGCCCCAACGCCGCCCTCATTATGGATTTGCTCAGCGCAATAGATCCGAAAGCTGTTCTCTTCCTGGGTAAATGTGGTGGGCTAAAAAAGAAAACCGATCTCGGCGATTTTATTCTCCCCATTGCTGCCATTCGAGGAGAAGGAACATCAAACGATTATTATCCGCCTGAAGTCCCGGCTTTACCCGCTTTTAGTTTGCAAAAAGCGGTTTCAACGACGATCCGTAATCACGAACTTGATTATTGGACAGGTACGGTTTTTTCCACCAACCGTCGTGTTTGGGAACATGATGAGGAGTTCAAGGATTATCTTGAACGAGTTCGCGCAATGGCTATTGATATGGAAACTGCCACACTTTTTATCACCGGTTTTGCGAACGAGATCCCAACCGGGGCATTGCTTCTTGTTTCTGATCAGCCAATGATCTCGGCGGGCATTAAAACCGCCAAAAGCGATGAAAAAGTGACCGAATCCTATGTTGAAAAACACCTTCAACTTGGCATTGATTCCCTCAACGAGCTTATCAATCATGGATTAACGGTTAAGCATTTGAAATTTTGAAAGAATAGGAAAGTGATGAGTGACGAGTGATGAGTGAAGAGACTTGACTGCATCTCTTATCAAACGTCATATATCAAATAAAGATTTTCCATCCTAATCAGTACAACTACCCAACTAAAAACTATGCCTTCAGCAGAAATTATCACTATCGGAACAGAAATCCTTCTCGGCGAAATTGTTGATACAAATACGCGTTATATTGCGCGTAACCTTCGTGACCTCGGTGTAGACCTTTACCGTACTGTGACCATCGGCGACAATGCCGAGCGGATCGCAGAAAGCATCCGTGAAGCGATGCAGCGCGCCGAAATTATCATTACCACAGGCGGACTGGGTCCCACCATTGACGACCCCACCCGTGATGCTATTGCTCTTGCTGTAGGAACAGAAACAGAATTTCGAGAAGAGTTGTGGGAGCAAATCGTAAATCGTGTTGCTCGTTATGGCAAAGAACCCGGTGAAAATCAAAAACGTCAGGCTTATGTGCCCAAAGGCGCAATTGCTCTTGAAAACCCCGTTGGCACTGCGCCTTGTTTTATTCTCGAATATGATGCCCCTTTTTCTGATGGTGTAGGCGCAATTATTTCTCTGCCCGGTGTCCCACGAGAGATGGAAACCGTTCTCCATGATGCTGTCATTCCCTATCTTCAGCAAAGATTTAGGCTCGATGAGATCATCAAAGTTTATTTGCTTCGTACAGCCGGGATCGGTGAAGGCGACCTCGACGAAAAGATCTCCGATCTTGAGAAATTACGTAACCCCACGGTTGGCTTGGCTGCGCACATGGGCGTGGTAGATATTCGCTTGGCGGCAAAGGCAAAGACAGAAGCCGAAGCCAATGAAATGATCGCCGAAGTCGAAAACGAGATCCGGCAAAGGCTGGGAAAAATTATTTTTGGCACTGACCAAGATAAATTGGAGAGCGTAACGTTGGCGGCTCTCGAAAAACGTGGCTGGCAGCTTGTTGCCCTTGAATCCGGTTTGGAGGGGACTCTCTCCAAGCTGCTGAAAAAAGCCGCCAATCCTTCCCTCCTAAAAGTTGCTGACCAAAATCTCGAACGCGGAGAATTGCTGCCAGCTCTTCAAAAGATGCGCACAGAAAAGAATGCCGAGGCCGCTTTGGGGATCGCGTTTTTCCCCGGTGAAGAAGAGCAAATTGCCGAACTTGTTTTGATCACGCCCGCTGGCGAGAGAAAACGCACGCTCTCTTATGGCGGACATCCGCAAAATGTATTGCGCTGGGCGCCGAGTATTGCCATCAATATCCTGCGTCGGGCGGCACTTAGATAATGGCAAAAAAGAAAAAGAAGGTCCCTGCTTTTTTAGTCGGGATCTGGTCGCTCAATATCGTTGGTGCTCTTGTCTTTTTTTTGTGGATAGGAAACCCCTTTCGCTCTTCACCAAAAGTTGCTTCCGTTGAAGAGATAATGTCTGCGACCCCGACAGCTACCCTTGCGATGGCCCCGCTGGAAATTTTTGCGCTCCCCACCGTTTATTTGCTCCCCAGCGTAACGCCGAACCCAAATAGTACGCCAATTGTCGGCGCAACACCGACGTCTTTTTCAATTGACCTGAGCAAAAAACAGGCGATGACAATTGGCTATTCGGTTGCCGGACGCCCCATCGAAGTCTATCGCTTTGGGACAGGTCCCGACGAAAGATTGATCGTTGCAGGGATTCACGGTGGCAACGAGTGGAATACCATCGCCCTCGCTGATGAGCTTATTGCTTATCTGGAAGAAAACCCGGATACTGTTCCTGAAGGGGTGAGCCTCTATATTTTGCGCGCGCTCAACCCCGATGGTTATGAGCGCGCGCGCGGATACGAAGGCCGCGTGAACGATCATGGCGTGGATTTGAATCATAATTTTCCCTATCATTGGAAAGCAAAGTGGGATAGAGACGGCTGCTGGAATTATCTCCCTACCACAGGAGGGACACACCCCGGCTCTGAACCCGAGACAATTGCTTTAATGAATTTCATTAGCTTGCATGACTTTTCTGCGCTGATTAGCTATCATAGCGCGGCTTTGGGCATCTTTGCTGGTGGAGTACCTCCCTTTGAGCCTTCTGAGCGTTTGGCACAAGCGCTCTCTGATGTTAGCTCTTATGCTTATCCACCCTTTAACACTGGCTGTGAATACAGCGGAAATCTGACCGATTGGGCTTCTTCGGTCAAAGGCGTTCCCGCTGTAGATATTGAGCTTAGAAATCACCGCGATACCGATTTTGATGATAATATCCGTGTGCTGAAAGCCTTTTTGACTTGGCAGCGGTAGAGGCTATTGCGTAATGCGTAATGGTTCTTGCACCTTACATTTTGATAAAAAGAACTATCGTTGGTTGAGTAGGCGATGCGTTTCGCCGTATCGAAACCAACACATAGAATAAAACTGTCAGGTGCTGGTAATGGTTTTGCCTACGCATTACACAACACGAAATACGTGCTGTAAATCTCTAACTACTCTCTTTTCTCTACTTATCTACTTTCTATGAATTTCCTCCTCGAACCCCTCCAATATGCCTTCATGCTGCGCGGACTCGCCGCTGCCGTGATGGTTGGAATCGTTAGCGCAGTTGTTGGTACTTATGTTGTTTTACGCGGTATGGCATTTTTTGGCGATGCCCTTGCCCATTCCATTTTGCCTGGGGTGGCTGTCGGATATTTGCTCGGCAACGGGAAAAAGGAACCCCTCTTTTGGTCTGCCCTTGTTGCGGCGATCATCAGTGCCTTGGGGATCGGGACGATTAGCCGAAACACGAAAATTAAAGAAGATACAGCCATCGGCATCATCTTTGCGGGGACATTTGCCCTCGGCGTGGCACTCATCTCTACAGTGCGCAGCTACACTGTTGATCTGGCACATTTTCTCTTTGGCGATGTGCTCGGCGTCCGCACCAGCGACCTGTGGCTGATCGCCATTTTTGGCGGCATCACGCTTTTGATCATCTTCACCTTTTATAAAGAATTCATGATCATGTCTTTTGACCCTGTTCTGGCAACGACCTTAAGGCTTCCCGTCAAATTGCTTGACTTTTTATTACTCATTTTGATTGCCGTGACCATCGTTGTTTCGCTTCAAACCGTTGGCGTTGCGCTGATGGTCGCCATGCTCGTCACCCCCGCAGCAACGGGTTATTTACTCACCAAACGTCTTCCTGTGATGATGGCTTTGGCCGCGACCATTGCCTCGCTTTCAGGAGGGGTCGGTCTGTATATCTCCTATTATTGGAGCATCGCCTCGGGCGCGGCGATCGTGCTGGTTTGCACCGCCATCTTTGGCTTGGTTTGGGGTGGAATGGCGATTTTTAGAAAACAAACTGTTTAATAAATTTGAAAAATCTTCAAAATTCCTATCCCCGCCGCAAGCGGACGGGGTATTACGGAATTTTGCCCCTACGGGTACAGATTTTTCTTAATGCTCGGAACCCTCGTAGCAAGCTACGGGGTATTCAGAGAAGAATAAAAAAAACATTCTCCCCCCGTTTACGGGGGGAGTTAGAGGGGGGCGGTAAAAAAAGCCCCCTCCTAGCCTCCCCCGCTCACGGGGGAGGGAGGCAATCATATGAAAAATAAAACAATCTTCTTGCTTTTTGCATTACTCCTCATCCTTGCTATCGCCGCCTTTGTCATTTGGGGCGTGCCCTATTTTTTCTCTCCGATAGAACGTGTAAAAACGGAAGCAGGTTTCGGGTCCGGGACGGTGCGTGCCGAAGTGACGCAGGTCATCGAAGAGGGGCAGATCACGCTCGGCGATAATCCCCCGCAGCTATACCAGGTCCTCCGTGTGAAACCCCTCGATGGGAAATACGAAGGCATCGAACTCGAGATCGATAACGGCACGCGCCAAGTCCGCTACGACGATATTCATCTTGCGCCCGGCGACGAGCTGCTCATTGCGCTTACCCTCGCGCCCGATGGTACGCTCAACGCCTATTTTGTCGATTATGTCCGTTCGCATTTACTTTTGCTTTTGGTCGGTATTTTTGTCGTTGCCATTTTGGCGATGGCGGGGCGCAAAGGGCTGGGCAGCCTGCTTGGGTTGAGCTTTAGCCTGCTCGTCGTCATTGGCTATATCATCCCCCATATTCTCGATGGCGAAGACCCCGTGCGTGTTAGCATTATCGGCGCAGCCATTTTGCTTTCGGTCACGCTCTACCTGACCTATGGCTGGACAATGAAAACCCACGCCGCTGTCTTGAGCATGATCATTGCGCTCATCATCACCGGCTCGCTGGCGTGGATCTTCGTCAACGCTACGAAGCTAACAGGTTCCGGGGATGAAAATGCCCTTTTCCTCGTGCAGATGGCAAATTCTTCGATCAATTTGCGCGGGCTTTTATTGGGCGGGATCATCATCGGCGCGCTCGGCGTATTGGACGATCTGGTCATCACCCAAGCCTCTGCCCTTTTTGAAATTCACGATGCAAACCCGAATTTAGGCTTGCGCGCGTTATATAAACGTGCCACCAATATCGGACAGGATCATGTCGCCGCGACCGTTAACACCCTCGTCATGGCCTACGCCGGGACAGCCCTCCCGATGCTCCTCGTCTTCTCGATGTCAAAAGGGAATTTCTCCTACCTTGTCAACTTCTCCTTCGTCGCCGAAGAAGTCGTCCGCACACTGGTCGGCTCGCTGGGACTGATCGCCGCTGTCCCCATCACGACCATTATCGCGGCCTACTTCGCCATGAACGACGATAAATTCGGTGCCCTGCGCCCATTTTTAGGAGAAAGAAATAGCGGCGGTGGGCATCATCATCATTAGAATGTAGAATTTTGAATGATGAATGCGGAATTAAAAAAAACTGCATTGCATAAAATTCTCCCCTAAATTCCGCACTTAGAATTTGGGGGAGATGTCCGAGCGAAGCGAGTGACAGAGGGGGTGGGATGTGTTGCATTGATTACTTTAGGCTTTTCAGTAAACGTTTATAAGCATTGTCTCTGCTTTTTTCAGGAAAGTATTTTAAGAATTGTAAGCCTTGGAGTTGCCTTGGCATTGTGCATTCCTCTAATTTGACAGGAATTCTAAAAATTTTTTCAGGAGGTTTTTCACTAGCAACATCTAAAATTTTCCGTAATTCTTTTTGAATATAGCCATCTTTAGTAATTGAATTAGATGATATAAGCATTAAAACAAAATCAGTGTTTTCTATAGCTTTGCTTATAGCTGCGTCCCAATCTTCCCCGGGTAAAATCTTTTCTTCATCAAGCCATGGATTAAATCCATCATTCATAAGACGATTATAAATGTCTTTAGCTAGATCTCGGTCTTCTGATGCATAAGAAATAAATATGCTATTTTCGCCCTCGGTACTTCTCTCTGTATAAGGGATAAATCTGTTTTGTGAAAGACGATTTTCAATCTCATTAGCTAGTCTTTGATCTTCGTTTAGATAAGAAATGGAAACTACATTATTATGTCCAATGATATTTCTATCACCAACTATTTCGATATTGTTTTTGACTAGGTTTACTTGTTCCAACGATTGAACTTTTTTTAAGTCTGTAATGGCTTTTTCCACACTCCCTGTAAGCGCAAACAATCCTCCTCTAAGCTGGAAAGCTTCTGGTAGGTTTTTGTCTAATTCAATCGCTATAGAGTAAGCTTTTATAGCTCTTTCATACTCTTTTGTGTTTTGAAGACTTCGTCCTCTTTCTATAAATTCTTGCGCTATCAGCGTGTCGCTTTTTACAGGTGACAGTTGTCGTGTTGTTTCATTAGTATGTTCGGTTATTTCTTCCGTATCATTGCTTAAAGCTATTTCAGGAATATCCTCTAGTGAAATGCTTAAATATCGTTTTCTAAGTTTCTCCATTCCTGCAAGCAAGTATTCCGGAATTAGACTGAGCCCATTGTAATTTGGCAGTATTGATAATTTTCCCGTAAGTGCCTCTTTTGCACTTGGACTACTAAAATCAAAGCCTTCCATCATCAAAGGAATGATATTGCGCTTTGTGTCTATTGCCATTTCAACTTCACGGCGCATGATAGAGTTTGGATCCTTCAATCTTTCCAGAGCTGAAGGAGAGAGAATGAGTACGAAATGGGCACGGTATTGAATATTTTCAAAAATGACTTGCTCAAAATCCCCGCTATCAATGCTTTGATAATCAAAAAAAACATCGTAGCCGTTTGCGGTTAAATCCTGATAAACCGCCAGCGCAGTATAAAAATTCGTTCTTCTATAGCTGATGAATACGGTCTTTTGTTTTATTCCCATTTCTGTATCCCTGTTTGAAGTGGTTGCGTGAAGAAATTATAAACCATTCAAAGAACATTACCCCGCTTCGATTTCGATATGCTTCTCACTTGCGCTCGAAGCTACTCAATCTCCGCTGGTGCTCATTACGAAATACGCATTACGCAATACCCTCACTTCTCACTCCTCACTCATCACCCAATTCCCCATTCCCAACTCCCGAATCTCAAGAACCCAATTCCCCCAATTCCGCAACCCATCCCCAAAAACCTCGTATACTAAGGCAGAGAAGAAGAACAGGAGCATACGTGGACGAGGAAAAGACCTGGATAGTCCAGGCCCAGCAAGGCAGTGACGAAGCCTTTACTTATTTAGTAGAGACATACCAAAGACCGGTCTATAACTTATGTTATCGCATGCTCGGTGTAGCAGACTACGCCGAAGATGCTGCTCAAGAGTCCTTCCTGCGCGCCTATAAGAACCTGCACCGTTACGATATTAAGCGCTCCTTCGCCACCTGGCTGCTTTCCATCGCCGCACATTACTGTATTGACA
>CAZOOX010000013.1:0-44132 GCA_964581545.1 uncultured Anaerolineaceae bacterium
AATAAAACAGGAAGAAACAATTGTTCAAAACATAGCTTCTCAAAGCATAGAAAATCTAGATCAGCTTGATCTGTCCCTCCTCCTAAGTCTGCAAGCTTACCAGATAAAGCCCCTGCCAGAAGCAAAAGCAAGTTTACTGGAAGGTCTATCGCAAGATCCTAATTTAGTTGCTTATCTCCGGGGGCATCAAGGATATGTAATTAGTGTCGCAATTGATCCAACTGGTAATACTCTAGCTTCGGCTGGAGAGGACAATGTAATTATTCTTTGGGACGCAAAAACTTTTCAGCCACTAGGTACAACCTTAACTGGACCTACTAACTGGGTATTTGATGTAGAATTCAGCTCTGATGGCAAGCTATTAGCGTCAGGTGACAGGGATGGATATGTTCACATTTGGAATCTCAAGACAATGAAATCAGTTGGAGATCCTCTTGTAGCCCATCAAGAAATCAACCCAAACGAGTTTTTCAGCCCTGACAATTCAACTATATGGATCTGGGACATCGAATTTAGCCCGGACGGTAAATTTCTAGCGACATCTGCTTCCGATAAAACCTTGATTCTATGGGATGTCGAGACACTCCGACCTGTTAGTCAGATGATCCACGACACAGATAATGTCGCTGCAATAAGCTATTCTGAAACAGAACAAACCGATTGGCTTAGAGCAATTAGCTTTACTCCAGATGGGAAAAAACTGATCTCAGGAAGTTATGACAGCTCTATCATTATTTGGGATATTGAAAGCGGAAAACGTCTCATAACATTTTTTGGACCCACAAACTACCCTGTCCGCGCTTTGACAGTAAGCAATAATGGAAAAATCCTAGCATTAGGGTTTCAGGATGGGACAATTTCTCTTTGGGATATAGAAAAGCAAGTATATATTCAAGAAACAATTACAGGGCATGCTGGAACCATTACCAAACTTAGCTTTAGTGCAAATGATCAATTCCTGTTCTCATCTGGAGGTCAAGAAGGTAAACTTAAGAAGTGGGAGCTTGAATCTTTTTCCCAATCACAACCCCTAACTGGCCACAGTGGTTATATACCCACGTTCACACTGAGCCCCGACGACAAAACAATCGTATCAAGCGACACCAACGGCAACATCATCGTTCATGATCTATCAAATTCATCTCGCTTGGGAAAGCAACTTTATGCTCATAATGAAAAAATTTCTGATCTAGCCTTCACCCCAGATGGCAAGCAACTGATCACAGGCGGACATGACAAAAAAATTTATCTTTGGAATAATATTAATGGTAATCCTTCCCCAACCCTTTTAATTAGCCGCCCCAGCTGGATAGAATCCGTTGCCATCAGTCCAAATGGGAACTATCTAGTAGCAGGCAGTTATGATGGGCAAATCATATTATGGGATTTAGTAAACAATAGTTTAATAAGCGTCCAGAAAAAAGCACATACAGACATTATATATAAACTTGCCTTTAACCCAGACGGTAACTATCTCGCATCTGCAGGAGGTGACAACAAAGTCGTGATCTGGACCATCACAGCCAGCGGCATTCAACATCAACATACTATGAAGCATAGTGGTGATGTAAACACTTTGGCTTTTAGTTCTGATGGAAAACTGTTAGCATCTGGTGGAATGGATGACATTATCAGATTGTGGAATACGAGCACCCTTGAATCGGTGGGAGAACTGATTGGCCATAAAGATGGGATTACCAGCTTATCATTTCACCCAAACAAGGATATTCTCGCTTCAGGGCAGCCGGGATATGACTATTCGCTTATGGGATATAAATAAAAGACAGGAAATCTTAGATGCGCCTCTATCAGAGCATAAATCCATTGTGCAGGATTTAGATTTCAGTTCGGACGGATTAACTCTAGCTTCAGCAAGTGATAACGAAATTATTTTATGGGATTTCGAAAACTCACCACCCAGCAGCCAGATATTCCCAAATGAACATACAGATATGATCCATTCTATTTCCTTCAACCCAAGTGGAACACTTCTTGCGTCTGCTAGCCATGATATGACAATCATCTTATCAGATATATCATCTGCATCATGGACAAAGAAAGCCTGTAAAATTGCAGGACGAAACTTAAGCTGGGAAGAATGGAACGGTTATCTTTCCAGTTTTCTTTACGAAGAAACCTGTCCGAACCTCCCTACAGTCTACCGCTCACAAGAGCTGCAACAAGCCATCACTTATGCTAATGCCAATTTTACAAAAAAGGCAGAGAGAATAATATCCCAATTAGCAAATCAAACCATGAAAGAAAATGATGGCAATTTCTCATCTACAATTTGCTTAGAGGGTATCAAGCACAATCTGTCCAACTCTGTTATGGACATATGTGATTTTGCAATATCTTATGTCCTAGGGACAGATAATCCTAAACAAAACAATGATCTTTGCTGGACAGGGAGTCTTTATGGGCACGCTGAAAAAATGATACCTGCATGCGAAAAGGCCGTTGACTTAGCTCCAGATGACGGGAAAATTCGAGATAGTCGAGGAGTTGGACGAGTTTTGACAGATAATTATATTGGCGCAATTGAAGATTTCACTATTTTTGTACAATGGGCAGATGATAAAGAAGATTGGCAAGAAGAGAAAAAACTAAGGCAAGAATGGATACAACTGTTACAGCAAGGCGAAAACCCATTTGATGAAGCAACTTTAGAGCTATTGAGGGCAGAGGTCTACTCACAGCGTTGACCAAATCTGCAATTCAACAATTTATGCAACACAATACCCTGACTATTTCCTCTATCCAAAAATTAATTCGCGAGAAGAAAATCTCCCCGGTCGAACTTGTGGAGGCTTGCCTCCGTCAAATTGAAATCGAGGAGGCGAGGATCAATGCTTTTATCACCATCACCGCAGAGGCAGCGCGCGCTCAGGCGAAAGAAGCGGAAGTTTTGCAAATGAGATTGCCCACAGAGGAAATGCCCCCCGCTTTTAGGCATCCCTTTTGCAGCAAAAGACCTCTACGAAACCGCGGGAATCCGCACCACAGGCGGCACATCGTATCGCGCAAATGACATCCCGAACAAAGATGCTGAAATCATCCGCCGCCTGAAAAATGCCGGAATGATCCTGCTCGGCAAAACGAATACGCACGAAATCGCGCTCGGTGTAACCACGGTGAACCCACACTATGGAGCAACGCATAACCCCCACGACCCATCTCGTATTGCGGGCGGCTCGTCGGGCGGATCGGCGGCTGCGCTGGCAGCAAATATGTGCCCTGCTGCGTTGGGGACAGACACGGGCGGCTCCATCCGCATCCCTGCTTCGTTGTGTGGTGTCGTTGGACTAAAACCAACTTATGGGCGTGTTAGTCTGCGCGGGATCATGCCCCTTTCGTGGAATTTAGATCATGCGGGGCCGATGACACGTTCCGTTAAAGATGCTGGCTTAATGCTAAATGTGATGGCTGGATATGATTCGCGAGACCCTTCATCGGTAGATGTGCCTGTCGAGGATTTCGCATCCATAGCGGAGGCAAGCCTAAAGGGCGTACGCATCGCGTTGGCTGAGGAGGGGTATCTGGATTTTGCAGATGCTGAGGTTGCATCCGCCATGCGAGAAGCGGCATCCACCTTCCAATCCCTCGGCGCAAGAGTAGAAAGTATGGATTTCTCGTGGCTGACAGAAGCCGCGCGCGCAAATGCGTTGATGACTCCCGCAGACGGGGCAGCTTATCATCACGAACGGATGAACGAGACACCCGAGGTTTATGGCGAAGATGTGCTGCGCCGTCTGCAAACGGGGGCTGCGTACACCAGCACGGAATATATTTTGGCGCGCCGCACACAGACAGAAACAAAACACCGCCTGACAGAATTCTTTGAACATTATGATCTGCTCTTGCTACCAAGCACCGCCATCGCCGCCCCGCCCATCGAGGGTCCGGATGCCGTTGAACAAGCCAAATTGCTGACGCGCTTCACTGCTCCCTTCAATTTAGCGGGACTACCTGCGCTTTCAACTCCATGTGGTTGTACGAAAAAGAACTTGCCAGTCGGTTTGCAGATCGTGGGGGCAGCCTGGCAGGAGAAGCATATTATAGAAGCAGGCAGAGCGTATGAAGAAAGTCAAAAAGAGCATCTTGGGTCTGCTTCTAACGTTTTTGTGGTTTGAACACAAACGGCACGAATTTTACGGAGTTTTTGTGAAAGTACGGAGAAAATCTCTGTACTTTCAAAGCTTTTTCCGCGCAACTCCGTGTTCAAAAAGGCATAACTTCTTCACTCTTTCAATCAACCATATATGCCCTTTGGGTACAAAATCCGTTAGAACTAGTCTTGGGCAAGATGCTCTTTTTGATTTGGTAGTCTCTGACCATATCCCCCTAAAGACCCTATTGAAATCAATTTCCAGAAAGAACATAATAAAAAGGTATAAAGGAGTTTCTAATGAAGCGTAAAGGTTTAATGGTTTCCCTTCTCGTCATACTCACGCTAACTTTATTGGCCTGCAACCTTCCATTTACCAAATCAGTCCCAGAAACAGACAGTCTCCCGCCTGAACTTCCTCCGCCTCCAACGACACCCCCTCTACCTACAGTGCCAAGTCCGCCTACCCAAATCCTCCCTACCAACACACCGGAGATCGTGCATATTCTCTTCCCTTCTACATCACCTTCAACGGGAGGGGTTATCTACGATGTTTTTTCAAAGGATACTGCGCCCGAAAAACGTGCCCCTTATGGGGATTCATATGACATCAATCGCTTTGAACGGCCATTCATGCAAGATATGACCTACGTCTCGGATATGGATATCGTCACCTTTAGCTTGAGCGATGATGGGAATTGGTATTATATTTCGATCGAATTAATAAGCGCTAATCCAAACAACAGCATCGGGATCAATTATGGTGTCGAAATTGATGATGACGCCGACGGCTTTGGAGACACGATCATTTGGGCTGAACCACCTTATACAGATGAATGGACAAATTCCAATGTACAGGTCTTTGAAGATACAAACCATGACACCGGCGGCCTATCCGGCGAACTTTCGGATGCTCCTCTCACCACAACAAACGGATATGACAAACTCGTATTTGATCGCGGTCTTGGTGACGACCCTGACCTCGCCTGGGTTCGCATTAATGCAGGTTCAAAAGCGACCGTTCAGTTTGCTTTCAAAAAATCCCTCGCAGAGGGAGGCTTTATGCTTGGCGTTCTCGCAGATGCTTATATGAAAGATGTAATGAAACTCGACTACAACGACCGTTTCACTGCTGAGGTAGCTGGCTCCCCTGTCCGCAGCAATAAGAATTACCCGCTTGGAGAGCTTTTTCTCTTTGATAATACCTGTCGTGAGGCCTTTGGCTTCAAACCGAATGGTTACGAGCCGCAACTTTGCCCAAGACCAGAAAAAGAGCCAAAAGAAGAAACTGGCTGCACAAATCCGAGTCAGTATACTGATTCTGCTAGCTGCACAGCGGCACAATGTTTATGGGTTCAGAATCCAAATGTGCTCCTTTTGGTTGCTTATCATTGTGTTGCCCCATAAAGAATAAAAAATTAGCAACCTGAAGTTTCATTTTGCTGGTTTCGATATGGCGACCCCGCCAAAGTCCTGCGGGGCAGGCAAGCATCGCCCACTCAATCAGCGGACATCCTATAGGCAAAGTATCAGGTAGTTATGAAAAACACAAAACATAAAAAAGGAGTGTCATATGAATCACAAAAGAAATATCGTGCTTATTCTTTCAATGACAGCTATTCTCGTCCTAGCTTGTACTCTTCCTTTTCTTGCTGAAGACACAACATCAGTGCCCGCCCCATTACCGATCTCTGAGCCTACGATCTTTGTAGATGAGTCAAGTCAACCAGCATCTGCCCTCCCTACAAATACGCCCGTTATCATCCACGTGATGACTCCATCTACTGCTCCATCAACCGGAAGCATCATATACGATGTCTTTTCAAAGGATACTGCACCCGAAAAACGCGCGCCCTACGGTGATTCTTATGATATATACCGCCTTGAACGCCCTTTCAAACAGGACATGAGCTATATTCCTGATATGGACATCGTCACCTTCAATCTGACAGAGGACAAAGATTGGTATTACATCTCTATAGAACTTATTGGAAGCGATCCCAACAACAGCATTGGTATCAATTATGGTGTAGAAATCGACCATGACGCTGATGGCTTTGGCGATGTCATCATTTGGGCAGAACCACCCTATATAAAAGAGTGGACGAACGCCAACATCCGGGTTTATGAAGACAAGAACCACGACTCAGCTGGGATTTCGGCAGAGAAATCTGACGCCCCGCTTGATACAACAAATGGTTACGAAACCTTGATATTTGATCGCGGGGTCGCTACTGACCCGGACTTGGCATGGGTGCGGATCAATGCCGGTATGAAAGCAACTGTCCAGTTTGCATTCAAAAAGTCGCTCACAGACGGCACCTTTATGCTGGGTGTTCTTTCCGATGCAGCATTGAAAGATGTAGGGAAGATGTACTACAACGACCGCTTCACTGCTGAAGTGGCAGGATCATCTGTAAGAAGCAATAAGCATTATCCACTTGGAGAGCTTTATCTTTTCGACAACACCTGCCGAGAAGCCTTTGGTTTCACCCCAAATGGCTATGAACCATTGCTTTGTCCACGCCCAGAACCTGGAGAAGGGCCACCACGTCAACCCGGAGTCACTCCGCCTCCTCCCGGGCCTTGCCTACCTCAAACTTGCGCCCCAGGCTGCTACTGGCTGGGAGAACCACAATGTGAATGCCAATGTATTAATTAGAACCTATCCGAAAAATAATGGAGATGTGCATTGCATCTGGGAAGATGCGTTGCAGATCGGGTCTTGCAAGCAGAGTTTGACCTTGAAAACCCGACTTGCAACGCACTTTAGAAGTGCAATGCAAGTCTCGCAAAGTTCTTTAGAAGTATTTTTAGGATAGATACTTAGTTCATTTGCGCTTTAGGCATTAGTCAACAAAATAACGAAAAACCTGATTTCCCAATAAACGAGCACCTTTTGTCAGCCGCAAGACATCCGAAGTTTCAGAAACTTCGGATGTCTTATTATTTATCCACTTAAGCAAGCCAAGCTTTAACAACTCGTCAACTTCTTCACTAAAAACATCTTCTACAGAGCAACCAAAGCGCGCCATAAAAGTTTTCGCAAAAACACCTTCTTTCGTAAGTCGGAGACCAAGCATCATTGTCTCGTTCATTTCTGCTTCAGGGGTAATTTTATGATAGCTGATCATTGCTGGAGAAAGCGGGAATTTTTTAGATGCAACGTTCGCCAAACGATCTATATATGTCTGTATCCGCAAGACATTTGAGTAACGTATTCCCGCCGCATAGCCGTGCGCGCCTGCACCAAAACCAAGATAAGGCAAATTGCGCCAGTATTGCAAATTATGCTGGCTTTCACATTGCGGCTTTGACCAATTTGAAATTTCATATTGCGCAAAACCCTGTGCTTCAAGAAAATCGCCTGCCCACTCGTACATTTCGGCTGCCAAGTCAGGGTCGGGAAGGGGAAGCATTCCACGTTCTGCCCATTTTCCAAAGGGGGTACCGTGCTCAAGCGTCAGGGCATATAACGAGAGATGTTCCGGAGCTAAGCCAACGATCAATTTAACGGTAGCCTGCCATTTTTCTAGCGTTTGTTCCGGCAAGCCAAAGATCAGGTCAAAGCTCAGGTTCTCGAATCCTGCCTTTCGAGCAGAAAGATTCGCGGTCAAGACATCTTCATAAGAATGTATTCTTTCGAGCATTTTCAGTTCGTCGGGGTGTGCCGACTGAACACCAAAGCTGATTCTATTGAAACCGATTTCGCGCAAGCCTTCAAAATAGCCGGGAGCCAGCGTGCCGGGATTTGCCTCCAGCGAGATTTCAGCATCGGGATGGATGTGGAAATTCTCTCGAATTGCTGCAAAAATGGATGCATATTGCGGAACGCTCATGAGAGATGGCGTGCCACCGCCAAAGAAAATTGTCCTGGCGTGAGCCTTCTCCGTCAAACTCCCGCCGACAGACGTTATCTCACGACAAAGAGCATCTACATAAGCCGGGATGAGCGCATCCTGCCCGGCATAGGTGGTGAAATCGCAATAGGCGCAACGATGCCGACAAAAGGGGATGTGGAAGTAAAGGGCGTAGTTGCTTTTCATGAATAAGGGCTAAAACCCCTGCTAGAAGGGGGTTTTCCTCATAATAATCGCTTTAGTAATTGATGGTTTTATATAGACTAGAAAACCATAGACTACAAAAGTCTTGGAGACTTTGGTAGTCTGCTTGAAGAAGGTGTGTAAGGTAGTGAACGGTCATTTTACTCCTGCATTGAACGCCCTGATAATAACATGAACATGCAAATTTCGATGTACAATAGAAGCAGAAAAAGGAGAAAATATGGCTTGGTTTTCTGAGAAAAAGAATCAAAAAGCTTTGCTAAAAGGGTTGACCAGCAAGGATAAAAAGAAACGCGATCAGGCTACGCGCGCTTTTCTGGAGTTAGGGGAAGAAGGCACAGCGATATTGGTTGATGCTTTAGGAAGTCAAGATGAAGCTTTGCGTAAAATAGTTTCTCAGGTTTTAGTTCGACTAGGCATAAAATCAATTCCTTCTTTGCGAGGAGCATTAAAAAGCACACCTTTGTCCACGCAAGAAAAAGTTATTTTCATTTTAGAAAAAATCCAAGACCCAAGATCTCTTGCATTGATTTTAGAAGCCTTAAAAAGCGATAACTATGAGCTACAAGTCCGTGCGGCAAATAGCTTGGGCAGAATAAAGCAAGCAGAAGCTATTCCCCATTTATTGGTTGCGCTCAGCGATTCTGATCCCGATGTGCGCATTGCTGTTGTTATTGCGCTGGGCAAATTCCGCGACCCAAAAACTTATCTAAATATCACAGACTTGCTCGATGACGCAGAGATCAATGTCCGCGTAGCCGCTGTACAAACACTTGGGGAAATTGGCGCGCCTGAAACCATTCCCTATATAGTAGATGCACTATATGATTCGTTTTGGTGGTATGGACGAAGCGATGCGAGCGAAACGCTGATGACGGTGATCGCCTCCTTTGGCAAGGCCGCCCTTGAGCCGCTTATTGAGGCGATGAATGCCAAAGAGCCTACTGTACGCCGCAATGCAATTGGGCTCTTGCGCCCACTGAAAGAAGCGCGCATCATAGAAACACTAGAAATGGCTTTTTATGATACAAATTACGATGTGGCAGAAAGTGCATTGGTGGCTTTGCTCGAATTTGGAGAAGATGTTTTACCCATTCTTGATAAAGCGCTTGGCAGCTCAAACCCATGGATTCGCGAAAAATCTGTTTGGGGGCTGGGAGAAATTGGCAGCGAGCAAGCAACAGCATATTTGCTGGAGATGCTTGAAGATGAAGCAGATGCGGTTCGCAAAGAGGTGATCAGGTCGCTGACAAAAATCAAAGATCCGCGTACCCTGCCCAAATTAAGAGCGTTGACGCTAAAACGGGATGAGAAGGAAATCGCTAAACTGGCGCGCCAAGCTATCGCTGCGATCGAGGCGCCTTGATCCATCACATCTTCTGTTAGAAAAGAAAAACCCCGATAAAGAAAATTTTTATCGGGGTTTTATCATCAACTAAACTTTCTTAAGCGCGGCGACCGCCCTTTAACTCGTCCTGCAATTTATCGAGAGCCTCCCAATCGCCTTTTGCGGCGAGTTCGGCTTGCTCCAGCCAACCGGCAGGATCCATCATTTGGAGTTTGGCTTCAGCAAGGATTTCACGGAGTTTTTCTACATCTGCTTCTGCTAATTGAGCAAAAGTGCTAATGCCGGCCGCGTTCAAAACACCCTCAACTTTTGGCCCAATGCCTTCTATTTTTTTTAAGACATCTGGCGCTGCGGGAGCAGCAGGTGCCGCAGGAGCACTGGAGGCAGCAACTGGCTCATCACCTTCTTTCTTGCTTACAAGCCAACCAACAATAATGATGACAAAAAATATGGCTAAAACCAGCCACAGAAGCCAGGTCAAATCAGGTTCATTTGTAGATTCAGATAATAGATTGAGTGCGAACATTAGTCCTCCGTATCATAGAACAAAACAGTTTAGTAAATTATCTTTGATAACTATAAATCGAAGCAATAATGGTGTCAATGATTTTGCGTGAACGGGAGCACTCAAGTTCTGTAGAATTCGCATTCCAAAGCCTGCAGGGATATGAATATCCCTGCTACATAGCAACGCCTGATAAATCAGGCTGGGAAGTCGGATTGATCCGGCGCTGCTTTGTAGCCCTGAGATTAATCTCAGGGCGGTCAAGTTGGCACAATCTACACTTCTTGAGTGCTCCCGCGTGAACTCTGCAAGATGTATAATAGAGCCATGAAAACTCATCCCCCTGTCTCTCTTGCTCTAAGCGCTCTTAACACCCCTCATCAGGTTTTCAGGCATGAGCACACCATCAAATCTATGGCTGAAGCTGCTGCAGAACGCAAGCAAGATATTGACCAACTTATTCGGAGCATCCTTTTTCGGGTGGGCAAAGATGATTTTATTCTCGTCATGGTCGCAGGACCCAGCCAACTCTCCTGGTCTGCGCTACGCGCCCATCTCGGACGATCACGCATGACAATGGCAAGTAAAGATGAGGTCAAGAGCGTTACCGGCTATCCGATCGGCACAGTTGCACCGATCGGGTTGGCACGTCCATTGCGCTTACTCGCAGATAAAAATGTGTTCATTCCCGAAGAAATATCCTTTGGCTCCGGGCAGAGAAAAGCTGCGATCATAATGAAAAAACGGGATTTCCAAAAAGTTCTCGGAGAAGTAGAGATCGGGGATTTTGCGAAAAAGGAGGTAGAAGATAATGGCTAAATTTGAGCAAATAAAGATCATCCGCTGGGCGGAAGAAAAAACGCCCACGCCAAACGCTCTCGAAGAGATTTTGCACAACGAGGGCTTAAGTTATTATTCATGGTCAAATAACCCAAACGACCTATACGCGCCACATTTACATAGCTATGACAAAATCATTTATGTAGTCCACGGCTCTATCACTTTTATCTTGCCAAACGAAGATCAACAACTCACGCTCCACGCTGGTGACAGACTCGAGTTGCCCGCCAATACAGTACACAGCGCAGCAGTCGGCTCGCAAGGCGTGACCTGTTTTGAAGCACATAGGTGAAGCTCATGACAAACTACCAAAAAGCTGCCCAAATTATCAAAAACGCATCTCACGTGACCGCCTTTACAGGCGCGGGGATTTCTGTCGAGAGCGGCATTCCACCCTTCCGCGGGGAGAATGGTCTCTGGAATCAACATGATCCCATTTTCATCGACATTCGCTATTTTCATACCTACCCTTTAGAATCATGGAAAAAGATCAAAGAGATTTTCTACGATTTCTTCGGACTAGCCGAGCCTAACGCCGCGCATTTGGGATTGGCCAAAATGGAAAAAAACGGGCTGATCAAAGCGACCATAACCCAAAACATAGACAATATGCATCAAAACGCAGGAAGCAAAGAAGTCTATGAATATCATGGGAATTCGCGCAACTTAATTTGTCTTTCTTGTGGAGAGAAATCTCCCGCTTCGCACTTTGATTTGAGCTTGCTACCGCCTAAATGCACAGGCTGCGGCGAGGTGCTTAAACCCGATTTCATCTTCTTCGGCGAGGCAATTCCCGAACCCGCCATGTCACTCTCTTTCAATGAAACAGAAATTGCGGATGTCTTTCTGCTCATTGGCTCCACAGGGGAAGTGATGCCAGCCGCGCAACTGCCCGTCATTGCAAAAAGAAATGGCGCAAAGATCATCGAGATCAATATCGCCCCATCGAATTACACAAGCCAAATTACGGATGTTTTCCTACAAGAAAAAGCAACCGTCGCAATAGACAAACTCCTCGAAACGATAGAAACCTAAAGAAAAACGGGAGTCCAAAATCTCCAGATTTTGACTAAAAAACCCCAACACCAAAAGAAAAATCTCCAGTTAGCCCAAGGTCATATTATGAGAAAAATATTTATCTTGCTCAGCCTGATACTCATTATCACCGCCTGTGGACCTTCCCCCGAAGAAGAAGCCACCACGACAGCCGCCGCGTGGACGGCGACATCCACTTCTACGCTGACACCGACGAGCACCGCGACTTTCACCCTGACTCCATCATTGACGCCTACGCTCACCTATACGCCAACAGCGACCTTTACGCCTAGCATCACCCCCACCCCAACCTTCGCTTTTCCCTCGGTTGAAGTGACCGCCGCTCAAGCCCATTGCCGTTATGGGCCAAATGTCGCCTATCTCCATGCAGCCGATCTCTACGCGGGTGATACAGGCACGGTGCGCAGTCGCTGGCATCTGAAAACTTCCGAAGTTTTGAAAACTTCGGAAGTTTCGTAATTATGTTAAACTGTGGTTGATTACGCGCGGTGTTCCAGTGCTGCGTGTCCTGCTGCCAAGCGAGCGATCGGCACACGGAAAGGTGAACAAGAAACGTAGTTTAAACCAATCTGGTGACACCAGTCGATTGAACTGGGATCGCCACCATGTTCACCACAAATACCACATTCGAGTTCTGGGCGAGCGGCACGGCCTTTTGCAACAGTGATATCCATCAATTGACCAACGCCAGGGCGGTCAATGGTCTGGAAGGGGTTTACCGGCAAGATGCCATCTTCGACGTATTTGACGAGGAAGTTGCGTTCTGCATCATCACGGCTGTAGCCGAAGGTGAATTGGGTCAGGTCGTTGGTGCCAAAGGAGAAGAATTCAGCTGTTTTGGCGATCTTATCGGCGGTCAGACCAGCGCGGGGGATTTCGATCATGGTGCCAAATTTATAGGTAAATTCAACGCCTTTGGTCTTCATCACATCTGCTGCGATCTCTTCCAGTTTAGGCTGGATGAAGTGCAATTCGTTGACGTGACCCGTAAGCGGGATCATGACCTCGGGATGTGGCTCGAAGCCACGCAATTTCACGTCCGCGGCTGCTTCGAAAATAGCGCGGACCTGCATGGAAACGATCTGGGGCATCATCACGCTCAAGCGAACGCCGCGCAATCCCATCATCGGATTTGATTCGTGGAGAGCTTCAATATCTGCGAGGAGTGCTTCTTTATCAGCAGCATCTTCCCCTTTGATGCGTGCGCCGATCACGTCTTCGAGCAATTCGCGCTCGTCAGGCATGAACTCGTGCAATGGGGGATCGATCAAACGAATGATTACGGGATATCCGCTCATCGCTTCAAAGAGACCGTCAAAGTCGGAGCGCTGGTAGGGGAGCAATTTGTCGAGACAAGCCTGGCGTGTTTCTACATCATCGCCAGCAAGGATCATATCCTGCACGATGGGCAGACGTTCCGGTTCAAAGAACATGTGCTCGGTACGGCAGAGACCGATACCTTGTGCGCCATAAGAGCGAGCGCGGCGAGCATCTTCGGGATAGTCAGCATTTGCCCAAACCTGCAAACCTTTGGTCGGATAACCTTCGGCTTTAGCAACGCGAACACCTTCAGTTGCCGAAATTTCGTCTGCCCAACCGAGAAGGGTCAGAAGATCAGTTTGTTCTTCAAGAGAAGGAGCAACGGATTCAATTTCGCCAAGGAATACTTCACCGGTTGTACCGTCTACAGAAATCCAATCGCCTTCTGAAACGGTTACGCCATTGGAGGTGAATTGAAGTTTTTCGCTATCAATACGAACAGAGGAAGCGCCAACAACACAGGGGATACCAAACTGGCGAGCGACAACAGCAGCGTGGGATGTTGCCCCACCTTCGCTGGTGAGAATACCTTTGGAAGCGAGCATACCGTGAACATCATCAGGTTTGGTGAAGGGGCGGACCATGATAACGTCCTGCCCTTCTTCTTTGGCTTTGGCTTCGGCAGTATCTGCGTCAAAGTAAACGCGACCAACAGAAGCGCCCGGGGAGGCATTCACACCGGTGGCAAACATCTTACCTTCAGCTTCGGCGGCACGTTTTGCATCTTCAACGAATTGGGGATGAAGGAGGGTATCAACCTGTTCGGGGTTTACGCGAGAAACAGCTTCTTCTTTGGAGATAAGACCTTCGTTTGCCATCTCAACTGCAATGGTCACGGCAGCTTTTGCCGTACGCTTGCCATCACGGGTCTGGAGCATCCAGAGTTTGCCATTTTCTACGGTGAATTCCACATCCTGCATTTCGCGGTAGTGGGCTTCAAGTTTGTCACAAACATCAATGAAGTCGGCGTAGGCTTCGGGAAGTTCACCTTTCATCTCTATAATTTGCTTTGCATTGCGGATACCGGCAACAACATCTTCGCCCTGGGCGTTCATCAGATACTCGCCCCAGTTGACGTTCTCGCCCGTGGAAGGGTTGCGAGTGAAAGCAACACCGGTGCCGGAGTTATCCATATTACCGAAGACCATTGTCTGGATGTTGACGCCCGTACCCAGATCATGGGGAATATCCGCAGCGTTACGATAGTCGATGGCACGTTTACCGTTCCATGATTTGAAAACGGCTTCGGTCGCCAGCTTCAACTGCTCGTAAGGATCCTGCGGGAAGTCAAAACCCATCTCTTTCTTAATGACAGCTTTGTAGCTCTCGGTGAGGGCTTTCCAATCTTCGGCGGTCATCTCTGTATCGAGTTTGTAGCCTTTTTCTTCCTTATAGTTGTCAAGGGGGTGTTCGAATTCTTCGTCGTCAATATTCAAAACAACGGACCCGAACATGTGCACCAAGCGACGATAAGCGTCATAAACAAAACGGGCGTCGTTGGTCATTTCGACCATGCTCTCTGCAACAACATCGTTCAAGCCAATGTTGAGAACAGTGTCCATCATGCCGGGCATG
Organism: uncultured Anaerolineaceae bacterium; assembly: GCA_964581545.1. GTDB lineage: Bacteria > Chloroflexota > Anaerolineae > Anaerolineales > Villigracilaceae > Desulfolinea. Next base: position 14,817 of record CAZOOX010000013.1, read on the forward strand.
GAGAAAACTGCACCCGAGCGGCAGGAAACCAAAAGCGGATTGGCGGCATCGCCAAATTTCTTTCCGGTCAACTCTTCAGTTGTCTTCATTGCATCAAGTTCTTGCTCCCACAAACCATCCGGGAAGTTCTTGCCTGCATCAAGATAAGCATTACAAGCTTCGGTGGAAACAGTAAACCCAGGAGGTACGGGAACGCCAATTCGGGTCATCTCGCCCAAGTTCGCGCCTTTACCACCAAGCAGACTGCGAACACCGTTCCAGCTACCTGTATACTTCTCTGCTTCGGCAACCTCGCCGAAGGTATATACCCATTTATTCATTTTAAATCTCCTTAGATTTGGTAAAAATAGGATAATAGCTTTTTTGCCACCGAGTAGTTTACCATAAGCACAAGATTTTCTGCTTCTTTTTTTTAGTCTTTTGCACTGTTTTTCTTAGTACATCATCTTAATTAAAAAGATGCCACTGAAAAACAGAAATGGAATTACTGTGAAATTGTTAACTGAATGAAAAGTCAAAAATTATGTTTTTGGGTGATAATGGGTGCGGAGAAAACTATGCCAACAAAAATACTTGCAATTGACGACGATACAGCCATGACTGAACTTCTCACGCTTCTACTTAAGTCTCACGGATTCGAAGTCACCACTGCTAATAGCAGCGAAAAAGGAATCGAACTTATCCGTCAGATAAGACCAGACATCATCCTCCTAGATTTAATGATGCCTCAAATGGATGGGTGGGAAACCTGCAAAAAAATCCGCAAATTTAGCAACATCCCCATTGTGGTGCTTTCTGCTCTTAATAACCCAGGGATGGTTGCTAGTGCGCTGGACGCGGGTGCTGATGATTACCTGATAAAACCTGTTCCCAGCAGCATCCTCGTCGCTCATATCAAAAATCTAGCCCGCCGTAGTACAGGCAAGCTCAACTCACCTAAAAGCATGATGAGAACATCTACAGGAACTCTTCTTTCCTAACCCTTTTAGGAAAAACTCAAAAAGGCCACGCCCCTGGAAAATAAAATCTTAGGGCGTGTTTTTTGTTAGCCAGTAATTTGAAAATCTCTCTACGCAAAAAAGCACTACGATAAACCACCAACCCTTACTACCTATTTATTTCCCTAAAAAGCAAAACGGAAACAAAACAGACATATCAAAAGCCCTATCAAGCTAATTATTTATTAAAACTTAGCGAGAAACAGATGACAAAAACCCTTTTGTCTATTGACATTTGCATTTATTAAGATAGAATAGAAACGGTTAGTTGGTTGCCGCAACATACTAAAGGTCATGATGTCCCAAAGCACAGCAGATCAAGTAATGGTTCGTGAACTCAATCTATCTTTAGTGCTTCGTCTTATCCACAATGATGCACCCATTTCGCGCGCAAAGATCGCACAGATAACGGGGCTAAACAAATCCACCGTCTCAAGTTTGGCAGAAGCACTTATAGAACGTAAGTTAATTCACGAAATAGGAACTGGCTCCACCGGTACAGGGCGACCAGCTCGCCTTCTCGAAGTCAAGGCAAATGCTGGCGGGATCATTGGTGTCGAATTTGGCGTAGACTACGTTGCTGTGGCACTCACAAATTTCTTGGGGAAAATACTCTGGAGCAAAAATAAAACAACGAGCCTACAAGATAAAAAAGAAAAAACACTTGCCCAAACCTTAGGGTTAGCCCAAGAGGCTATTTCTGCTGCAAAAAAGAAAAACCTGGAAGTACTTGGAATGGGAATATCCTGCCCCGGCACGGTAGATATTAAAAATGGACTGCTGATTTTTGCGCCTAATTTGCAGTGGCGCAATGTACCTTTGCGAGATTTCTTTTACGAACATACTGCTCTCAATATTTTTGTCGAAAATGATGCAAATGCTGCGGCAATGGCGGAGAATCTCTTTGGTGTTGCTCGAGAAAGCAAAAATTTTGTTTTAATCTTCGCAGGCGTCGGGATCGGCAGTGGTCTATTTCTCAACGGAGATCTCTATAGGGGTAATATCGGTTACGCTGGAGAAATTGGGCACTCCCCTATTATGGCAGAGCCTTTTAAAGCTCCCTGCCATTGCGGAAATCAGGGTTGCCTGGAAACCTATGCGAGTCAACATGCAATCGTTCATCGCGTACAAGTCAGCCTCGACGCAGGAGGAGAAAGCATTCTCTCTCAGTTAATGAAAGAACAAAACACCTGCCTCTCTCTGGCTCTCATCAAAGAAGCTGCAGACAAAGGTGATGCAGAGGCAATAGAGGCTCTTGATGAAACAGGTATCGCAATGGGATTAGGAATTGCGACCTTAGTGAGCGTGTTGAATCCTGAAAAAGTCGTCTTTGGCGGGCCTCTCAGTATAATCGGAAATTATCTACTTCCATCTATAAAAGAAATTGTTAATAAACGTTCCCTTCACGAATTGAGACCCAGCATTGAAATCCTGCTTTCAAACTTCGAGAAAGATGCAAGTTTGATCGGAGCCATTAGCATTGTAGTAGACAATATTTTCTCAAATCCCATGCGTGTTCAAAGGAGGTGATGTTTCTCAAAAGTCGTATTTTCCCGTACAGAAGATTATCTTATAACAAAAAAACTAAGGAGAAAGAATGAACAAGAAACTCTGGTACGTCCTGATGGCAGTACTCGTCATTGGGTCAACTCTTCTTGCTGCATGCGGTGGACCCGCTGCTGAAGAAGCTCCCGCCGCCGAAGAAGGCGAAAAACTCGCTGTCGGTATTGTCCTTCCCACGAAAGACGAACCCCGCTGGGTACAAGACGAAGCTCGCTTTGAAGAAGCTCTTGGCGAAGCTGGCTACGACGTAGAGATCCTTTTCAGCCAGGGCGATTCTGCAAAAGAAAAGTCCAACGTTGAAGATCTGATCACCAAAGGCGTCAAAGTTCTCATCATCACCCCGCAGGATGGCGCTGCCGCTGCCGCTGCTGCTGAAGCTGCTCAAGAAGCTGGCGTAAAAGTCATTTCCTATGACCGCCTAATCCTCGAGACCGAAGCTGTTGACTACTATGTCACCTTTGACAGTGTTGCCGTTGGTGAAGCACAGGCTCAGTATCTCGTAGACAAAGCCGAAGGCGAAGGCAATCCCCTTTACCTGTACGCTGGCGCTGCCTCTGACAACAACGCTTTCCTCTTCTTCGAAGGCGCATGGAATGTCCTTCAGCCCAAGATCGCTGATGGCACCTTCGTCATCAAGAACTCCAGCGAAGCTGAAGCTGTTGCAGACAAAGCTGAACTCAGCCGTGATGAAATGGCCGGCGTAATCGGTCAGATCACCACCAACTGGGACTTCAACACCGCAAAAGGTCTTGCTGAAGCCAACCTGACCGCCACCACCGCTGCCGACAAAGGCGATGTCTACATCCTCGCCCCCAACGATGGCACCGCTCGTGCCATCGCCGATGCTTACGCAGCTGACGGCGATGTCAGCAGCTACGTTGTCACCGGTCAGGATGCTGAAAAAGCCTCCGTCCAGTACATCATTGATGGCAAACAGTCCATGACTGTGTTGAAAGACGTTCGCACCCTCGTTGGTGATGCGATCAGCGCAGCCATCACCTTCCTCGAAGGGAACACTCCTCCCGAGACCCACACCTACAACAACGGTGTATTCGACGTTCCCGCCAAACCATCCGAAGTTGTCTCTGTTGACCAGGCTAACGTCCAGGAAGCTGTGATCGACTCCGGTTATTGGCCCGCAAGCGATTTCACCGGCTTGGAAGGCGCAGCTGCTGAAACTGACGTTGAAGTGACCGGCAAAGTCGGCATCGTTCTCCCCACAAAAGACGAACCCCGCTGGGTACAAGACGAAGCTCGCTTTGAAGAAGCACTTGGCGAAGCTGGCTACGACGTAGAGATCCTTTTCAGCCAGGGCGATTCTGCAAAAGAAAAGTCCAACGTTGAAGATCTGATCACCAAAGGCGTCAAAGTTCTCATCATCACCCCGCAGGATGGCGCTGCCGCTGCCGCTGCTGCTGAAGCTGCTCAAGAAGCTGGCGTAAAAGTCATTTCCTATGACCGCCTAATCCTCGAGACCGAAGCTGTTGACTACTATGTCACCTTTGACAGTGTTGCCGTTGGTGAAGCACAGGCTCAGTATCTCGTAGACAAAGCCGAAGGCGAAGGCAATCCCCTTTACCTGTACGCTGGCGCTGCCTCTGACAACAACGCTTTCCTCTTCTTCGAAGGCGCATGGAATGTCCTTCAGCCCAAGATCGCTGATGGCACCTTCGTCATCAAGAACTCCAGCGAAGCTGAAGCTGTTGCAGACAAAGCTGAACTCAGCCGTGATGAAATGGCCGGCGTAATCGGTCAGATCACCACCAACTGGGACTTCAACACCGCAAAAGGTCTTGCTGAAGCCAACCTGACCGCCACCACCGCTGCCGACAAAGGCGATGTCTACATCCTCGCCCCCAACGATGGCACCGCTCGTGCCATCGCCGATGCTTACGCAGCTGACGGCGATGTCAGCAGCTACGTTGTCACCGGTCAGGATGCTGAAAAAGCCTCCGTCCAGTACATCATTGATGGCAAACAGTCCATGACTGTTTTGAAAGACGTTCGCACCCTCGTTGGTGATGCGATCAGCGCAGCAATTGCTTTCCTCGAAGGCAACACTCCGCCTGAGACCCACACCTACGACAATGGCGCATACGACGTCCCCGCCAAACCTTCTGATGTTGTTTCTGTTGACCAGGACAATGTCAAAGAAGCTGTGATCGAATCCGGCTATTGGCCTGCAGAAGACTTCACAGGTCTTGATTAAGGTCTAAAGACTAAAGGGATAGTGATGATAATCATCACTATCCCTTTATATTTTGTGGGATAATTGTGAATTATCTGATGCATGGGACGAAGACCCCGAAACGAACGTGATTTCAGCTTGATACCGATATATTGACATCCTCCCGGCTCGAAGTATATCTCGCTCACGCCGCCCCGATGCTTGGGTGCGGCAACCAAGCCTAAATCCAGAGCGAACGCAGATTTTCGTCCTATCCATAAGATAATGACGCATCCAGAAATAAATTCCTGAGCACCTGGCTTGTTTTCAGTAGCAGGGATGCTATATTTTCAAGAAGTATTTATGGATGTATACTGAGAATAAAATCCTATAAGTTCAAAGGAGAAATTTATGGTCGCTCCCATCCTTGAAATGAAATCCATAACCAAGGAATTTCCTGGCGTAAAAGCGCTCGATGATGTCACGTTTCAGGTCGCCAAGGGTGAAATTCACTGCCTTGTTGGTGAAAATGGCGCCGGGAAATCTACACTAATGAAGGTTTTGAGTGGGGTCTATCCATACGGTAAGTACACTGGTGATATTGGTTTTGATGGAAAAACACAAGAGTTTGGGGATATTCGCGCCAGCGAAGATGCTGGAATTGCCATCATCTATCAGGAACTGGCATTGATCCCTGACCTGACGGTTTATGAAAACATCTTTCTTGGGCACGAAGTTCAGGAAAAGGGTCTTATAGACTGGAACGAAACCATCAAGCAAGCTAGTATCATGCTCAAAAAAGTGGGGCTGGATACAAACCCCGCCATGAAGATCAGAGACTTGGGGGTGGGACAGCAGCAGTTGGTTGAAATTGCCAAAGCCCTGAGTAAAAACGTCAAATTGTTGATTCTGGATGAGCCAACGTCGTCTTTGAATGAAACCGATGTGGCTAATCTTTTCGTTCTCCTGCGAGAATTGAAGAAACAAGGCGTTACCTGCGTGCTGATCACGCACAAGTTGAAAGAAGTGATCGAGATATCTGACAATGTCACCGTTTTGCGAGATGGACAGACGATCTGCACGTTGAACGCTGAAAAAGGTGAAGTGACCGAGAGCGCCCTTGTGAAACACATGGTTGGTCGAGAAATTGATAATATATACCCGCCCCGTGAGAGCAAAGCCTCCGATGAGATCATGCTCGAAATTATGAACTGGACAGCCGTCGATCCCATGCTTGGCAGGGCACTTTTGAAAGATGTGAATTTCAACGTCAAGAAAGGCGAGATCGTTGGCTTTGCCGGTTTGATGGGCTCCGGGCGTACGGAATTAGCAAAGAGCATCTTTGGTAATCCCGACAATTATCAGGTTGAAGGCGATGTCTATGTAAAAGGGGAAAAGAAAGATTTCAAACATTCACAAAACGCCATTGATGCAGGCTTGGCTTATGTTACCGAAGACCGCAAGGGTGATGGGCTTATTCTTATTCAGGATATCAAACAAAATATCACGCTCGCCAACCTGCAGGAGATCTCACCAAAAAGTGTTGTAGATAGCAATGCCGAGATCAAAGTGGCTGTAAGTTACAAAGATTCCCTTTCCATAAAAACGCCCAGCGTGGAACAGAAAGCGCAAAACCTGAGTGGCGGGAACCAGCAAAAAGTATCGCTCGCCAAATGGCTTTTCGTAAAGCCCGACCTGCTCATTTTGGATGAGCCCACCCGTGGTATTGACGTTGGCGCAAAATTTGAAATTTATACGATCATGAATGATCTCGTTGAGCAAGGCATGAGTATCATCATGATCTCATCAGAATTACCCGAAATTTTAGGCATGAGTGATCGGGTTTATGTTGTTTCAGAAGGAAGAATTACAGGGGAACTCCCCGTTGAAGAAGCAACACAAGAAAATATCATGCACCTGGCAACAACTACTCATTAGAAATAAAAAAAACCTGACAGGTCTTTAAGACCTGTCAGGTTTTGCTCCGCTTACTTTTGGAAATCATTAAGGAGAAGAAAATGGCTTTCGCACAAGACCTTCAGAAAGTTTTAAAAGAAAATATCCGTGAATACGGCATGTTCATCGCCTTATTCGTCATTATTGCCTTTTTTGGTTTCACAACCGACGGCATCTTCGTCTCAGCCCGAAATATCAGCAATTTGCTTAACCAAACAGGATATATCGCTGTGCTCGGCGTTGGGATGACCCTCGTTATCGTCATCCGGCATATTGACCTTTCAGTCGGGTTTTTGGCGGGCTTTCTCGGAGCCGTGGCTGCTATCGCTATGGAATTTTGGCACCTGCCCCTCTTGGTTGTCATCCCTATGACCCTCCTGCTCGGCGTCTTTGCTGGAGCGATCACGGCGTTCCTCGTCGCCAAGATGAATATCCCGGCCTTTGTTGCCACGCTCGCTGGCTGGCTCATTTATCGTGGTGCCATCCTTGTTGTAACTGAGGGAACAGGCACGATCATCATCTCGAACGATGCCTTCAATGCGATCGGTAATGGCTACATTCCTGATCTATCCTTCCTGGCAGGCTTCATGCCCGAAACTCACAAGCTGACCATTCTGATCGGTATTATAGCGACGATCTTTTATGTAAGAAGCGCTATCAAAGACCGCAATGCTAAAAAATCTTATGATTTCGATGTTTTGCCGAGAAATATCTTTGCTCTTCAGCTTGTTTTTGTTTCTGCTCTTTTCATCGGCATTACTTGGCTGCTTTCTGGTTACAATGGCCTCTCCTGGACCTTGGTCGTTGTTCTCGTCGTGACGATGATCTATCACTTTGTGACGAACAAAACCGTTCTCGGTAGACATATCTACGCCGTTGGCGGTAACCCCGATGCAGCGGAATTGAGCGGTATCAATGTCAGCAAGATCACTTATGCTGTCTTCACCTCCATGGGAGCGCTCACTGCACTCTCCGGTATCCTTTTCGCATCCCGTTTGCAATCTGCAACAACGACGGCAGGTACGCTCTTCGAGCTTGATGCCATCGCCGCTGCCTTTGTTGGTGGTGTGTCGGTCTCCGGTGGTGTCGGAAAAGTCACCGGTGCCATTGTCGGCGCATTGGTGATGATGTCGCTTACAAACGGCATGAACCTGATGGGCATCGGCATTTCCTTCCAGTACATCGTCCGTGGCGCCGTCCTGGTCGCCGCCGTTATCTTCGATGTTGCCACCCGCAGCAGCGGAAAATAGAAAAACAGCAAATAATCCTTACCCTCCTTTTGGTAGACCAACCAAGCTCACATCTTCTTTATCAACAGGAAAGGATGTAGGTGTGGTTGGTTTTTTTGTCAATTTCAAGCTAAACAACAGCTTGAAAAAGAGTAGGCATTGGTTGAGTGGCTACTGAGCTTGTAAAGTGTAGACAGTGCTCATCGCCACATCAAAATATTTATCGAGAGATTTTTTGTGGCTTCAATACACTCCGAAAAAAACTCGGAGCTACACACTGCCAACTGGAACAAGTCTCTCTTATGACCAGAAAGATTTCAGGAGTCAAAAAATGAAGAACGAAAAAGATTTGCTAACCGGCTCTAAACAAACAATGCTCTCATGGATGAAAAAGGTCGAAAGCTTTGACGATATCCCGGATGTTTACCAAAGCACTTGCCTGGATCTTCTGGGCAAGGAAGCAAGTTTCCCCTATATGGTTCTATCTCCGGGGATGAGTACATCGCTAGATGAACCCACAGAAAGCCTGCTTTTCTTGCACAATGATCTTTTTTATATTATCAGAGAATATAGCGGAGAAACTCTTGTCACAGCCTTTCCCCAGCAAAAGATAAGCTATATCGAAGTTGGAAATATCCTGCTCTATTCCTGGTTTTCGATCAGTGGCATCACAAGCGAGGGAGCAGAAACACTCTCCACCATCTTTTACAATGCAGCAACCCATCGACTGATTGCACCTTTTATCCAACAGATACGTCAACTCCCGACCTTGGTAGATAAACCCAGACTCTCAGGAGAAGAAGCAAAATTTGACTATCTGGATGCCCTGAATTTCAAATTTAAGAGCTATGCTTGTCAAAGCCTGCGAGGGGATGAAGAAGTGCATCTTTCAGTCTGGCAACCTGAGATCGCTCGTGGGTTCATTCCCTTTTTAGGGAAAGTGCTCTATCAAACACTATCTTTGGCACACCTTGTTACCCTGACAAATAAAGAAGTCATCATCATCAGCGATGATAAGCGCAGCAAAAAGAATAAGGGTAAACGCTATGGCGGGTTTAAACAGTATATTCCCTTACAGAAAATCACATACATATCGATGGAAAAACAGGATGATGGTCTCCTACAGCTATCGCTGCATCTCTCGCCAGAGAACAAGCTAAGCTGCCTCTTTGAGGGTAATAAATACGAGGATGTGCTCCGCTTTAGGGAAGAGGTTGAGAAGCTCATGACCGCAGATGCCCATTAAAGGGCAGCAAGCAAAAAACGCAGAAAATAATTATCACACCCCTTAAAAGCAAAAGAGGCTCTTGTAGAGAGCCTCTTTTGCTTTTAGCTCACTCCAAAGACACAAAACCCCTTGCCCACACCTCCTTCTAATTTCAAAATTTGTTCTACATGCTCACCTAGACATTCACCCAATAATCCAGAATCAATCTCACAGAGTTCAGGATGATTAGCAATAATCGCCGCGTAGGGACAATGCCCCAAGATGATACGGGGCCCACTGGCATGGGCTTCCCAGCGAGCGTGATAACCAAGCTTGTTGAGATGCCTAACCGTTTCGGTCAAACGGACCATTGAGGATGTGCCGCTCGTGCCCGAACCTGCGAGGCGTTGCCCAAGTTTTTTTAGCAATCCAGCCTTTTGGCGAGCATTAACGGAACCAAGCATCTCTTCGAGCAGATGATGAGATAACGCGGGCAAACCATCCCCAAGAATGCTCCGGCTGATCCCATAAATTTTGACAGGACGACCTCCCCTATCCCCTGCATTTCGCTTGCCAACGATCTCCACCTGTCCGTTTTTCCTTAAAAGGGAAATGTGATGCCTTGCATTGGCTTGTGTCATCCTGAGATCGCGAGCAATTTCTGCTGCAGAAACGGTGCGGTGTTTTTGAATATAGTCGAAGACTTTTTGGCGGGCAGTTGTCATAAAAAATCCTGGTCGTGGGTAAATTGAAGTGATGGACGATTCTGCGAGGAGCATGCACTTGCAACGCGGCAGTCCCAACTGAGCAGGAGATTGCTTCACCCCGAAAAGCGTCGGGGTTCGCAAAATCATCATCACTTATTCTTTTACCACTATTAAGCTTTCTTAGCGCTCTTCGTTCCTTCGCGGTTTCTCTCCCTAAAGACTCCGTGACATCCGTGTTACTCCGTGTACAGAAAAATCATCTTTGAATTTTGTCTATTTGGCAAACCCACTCGACCCAGGAAAGAGCGCGGATCGCGGTAATGCCACGCTCGGGAATAGGATCGTCTGTTTCAAAAACCATCACAGCTTCTTTGTGATGACGCAGACGCTCCACACGTAAGTAAGCGATGTTGATATTGTTCTCAACGAAAGCCCCTGTCACGTCGTTGGTGGTGCCGGGTTGGTTTTTACCAAAAATCAGGAGAGTTGCGTAATCGCCATTGAATTTGACCTGCCGCCCCTGCACCTGATTGATCTCTACCGCTCCTCCGCCCAACGATGCGCCAGCAACCTTTGCCCATTTTCCTGAACCCAAAAGCGAGAATTGGACGGAGTTGGGATGAGCATCATCACCTAAGTCTATGCTTTTAAACTGGTAATTCAGCCCTTCTTTTTTTGCGATCTCAAAACTATTTTTGATGCGTTCATCATGCGCAGACATGCCCAATAAGCCACCGATAAGAGCTTTATCGGTGCCATGACCTTTAGCGGTTTTGGCAAAAGAACCGTGTAAGCTTATCTCTACCCGAGCAGGTCTCACCCCTAATATCTTGCGGGCGATCTGACCAAGGAAAACGGCACCCGCCGTATGCGAACTGGAGGGGCCGATCATAACCGGGCCGATAATATCAAAAGCTGACATTTCTTTTACTTCACGCATTTTGACCTTCTTTTATCTGTCTGGGGGTTGAGTGATGAAACCCTATTTTAACCTGAGAGTTGCATTTCTGCTGCAACTTTTCCCAAATAAAAAGGGCAGTTCATAATGAGCTGCCCTTTTCTACATAATTTATCCGTCTATTGGATGATCGGCTGGAACATGAAGTTCCGCGTTTGGCTGTCGCTTGTCCCTAAAGAAAGCGAATGTGGATGCGTTGAGCTTGCCTGCCATGTCCCGCCGATATTGGGCAATGAGTTGGTGTCCACTGTGACACAGTATTGTCCGGCTGGTAGCGATGAAAAAGTATATTTTCCATCAACCGCGGTTATGGTTGTTTTAAATCCACTGGATGGGCAGGCTCCGTTGCCCAAAAGCACAGTCACACCTGAGATGGGCGTATCGGCAGGATTTAGGCTGCCGCTGCCGTTTTCATCGCGGAAGACTTTGCCAGAAATGGTGCTATTCGCTACAACAATAGCCGTAGCCGTATGTGTCGCTATTGGCGGAAGAACCGTTGAGGTGGGCAAGTTAGCTGTTTCTGTAGGCACATCTGTTCCGGCAGGAGGTGCAGTTGTGTTTGTTGCATTCGGGACAATGCTTGTTGCCGTAACCGTCACGTTCGGGGGCAGGGTTTGGGTGGGTGCGGCATCGGTTGGAGGCGGCGATGTAGCGGCATCCTGTTCACCGACAATGACTGTTATTTTATTGGAATCAAGCTCCCCATCCGCGCTTGATACGCGCACGCTGATGATATAAGTCCCCGCTTCAGTCGGTGTCCAGGGTTGATAGAAATCTCCGCTGCTGAGGGGTGTATCCAGATGATCCTGCCGATAGGCGACATCGTTCACGATCACGGTTGCAGAGGTGATGCCGGATGCGCTCATCTGACTCTGGATATCGACCGTCTGCCCGACGCTGAGATGCGTGCCATCGAGGGGCGAGGAGATGACGAGCGTGCCCGAAGTTGCTCCCATCATGGAAGCAGGAATATTACAGGCTGTAAATAGAAGCGAAAGGGCTATGAATATTGAAAGTGTTTTTATGCGCATGAGATTCTCCTACTGACCAATTTCGACTTCGTTATACGTTTCTCCGCAGGTAGGCACTGCAATATATCCTCTGCTATCACCATAAGCTCCGTATAAAATATGCCCTCTTTCTGAGGTAGTTCCCCCTGCAATGCGGTATTTATATCTAAGATTATCAGCTGCCTCAGGGCTGCAGAGCAGATTCGCATCGATAACTTTTGGTTCTCCAAGAATCAAGGGTAGGGCAGCCAATTGGTCTGGGTCCATCTCTTCGGGGACATCACCAAAGCCAAAAGACTTAACGCCTATTTCTCTGAAAATCGTGACTGTATCAATATCAAAATATTCAAGATCTGGGTCTTGAGATTCTAGTGAGACTGCTGAAGTACGAATATCAACACAATATTCGTCTCCGCAATTGTACGCGGCTAATTGTGTAATATCCGGGATCATATCGTAGGTGGGCAAACAAGGTGGGCTTTTCATTCTGGTCGGTTGTGACTGGTTCGTTTTAACCCCATCTACTTTAAGATAAATCCTAAAAGTGTATTCAATGCCACCGCATTGAACTCTGGTCATGTTATATGCTAATCTGCGCGGCGTGTGTTCATTGACTCTTAGGGTATGTTCAGTCCAATGCTCTGAAGGTTGACCAAACAGGGTTTCAAGAGGATCTATTTGGATGAAAAATTTATATTCGTTTCCTTCGGGCCATGCAAAATTTGAAGGAAGGATAACTTTTGAGAGAATAACAGGCAGGGAAAGCGGACGCGGTCTTCCTGCTCTTTGCCAATCTGACAAAAATTCAGTGTCGTATATAAATCCCGGCGTTAGCTCTAGCTCTAGAGCAACATCTATATCATCGCTACAATTAAAGTCAGTGAGTTGCGTATAAGCCGTTACGAGATGGCTTTCTGGCTCCGAAAAAGGACCCTGATAGAGATTTAGAGTATAGAAATAATCGGTATTACAAACAATCTCAGGATCGAACCTTGTGAAATCCAAATTTCCTGTCTGCACCCTCTCTCCTGGAAATAAAGGTCCTTCAATGAGAATATCTCCTCTTTGCATTGGCGGTTGATAACGGACAATGTCAAAAGAAATATCTTCGCTCGGCCAAATTGGGTTCTGGGCTATATTCCATGCCAAAGTTGCAGTGCCTGAGCTATTTACGCTCACATTAAAATCCGCGATCTGAAGATCGTCACTTGTGCAGTCAGCAGCAGTAATGGATTCACTTCCACTACCTGATATATCCACCCAGGCCCCAGGGTGATCATCAAGAACCCACCACCCATTGACTGAGTACCTAACACTTGCACCACAGTTGGCGTTTTCATCCAGAAAAGTAAATGACTCTCCTGCATGAATTGTCTTTTTGCCAGGATAATCCATCTCGAAGATAGTATGTCTTCGCGGGTCATGAAGGTTGTTACGGAGTACTTCAAAAGAAAAATGTGTATATTCAGAAGGAGCATCTATTGTGCAGTTATAAGTCAGGGTGACTAAATTTCCCTCGGCTTGCTTCTGCACGGACATTGTATAACAAGCTTCTTCCTCCTCTGAAATTTCTTCTATCCACAAATCGTCAAGATCAAATTCGTTGTTTTGTACTCTTTCATCAAAAAGGTCAACGATCCTAGCGGGGTCATGCAAAACAATTGCGGGGAGTAAAGCGTTATCCGCACCTACGACTTCAACCAGTTCAACGAGTCTTTCTGAAGCCTGCCCACTCGTATCAACTGCATAGGCAGTAAGAGCCCAACTCCCTTCACTGGAAAAACTAAAAAGATCATCTGTAACACAGATAGATTCACCAGCACATTCCACAGTGCGAAGAGCGCCAGAACCTCCGTTTATAAGTGTGTTTTCAATAGAAACCATAAGCCGATCAATGCCGAGATCGTCCCTGGCTTCAACGTGATAGGCTATCTTGATCCCTTGTCCAGCCCGATTCGGCTGTACATTAAAATCTGCAATGGTCGGGATAGCATCCTGGGATTCATCAAGACCTTCCAGATCCAAGTCTTCTTCAGTAAGAGGGTCTCTCACCAAAGGATCTTCGTCCGGCGAAATCGGCTCATCGAGAATCTCGCCATCTTCACCAACCGGCAAAATCTGTCCGACGCCAGCATCGACAGCATCAATATTCTCACCAGAAGCATCGTTACTGCTATCTGTTCCAAGACTATCGCTCTCACCCTGACCATTTTCAGCATCATTAGAAACCGGCGGAATATACACGAAATCCAGCGAGTCCCGCTCTGCTCGAGAACGAACACCAAGCAGAACAGAAGCAGGCTCACTAACCTGATTTACGCTATCATAAACAAGAGCTTCTAGAGTGTGGCGGCCAAGTGAAGTCGCATACCAAGGCAAAGCGAGGGTTAAAGTATTCTCCCCCGAGGCACTTTCTTCAGAGTAAGCTTCGCCATCTACCAACAAAACGACACGAGAAATACCAGCCTCGGCTTCAGCATGTACCCCGATAGCGATACCCTCGCCAGATTCAAGAATTACAGGATTTTCTGGAGAAAGGATTGTCACCCTTGGTTTCTCCCCGACCTGAAAATAACGCCAAGTCAAATAAGCACCAAAAACAAGACCTACACAAATGAATAACCCGATAAGCACATACCCCAAGCGTTTCATATAGCCTCCAAAGAATTGAACAATGTCGGTAAATTTTATCAGAGAACAAAAAATATCCTTTCACTCTTCAGTACTACCTTAGAGAATCAAAAAGCCCGTTGCAACGGACTTTTTGATAAGCAGGGATTTCGATCTTGCGCTCTACCGCTTGCTTGCCTCGAAGCTGAAATAAGCTGGCACTGCCCCTTTAATAATCTTGTTCTCAATAATGGACACCTGCGCTTGCACTTCTCCATTTTCGGTTTCTGTCTCTGTACCAGAGGGGCAACCGCTGCGCCAAACTTCATCCGTGCGTGTCAGTTGAATATCAATCGTGCCGCCTGTTTCCGTGAGTTTGCCGCTGAGTGTCCCCTCGACATACAAATTGATCTGCGAAACACAACCATCAATGGGCGCGCTTTTCTCTCCCACGCTCCCTACCATCAATGCCCCTGATACGCTTCCATCTTCAGCAACGATGATCGTGATCTCATTTCTCACGATCGTGCCATCCCAATGTCCGCCTGCAAGACCAGCCCAAAACTCAGGGAGGGTCGTTGTCCCGACATAGGTACCATCAGGGACGGAAGTATCCACTTCGGAGGGGGCTTTTTCATCACTACTGCTTTCTTCCGGTAGATCAGGCAGCATGAACGGGGCAGCACCATACCTGCACATCCATTTTTTCAACTCCTCGTTGTAATACCAATCCCCACCATCTTTTTTGCATCGAGTTTCTTCTGAAGAAGCAAAAACGCTTACAAAAGTTTTCATTAAATCTCGAGGAATACATGCCATCATCAGGCTAAAAAGAAGCAAAAGGATCAAAACTCTTGTATACGATTTCTTGCGTAAAGACATATTACACCTCCTATCCCCTATTACGGCTCATAACCCGAAACGGGTGTAGATGAGAAGCCAAAGTAGCGCATGGCAGCATCATCACCACCCTCTCCGCCATCAATGCCAAGATTTTCTACCCTGATCGTGTGCACCCCTGGTTCAAGACCCGAGATTTCAAGGTAGTTCAGGTACATCCCCTCTTCGGAGCCGGGATAGCCGCCATGAATATTGCCTCGCCACATTTCCACACCATCCACGAGGACACTCACCCAACCGTCATTCGCATCTGATTCAAAGCGCACGCCCACAGCCGTGATATTGGATTCATGACAAGTCGCTTCGATCCAGTCACCGCCATTGTAGAGCGCTATCTTCTCCCCATCAGCGGATTTCCATAGATTAGACACACTTTCAATGGTCACACTTGGCGGCGGCGGGGATGTGGTGTACTGCGCAATTGCGATGATCTCTGGCGGATTCGCCAACGCCCGCACATCAAGAGGGATGAGACGCACCGTTGCTGTGCCCACTATTGTCACTTCACCAGGAAGTTCTTCCTCGGCTGTCAGCCCAGGAGCGGGATTTTCTGCACCGGGCAACTCGTCAAGGGAGGGGGCGGGTTCCTCCGCAGGAGATTCATCTTCAAGGAATATGGGGTTTCCCAAATTCATTTCACACTTTCCTTCCCCTGTTTTTTCATCTATAACCCAAATCCCTCCATCTTCTTCGCACTCTCTTTCATAGGAATGAAAAAGCATTGGTGCAATATCCGCAGCCCAGTAGTTCACAGCCTCAAGCAGTTCTGGCCCTGCATTGCATCCGAACATAGGGATGAGAAAGACCAAAATAAAAAAAGTTTTTTTGCGTAAAGACATAGCAACTCTCCTATCCCCTATTAAGGCTCATAACCCGACACAGACGTGGACGAGAATCCAAAGTAGCGCATAGCAGCAACATTACTGCTTCGTTGCTTCAAAGGTTTTGCTTCCATCCCCGGAGCCTGTCATGGTGTTCCCGGAAATGGTGATATGAAATTCGTCATGATGGTCTGTCACCGTCGTCGCATTTTCGTCAAGGGCGCAGAGCCCGCTGATATCCTCGCGGATAAGCTCCAAGGTTGATGTATAGTCAAATTTTATAGTCCCTCCAGACTGTGAGATCTGCCCAAAGATAGTGCCGCTATCTGTCTGGAGTGATTGCCATGCACAGTGCTCATTTGATTTCTGAGAAGATTCAAAACGAACAGAGAATATGCCATTTATTGTCCCATCTTCAGAGATCGTGATAGTGATCTCGTTTTGGGTGATCGTTCCCCCGCCCCAATTTTCAACACGATGATCAAGGAAGTTCGTCGTCCCGACATAGGTTCCTGCCAAGTCAGAAAGATTTACATCGTCAAGCGGCTCTACAACTGGAGCGGGATTTTCTTCGACTTGCAGTTCTTCGTCAACTAGCGGAGGAAGAGGAGGAAGCCCCCTATCGCAACGATTATGCTCAATATCCCATACGCCCCCAGACTCTTCGCAAATCTCTGCCGATGAATCTTCAATCGGTTCTAAAAGATATTCTATCCAAAATTTCAATGTCTCATCTGGCAAATTACATGCCAAGCCAAAGGCGAAAAGAAGCAAAATAAGAACCAACTTCCTACGTGAAGACATATTACACCTCCTATCCCCTATCACGGCTCATATCCTGACACAGGCACAGATGAGAAACCAAAGAAACGCATGGCAACCACTCCACTCGCCTCCCCTGTTCTTACGGGCAGAGAGGCTCAACCGGGATAGCGATCTCTTCCAGGTAACTATCGTTCTGTTGCAAGTCTAGACATTCAGGAAGGTCAAAGACCCCAGCAATCTTTGTGGCAAATTGGATCATCGACGCGACATCTTCACGATCAGCGATCACATTGGCAAAGCGAATATAATCCGCCTGTCCAGAATTTACTATGAGACCGCCCCAAAAATCTTTATTGACAGCTTCGCCGAATTCTTCATGCTCGTAGAAAAAAAACCAGACGGTCGTATCAGGATGGATATTGGTGGCGGTGAGTGTGTATTTACAAACCTGCGTTCCAAACTCACTAGTTTCTTGCTCAACGATCTCACTGGTTACCTGCAGATATTGAGTGGCATTGCAGGTAGCGGAGATGTCTGATTCGTCTTCGTTGGGCGAAGCGCTTTCCTGTTCCAATACCGGGGCAGGGTTTTCCTCGCCACCACCACCTTCTTCTACAGGAGGGAGTTCACCCACAGGCTCTTCGACTTCAAAGGGCTGTGCTTCCGACAAGTCTCCCCCTTCGCTCATGATTTGATTGATTTGATTGAACGTAAGTCCTGCCAAGAGCGCTATAACGACAATCATCCCCACAGTCCCTATAAAACCAGCCAAGAAACCTAAAAGACATCCTGGCTTGTTGATTAGCGATGCTTGGTTCATTATATTTTTTTTCTGAGGCATAATTCCACATCCTTAACTAAAAAAGCATCCACAATTTCATTATACGGATGGGGCTTTGGGAAGCAAGAAACCTTTGTACCAAATATCACATCTTCTATGTACTGTTCATTCCTATCAAAAAGCGTATAATCTCCCGCATGACACTCGAAATGATTATCACCTTAGGCATTCTAGCCTTTGCAATTCTATTTTTCGTAACCGAATGGCTGCGTGTGGATGTAGTTGCTCTTGTTGTTGTTATCACGTTAATGGTTACCCAGGTGCTCACGCCCAGCGAAGCGATTGCCGGTTTTTCCAGCCCGGTTGTACTCACAATTGCCTCCCTTTTCATTATCGGGGGGGCAATTTTGCAAACGGGGTTGGCAGCCTCTATTGGCAGGCAGATTCTCAAAGTCGCGGGGGGCGGGCAAGCAAGCCTGATGACCGCCGTGATGCTCACGGTGGCGATCCTGTCTGCCTTCATGAGCGATACGGGCACGGTTGCCGTGCTTCTCCCCGCTGTTATCAGCATGGCATCCAGCGTCCAGCTTAGCCCATCCAAATTACTTATCCCACTCTCTTTTGGCGCACTGCTTGGCGGTTCTGCAACACTCATCGGGACGCCGCCCAATATTATCGTCAGCGACCTTTTACATGAAAACGGCCTCGAACCTTTTCAGTTTTTTGACTATTCTCCGATCGGATTGATCTTGATCGCAGCCGGGGTTCTCTTCATGGTAACAATTGGCAAAAGGATGCTGCCGGATCGCACGCGTGAGAAGGGCTTGCTACGCTTCGAAACACCGGAGGAGATCGCCGAACGTTATCGCCTCCCCGACAACCTTTATCGTTTGCGCGTTAGAGCAAGATCTTCTCTTATCGGCAAAAGCATTGCCGAAGGAGAGTTTGGTGCACGCTTCAACATAAATATTCTCGAAATTCGTCGCAAACCGGAAGCTCGCACAATGGTAAAACTCGGCGAAACACGCCTTGTCTGGCAAGCGGATAAAGCCAAAGGGATGAAGCCCTCCGCCGAAACAACTTTTCAACACGACGATTTGCTGATCGTGCAGGGCACAGCAACGGATTCTGCTCACCTGGCAGCCTCCTGGAATTTAGGCATACAGCCTGCCAAGCGATCTGACGAGAAGGCTATCAGCAACGAAGAAATAGGCATTGCTGAAGTGCTTCTCCCACAACGTTCTCGTTTGGTCGGAAAAACCGTACCCGAACTCAGCTTTGGTAGAGTCTACAAACTCACCGTACTTGGCATTCAACGCCCTGGCGTGGAAAAAGCCCTAAATCTGAAAACAACCCAGCTACGCTTTGGCGACACCTTATTAGTACAAGGTTCTTGGGAAAATATCCTAAACCTGCGCAATAAACGCCGCGATTTCGTCGTGATGGGACACCCCGAAGAGATGCAGGGTCCCACTCAACGAGATAAAGCCCCCTTGGCAGGGGTCATTTTGCTCGGCATGTTGCTAATGATGGTTGGCGAATTTATGCCGCTGACGACATCCTCCATGCTCGCGGCCTTGCTGATGATATTAACCGGCTGCCTAACAATAGACGAAGCATATAGCGTAATCGATTGGAAAAGCATCGTGCTCGTAGCCGGGATGCTGCCAATGAGCGCAGCTCTAGGCAAAGTCGGCCTCATAGATCTGCTCGCATCAAATCTGACCATCGCCCTCGGCTCGCTTAACCCCATCTGGATCATTGGCGGACTTTTCCTGACAACCTCGCTCTTCACGCAGGTGCTCTCGAATACCGCGACGGCGGTACTCATCGCGCCGCTGGCATTGGCTATTGGACAAAATCTTGGTATTCAACCCCATGCATTATTAATGTCTGTCGCTATCGCCGCTTCGATGGCCTTTGCTTCCCCCGTCGCTTCGCCGGTGAATACTCTTGTTATGGGTGCTGGCAATTATCGCTTCAGCGATTACATCAAAGTCGGCGCCCCGATGATCTTGATCTCGATGGTTGTGACAATGGTGGTTTTGCCTTTGCTGTTTCCCTTTTAGATCCACAAAATGCTCCAAATCCGTATAGTATTTGGGGGCATCCTTCGGATATGCTACGCGAAGATGCCCCGAGAGTAGCGAGTGGGCAGAGGGGGCTATTCTTCAAGAATTTCACAACCTTCGACAAAGCATTCATATTCACCACATTCACCAGGATAACAATCTGAATCTGGCACAATATTTTTGTGTTCAAAGACACGTTGCTTGTCAACAAAAACAGCTAACGTATTCTCATCCTTATCAACAACTAATTCTACATCCAGTTCATCAAATGCAGAATAAGAAAACGGTATTACCCAACATTCGCCGCCAAAATTACAACCATACAAAAAATAATCAATAGAGCTATCTCTTTGAAATGTATAAATGTTATATTCTTCTGTGTATGGTGGGGTAATGTAACAGCAGCCTTCGCTGGAGTACTCAACTTCTTCCTCATCATGTTCTATAGTAACAGAATCAAGATATTTAATATCTAGTGCTTTGTTACCATGAGCGTATATTAATTCTCTATCAACAATAATATAAAACTCCCCTATTTTTTTATTTTCTAGCACAGCAATATCATCTTCATACCCATCTTCTGTAAACTGAAAAGTCAGAGCATCACATGATCTGTAATCTAATTCACATTCATATAGAGTATATGTCGCACTCTCACAACCAAATTCTCCTCGAGAGTCACATTTTTCAGATATAAAAAACAAATAGTTGTCAGCCTGAAACCGCACAAAAGGGACATAACTTCTTGGGTTTTCACCGTCTGTATAAATCATACGCTGCGGAGGATTGTACGAACTGGATAACAAACTTACTTCGCTTTTTTCCTCGTCATGAATAATTTGCAGCTTAGGCCAACTATAGGATCCAGAAAGATAGTCACAACTAATACTCCATTTTTTACATTTGTAGAAGCTCGCAAAATAGTGGAAATCGTTATCACGCTCAGCAGTAATAAGATAATGGAACTTTCCAATATCAGCTTTTTGCATTATTTCTGGGCGATATGTCACCAGATAGAGAAAATTGACCACTAAAATTGGAAGTGTAACGAGAAAGAATAATTGCTGTATTCTTCTCTTCTTCATAGAGAACTTTCGAATAAATTTGAAAAATCTTCAAAATTCCTATCCCCGCCGCAAGCGGACGGGGTATTACGGAATTTTGCCCCTACGGGTACAGATTTTTCTTAATGCTCGGAACCCTCGTAGCAAGCTACGGGGTATTCAGAGAAGAATAAATTGACTTACGGGATAAGCGGTCAGAAAAATTGTTCCAACAACAAATAAAAGAAACTCATTATCGAAAGTAGATAATGAAATTCTATTACCTACAAACATTATTATAAAAACAGAGCTATAAAGAGCTACAGGAAATAACAAAGCTAAAAAAAGAAAAGAAAGTATTTTTCGCGAACTTAAAAGTTTTGTTATTCTCACAATTAAAAAATAGATGGCTAATAAGACTAGTCCTTGCCAGAAAGCTCCTGTAATAGGGATGAAAATAAACCAATGTACATAGAGTAAACTCAAAACTACAATAGGACGAGCAAAAATCCATTTGAAAATATCAATCACTTTTTTCATCGTTACCCTCCATAAAAAGAAGTTGCTCTTATTCTATCATTCCCTCTACAAAAAGAGCCGAGCATTATTTGCTCGGCCTTTCATCAGTGCAATATCTTTTCTCTAGCGAGATTGAAATCTCTGCTTAGACAAGAAGTCCGTTTAAACGGACTTGGAATCTCAGCCGAAAATTCATTTTCGAGCTCTCTAGCGCACCAATCTCCACGCAGCAGGCAAAGCCAGTGCTGCTAAAACCATCTTGATCACATCACCGACCAAGAAAGGCACTACACCCAAAGCAAGGGCTTTTTCAACGCCAAAGAGCACAGCCAGCCAACCTGCACCGAAAAAGTAGATCACTAAAGTTCCGGCAAGGAAAGGGAGCAAAGAAGTACGCAAATTGCGTTCCAAGCCGCGCTCTGCGAGCATCCCGATCAAGTAGGCAGCTGCGACAAAACCGACTAAATATCCCAGCGTTGCACCAGAGAGATAAGCCATTCCAGATGCGCCGCCAGCGAAAACAGGCAGGCCAAAGGCACCTAAAGCGGTATAAAAGACCATCGAAGCAGCGCCGCGTTTTGATCCCAGCGTTGCGCCGACGAGCAAAACGGCGAAGGTTTGTCCTGTCAACGGGACAGGCGTAAAAGGCAGCAGGATTTTAACCTGTGCCAGGAGCGCGACAAAAAGCGCGCCGCTAACAACAAGCATCAAATCGCGCAGGCGGGTATCTGTGCGCGGGAAAGTTCGCGTATAAAATGTGGGGGCAAAGGTGGTCATAAAAGCTCCTTCTAAGGAAAAATTCGTGTAAGAGAAAGCTCTCTACGCTAAGATATAACCCAGATCATCAAAATAGGTTATGTCAAAAAAAGCACAAGAAGTGCACCGAACTTGCCTTTTACCTGAAACCATGCTATTTTTAGCCTGTATTATTATCATTCTTAAGGAATTATCTATGTCATCCCCCCAGAAAAAAGTCGTCATTGTTGAAGACGAAAAAGACGCAGCAGAAATGTTCGCAGAGATGATGCGCGTGAGTGGCTATCAGGTCAAAAAAATTTATAGCAGCACCCCGGCCATAGGGATCATATCCGCTGAAATGCCCGATGTTGTCATCCTCGATGTCATGATGCCCGACATTTCAGGGCTTGAAGTTTTGCGCTATATGCGTCGCGAGCCAGCGCTAAAGGATATTCCCGTGATCCTGGTTTCAGCCAAGAGTATGCCTTCTGATATTAAAATAGGGATGGATGCTGGCGCTTCTCGCTACCTGACAAAACCCGTTAGTTTTCTCGATTTGAAAAAAGCTGTAGATGAACTCGTCGTCAACACACCTGCCCTATAACTTGCTCGGCTGTTAATGAGTGTCATCCGCGCCTTCATCGCGATTCCCCTCCCCACTCCCCTCCAAAAGCGGATTTGGCGAGAAACAGCTCCCCTCCGAAACAGCGTAGAACGGGGAGTTATCCGCTGGGTGGCTTCAGAAAATATTCACCTGACTTTAAAGTTTTTAGGTAATACATCAGAAGAAAATTTGGATAGGCTTAAAAATATTCTCGCTGAAGAAATTGTGAAGCTCCCGGCATTTGAGATCTCGTTAAGAAAGATCGGGGCTTTTCCAAGGATCTCACATCCAAAGGTGATCTGGCTGGGCGTGGAGGATAGCAGCGAGCTTCTCTCGTTGCAAAAAACTGTGGAGACGGCAGCAAGCCAAATCGGGAGCGTTCCGGAGAAACGTCGTTTTTCAGCGCATCTCACACTCGCGCGCGTGAGCCGTAAAAAAGGGCATGGCAAAAAGTCGAGGGCTGAAATCCGCACAATGCTAGAGAAAGATCCGGGTTATGATTTTGGCAAAGTTCGGGTAAAATGCATCCATCTTTTTGAGAGCCAATTAAAGAAAAGCGGAGCAGAGTATCGCTCTTTATTTGAAGCAAAATTAGGAGAGTTTTTTGAGTAACCAAGAATTACACCATGCAATTGTTGATGTTTTAGAAGATAAAAAAGGCGAGGATATTCTCTTACTCGATTTGAGAGGGGTAGCAGAATTTTGTGACTATTTTGTACTTTGTAACGGAACCAGCGACCGGATGCTGGAAGCATTGGGCGATGATCTCGTCCGAAAAATTCGTGAAACGCATAAGATCAAGGGAGAACTCGAAGGGCGTGGACGAGATGGCTGGCTTTTGATCGATTACGGCCAGGTGATCGTGCATCTTTTCTCGCCCGACCAACGCGATTTTTATGCGTTGGAAGATCTATGGGAAGGTGGCAAACCCTTGGTGCATATTCAGTAAGAGTTCTTTTCTGGGATGGACTCGAATTTCTCCAGACATTCGGCCTACAGCTAAAATCTGGAGATTTTAGACTCCTTCCTTTATAATCTGATATAGAAAAAACGCCGAGTTTTGAAAACTCGGCGTTTTTGTTTAATCGTACTGATCTATTCAAAAATCCAACGATCTGTATCGCGTTTCCAGTCTACCAATTCATCTTCACTAAACCAGAGAGCGACTTCACCTTGACCATTTTCGATGCTGTCTGATGCGTGGGTAAGATTGCGCCCTACTTCGAGGCCAAAATCATGACGCACTGAACCGGGTGCGGCTTCGGTGGGTCGAGTTGCGCCCATTGTTTGGCGAACAGCAGCAACAGCGTTCACACCTTCCCAAACCATCGCCATTACAGGCGCAGAGGTGATATATTCGATCAATCCATTATAAAAGGGCTTCCCTTTATGAATACCATAATGTGTTTCAGCCATTTCATTGCTGACAGCCATAAATTTTGCGCCAACAAGACGTAAGCCACGACGCTCTAAACGAGCGATGATCTCCCCGACCAGTCCGCGCTGGACGCCATCGGGTTTTACCATTACAAAAGTTCTTTCCACAACTTCCTCCAAAAATATTCTTCGCTATCTTTTAGTATTGCATTCTTATTTCGGCTATGCTTTCTAAGCAAGTGCCTGTTTTTCCGAAAAAAACCGCTGGATTATTAGTCCAGCGGGGCATTATTTTACTTGAGAATTGATGCTATCTCAATAGCTTTTCAGCATTGGTATAAGAGTCGATCGCTTCCTGAAGGCGACCAGCTCGCATATAGGCATCTCCTAACATCTGCCAAATTTCTACATTTACGGGGTAATCAACTAGTGCTTCACGCAAGTCGAAGATAGTTTCATCTAAAAGACGATTCTTCTTAATTAGCTTGCCATATTCTTCGAGAGCAGCTGAGATTTTCCCTTCATCCAGTGCGGCTTGTGCACCCATCAGATTGATGTCGCGAAGCATAGTTGTGTCCAATCTGCGCTTGCTGCGTTTTTGTTTTGGTTTAGGAGCCTCTTGAACTTCTTCCTTTGGCTCTGGCGGGGCTGGCTTTTTGAGCTCAACATCTTTCTTTGGCACAGTCCCTTTTCTTGGCAAAGCTCCTTCTTTAGCTAATTTTTCAGAAACAGAGCCAAAGGTCTTTTCTTCTTCAGCTCGGGCATCTTCTTGAGAAACAGCGCTTTCTTCTGCCGCTGCTTCCACGGGTTGCCACTCAGAGGGTTGAGTTGGCAAGGGTTCTTCTGAAGCCTCAGCTTCTTCCGTTTTCATCCAATCAGGCAAGGGCTCTTCTTCAGTTTTTTCAGGTTCTTCTTTCTCACCAGCGCCCAAATCTGCAAGCCAGTCCGGCAGGTCTTCTTCTTCATCTGCTGCCGGGACAGGTTCTGCAGCAGGCGGAAGAGCTTCGCTTGCGCTGACATCCATTTCTTTGATCCATGTGGGGGCATCGTCAACTTCACCTTCAAATTCTATGGAAGCAGCTTCACTTTGCGGTGTTTCTGCCTCTGTTATTTCCAAATTGCCAACATCTGGCATTGAAATTTCTTCTACTTCTTCGTCAGCGGGAGGCTCAGGGTCAGCAATAAGTTCTTCATTAATAACACCTTTTGCTTTCTCTTCCATCCACGCTGGGATTTCATCTTCATCTTCTGTGCGCGTTTCCGAGTCTGTGATCACTTCTTCGGATTCGCCCAAAGAGCTAATGGCAGGATCAGAAACGAGCGTTTCATCTTCGCTTCTTAACTCGATATTTGGGCTGGATTCCGTTTCAGCAACAGGAGTCTTTATTTCATCGTCATCTTGCAACCACGCAGGCGTAGCATCTACTTCTTCGCTTGGTTTTGCATCCTCTACGGGAGCAGATTCACTCGTCTCTTCTAAGCTTTCGCTTTCTGCGCTGACTTCCTGTGATTTTTTCACCCACTCAGGCGCATCCTCTGTGCGAGTCTCAGGGTCTGTGATCAATTCTTCTGCTTTAGCACCCTGATTTGCAGCAAGACTTTCAAGCCAGTTCATAGCGGCATCCTGGTCATCTACAGAGGTACCCAATTCGCCCATGGCGGGATCTGAGATAGGCGCTTCTTCCTCTTTTTCAACAGGAACTTCTTCAGTCGCAACAACTTTATCAGCATCCGTCTCATTGAGCCAGGCAAACTCGTCCTCTGTCTCGCTTTCTGGCGCTTCTACACCTTCGGAAACAGGCGTTTCTTTCTCGATGTCTTCTAACCATGCCGGAGTATCATCTGCTCCCTCAGCAGCAGGCTCTTCATCATCTTGCAGCCATGCAGGCACATCTTCTTCTGTTTTTTCAACAGAAACTTCTTCTTTTACTTCTTCAACTGCATCTTCTGCACTAACTTCTTGTGATTTTTTGACCCATTCGGGAGCATCTTCTGTTCGTGCTTCAGGGTCAGTGATAAGTTCTTCAGCTTTTGCACCCTGATTTGCAGCAAGACTTTCTAGCCAGTTCATTGCAGCGTCCTGATCATCAGCCGAAGTGCCTAATTCGCCAACAAGCTCATCATCAACTGCATCTTCACTTTTCGAAACTTCAGCAGCAGGAGCTTCACTTGCATCTTCGCCTAAAAGATCACTGATCCACTCATCAGATGCTTCTTCAGCTTCAACTTCATTTTCTTCTGCTGCGGCAATTTCTTCTGCTGCTGGGGCAATGGATTTCATCCAGTCTGGCATCTCAGCTTCTTCGATCTCTTCTACGCCATCATCAGATTCTTTCTCTGCGTCCGGGCTGTCAAAGAAGGATGTTGGTTCTTCTGCTCCGGAGGAAGATCCCCAGCCTGCTTCGCGCATAAAGTCCGGGATGTCCTCTTCAGGAGAATCTTGTGAAACGGCATCATCTTTAGAGTCAGGAGCGTCCCCATCCTCTCTTAGCCATTCAGGTTCTTGACCTTCGTCTTTGTCTTCTGAAATTCCCATAGAATCACTCCATCCGCTTTCTAGTTGTGGGGTATCACCAGGATGCCAATCCAGTCGCTCCAAGCTAATTGACGCATCGGGCACGTCATCTATTTCAAAGATAGAGCCTTTTGCAAAGGCAGCATAGGGATCAAGTGCATTAACGCGGTGACGATAAACCTGTGTGCTTTCGGCTCGGCTGGTTTCTGGCAAGATCTCGACCAAAATACGATTGGCATCAAAACAATAAGGGTATTTTACGAGTAAATTGGAAGCTATTTCTGAGGCTTTAACACGTTGCCCTGAACGGAAATAAGTATTTGCGAGCAAAACCTGCATATCCAAACGACCGGGGTCCTGAGCCTCTACACTCATGATCTCAGCAAGGGCTTGGGGATATAATTCGCCTTGTACATAGACATTTGCCAGTGCACCGCTTGTCATGCGTACTTTAGGCGGCTGAACACCATCGCGTCTTCCATATAGTCGTTGCAATTCCCCTTGTACGGCCGCATTAGAAGGTTGCGCTTCAAATGCACGCTGCATATGCCAAATGGCATCATCCATTTTCTCGTTTTCATCAGCAATAAGGCTCATGCCCACATGAGAGACAAAATCGTTTGGTACAGACATCAATACGCGTGAAAATATATCTGCTGCTGCCGCATATTTTTTCGCTTCAAGATAAGCTTTCCCCAATAACTTATAGGTTTCAATATGTTTGGGAAAAGTCTTTAAAATATGATAACAATGACCGATGGCTTCATCAACATTCCCCTGATCGATCAAGGTTCCAATTTCGCTATTATAGATTCGTAAAGATACTTTTGCCATATCTGCACACTCCTCTGCTTAGTATGCACTATTCCTTAAGTTTTCGCAAGTTATTCTCTTAGCATTAGATCAGGTATAAAAGAGCGGAAGTGGTTGTACTCTTTTCTCGCTAAAAAGATGCGCCTTGAGTACCTCTTCTCGTGCCTCGGCTAAAAGCTTGGGATCATTTGCATGGATAGTAAAAAGCGGCTCTCCCGCTTCTATAAAATCTCCAACATTGTGATGGATGATGAAGCCTACCGCGTGATCGACAGGGTCGCCCTTTTTGGCGCGACCTGCTCCGAGAGCAACGGCCGCTTCTCCAACGATCCGCGCGTGGATTTGGGCTAGATACCCGCTTCGAGGGGCAGCTACGGTCTCGATCAGCTTTGCTTTTGGTAACTTTGCAGGCTCATCCACAAAGCTCACATCGCCAGATTGTGCAATGATCAATTCACGGAATTTCTCAAAAGCACTGCCATCTTCAATAGCCTTTTCTGCCATTTTACGAGCATCGTCCATATTTTTGGCATATCCACCCAAAAGAAGCATCTCGGCAGCTACATGAAGAGAATGTTCTTTAAAATCAGCAGGACCTCCACCATGCAAAGTGTCTAAAGCCTCGACAACTTCAAGAGCATTCCCAACTGCCTGCCCGAGGGGTTGATTCATATCTGAGAGAAGTGCAACGGTTTTGCGCCCCGCTAATTCCCCAATTTCAACCATCCTTTTGGCTAACTCTCGCGCTTCTTCAAGAGTCTCCATAAATGCCCCCAGCCCAAGCTTCACATCTAAAACAATCGCTTGTGCGCCGGCAGCTATTTTCTTGCTCATAATAGATGAAGCAATTAATGGCATAGAAGGGACTGTCCCCGTTACATCCCGTAAGGCATAGAGCTTTCCATCTGCAGGAGCAAGATTCACGCTTTGCCCTGCAAGAACCATGCCATGCTCGTGTAATTGCTTCTTAAACTCTTCCGTACTCAGATCAACGCGAAATCCGGGGATGGATTCCAGTTTGTCAAGCGTCCCCCCGCTAAAACCAAGTCCGCGCCCCGACATTTTCCCCACTGGCAATCCACAGGCTGCAACGATAGGCAAAACAACCAATGAAGTTTTATCTCCTACACCACCGGAAGAATGTTTATCGATAGCAAGATCTACTACGTCAGAAAGGTCAAGGGTATCTCCTGATGCTGCGATAGCCAAGGTCAGGTCGGTTGTCTCACGTGCTGTCATCCCGTTTAGTAAAACCGCCATTGCCCAAGCAGATGCTTGATAATCAGGGATTTTGTCGTTGGCAAAACCCTCTACAAAAAAGACAATCTCTTCTTTACTCAGTTCTTCTTTTTCACGTTTCTTAGTAATAATATCTATCGTACGCATTCTTCTCTCTTTTTAAAGGATAGTTTTTGGAGCGGATTAATTGTAACCGATGTTTTATCTTCTCAACAAAAAAAGCTGTTGACCCCCTATAAAAAATCATATACACTCATTCTATGAGTAGACATTCATCAACTGTCGGGATGAGCTCCCTTGACCTTCTTGGAGATATTCCAAAAGGAGAGCGGATCCTGCTAAAAATATTTCTGCGAAAAACGACGATAAGCAAAGAAGAGTTTAAGCAGATAGCGCGGGAGCTTCCTGAGAAGAAAGATATTTCCCCTGAAGAAATTAGACAAGCTCTTGAGGCTTTACTTAAAAGAGAGTGGTTAAGAGAAGACTCTGGAAATTACACTCTATTGCAGCGGAAGCATCGAGGCAGCCAGAAGATGGATTTATAAAAGTAGGGGTACCTACGCAAGCATGTTCTTGTTTAGAATATGCCAAGAAGATGTTGATGCTCAAAAGTAAAAACGATTGCAGTATAATTTTTTCATGGATCCCATCAACTCTTCTCCTTTACAAGTAATTAGACTCTATCGGGAATAAGGTATTATCCTCGATGAATGAAAAATCGAGG
>CAZOOX010000014.1:0-14239 GCA_964581545.1 uncultured Anaerolineaceae bacterium
TACAGAAGCTAAAAACTGAGATATATCAAAAACCGCTCACTGCGTAACATGAGTTTATAATACGTGATTTACAAATGCCGCCTTTTTAGGCGGTAAAAAAGAAACGATAAGCTTCACGGCGATTTTCCCGATATAGTTTCTATAAATATTCTTCCAAGAGCATCTAAATAAAAACTCTCCTGAAATTTTTTTTCATAACGAATTCTAGCCGATTTTCCGTGAGAAACTAACTTATCCCTATTATTAATATATGTCTTTATGGCGTGAGCCAACGCTGATGCATCACCTGGCTTAAATAATATCCCTGAGATACCATCCTCAATTATTTCAACAAGACCGCCATGCGCTGAGCCAATAACAGGCTTAGAATAGGACATAGCTTCAATAGCCACCAAACCAAAAGGTTCTGGCTTGATGGATGGCACAACTACAATATCACTCCAAAGATAATGTTCAGACGGATCCTCCGCAAAGGGAGCCATTTGAACGGTGGTATCTAGCTTGTATTTTTTTATTATTTCCACTAATTTTTGTTTGTACTTAGAGACAGCAGGATAAGCATCCCCAACAATACGTACTTTCAGATTGCCAGAATGAGCTAAATAGTTTAGTGCGTCTAATAATAACCACTGTCCTTTCTTTTCAATGAGTCTTCCTATCATCAAAATATTTGTTTGCCCACTCCCTAATTTTGGTTCAGAATAAAATAGAGGTGAAGCAGTCCCGTTATGAACGGTAAAAGATTTTCTCTTAGTGAGGAAAAAAGTTTTTTTGGTCGCTTTGGAATTAAATACTAAACGAGCATTAGAAAAATAGAATAAAATTGAAACAAATAACCGATCTAAAAATCGATGAGGTAACTCATGAATATGCAGAATTATTTTGCTGTTTCGACAAAACCATGAAGCCAAAATATAATCTAAGACCACAATTGTATTCACGTAGGTGAAATCATGATGTTTTATTTCAGAAATTGCTTTCTTCAGACAAAGAAGTAGTTTTTGAAGTGTCCCTAAATGCCTACTCCGAAGTATCATTAAATTACAATCAATTTCTATTTTGTCGGCAATCTTATCAACTTGGAAATATAGTAAGCCTTTTTGGGGTAAGATGACTTTTATTTCACAATCGGGATAACAAATTCGAATGGCTCTCAATGACTGCAAAAAAGTTCGCCCCGAACCGTATAAGTCACATCCTTGGTGGATAAACAGAAAACGAGCAGGAAGTTTTTTTGTCATCTTTTTGCTTACCAATTCCTACTTGAACCTTATGCTAGTTCTGCATAGTTGAGAAGGTGTCCTCCAGAGTAAACTTGGGATGTTACTCGAACAAACCGAATTTAGAAAGGAGGGCGTCTCAATGATAAATGATTTTGAAGATTTTTGTACTGGATGTAGATGTTATTTGGCAGCAATCTGCTCCGCTTTTCAAACGACTTGGGCCAAAGCAGAGTGCAGTGATAGTAAACTGATTACCATGACGATTAGGGAGTGGCTAAACGGATATGATATGTCAGCAAAATCAATTACACGAGCTGGATGTTTCGGATACTGTTGTTTGTACAACTTCCGCTCATTGAAAGCAAAGATAAAAAAAAGATGCCTTTCGCAATATCTGTGTCGTTTCGAAAAAACGACGTATTTTCTTGTTAAACATGCCAGCTATATTGCACCTCAGTATTATCCCTTTCAAAATGGAGTTTGGATTTCCCCAAACTCTTTCTAGCAGGCTTCAGCTTCCTTTTCAATTATTTTTTAGGATGATACCCTAGTCATTCTCTTTTTTGCTTTTGACAACCATTACCGAGCAGGGAGCGTAATGCAGCAGTTTGCGAGAGACACTGCCCAAGATCCAGCTTCGAACGGGACCAAGCCCACGACCACCGCTGACGATCAGGTCTGTACGGCGATCTTTGGCGTATTCGATGATCTCTGTTGCTCCATCTCCGCGCATGAAGCTGATCTGTGCTTTAATGCCATGTTCGAGAAGGGTTTCACGTGCTTCGAGCAATACTTTTTTACCAAAAGCTTCTTCTTCTTTAGCTCGTTCTTCGATTTGCTGGCGGATCTCATCTACAGGAACTGTGAAGGAAACATCTAATCCGCTGGGCCAATATTGGACGATCTCTTGCTCGCTAGGGATGGGAGGAGCGACATGCAGAACATCAAATTCCACACCATCTGGGAAGGGGAAGTCTCCCATACAATCGATCATGTTATTGCTTT
Organism: uncultured Anaerolineaceae bacterium; assembly: GCA_964581545.1. Taxonomy (GTDB): domain Bacteria; phylum Chloroflexota; class Anaerolineae; order Anaerolineales; family Villigracilaceae; genus Desulfolinea. The sequence continues at coordinate 2,229 of CAZOOX010000014.1, forward strand.
GTTCAGAGCCATCAACAGTGAAAAGAACGCGTTTTAGTCCGTTATAAGGCTCACGGACGACCAAAACAGGGAGTTCGGCATGCTCAATTACCTGTTGAACAACACCTCCCAAAAGAATGCCCAGTGTAGCACGCAATCCCTTTGCCCCGATGACGATCATGCTGGCTTCATGTTCTTTGGCAACTTCGATGATCTTCTCTGCTGGATGTCCCAGCACTATTTCGCTTTCGACTCGTTTGCCTTGTTCTTTGAGGGCTTTTTCTGTGAGTTCCAAGGTTCTTTCGAGCAGCCAGACATCGGCGGTATCTGAGGGAGTAAAAACACGCAATGCTTTGATGAGACTTTCTTCAGTAAGTGGTAAATCTCCCAATAATTTGATGGCTGCTTTTGAGTGCGCAGAGCCATCATCGGCAAGTAAGATATTCAGCGTGCAGAGATTTGGTGTGATCATCGTTTCCTCCTTCAGAAAATAATAAAAAAAGCCAAGAACCGCAAGGCAGAACTTGGCTTTTTTTTATTATGATGACGACTGGCGGAAATGAAGCCAAGCCCTTCTTAAATGTTTTTATATATCCATAATAGCATGCGGAAATGGGAAAAACAAATTTTCTCCCCTACTTTTTCTCTGTTTCTGTCATACGTTTGTCTATGGCGATAAAAATAATAACAAGAAGGAACAATGCGATCACTTGTGTGGAACGAATGCCATCGAAAATAAGTGTGCTATCGCCACGGAAAGCTTCAAGATACAAGGTGTAAAAGGTCGTGATAGCAGTAAAAGCGAGAAATGGCACACCGGCTTTGGGATCGGTATTTTGTTTGGGAGGCCAGAGCAAGTTTAGGGTCAGGAGCGCAGCGAGCATTGTATAAACTTGGCTGGGATGTCGCTTTATTCCCCAAAGCTCGATCCCCCAAGGAAGATCGGTTTCCATCCCAAATGCGTTACCAGAAGAAAGGTTGGATGTGGCGAGCCCGATGGCGAGCATCCCGAAAAAGGGGATCAGGGCATCGAGCGTTTTCCAGAATCCCATTTCTTTTTTCTGGCCATAGATCATGGCAGCAATGATGGCTGCGGCTGCGCCGCCGGTGATGTCTAGCAGCCCGGGGTTGAGCGAGAGCATATTAAGCGGGTTGCTAGCAAAAGCTTGCGGAAATTGAGCTATATAAGCGATACGCGCACCAAGAGTGCCAGAGACGAGAGCAATAAGAATAAGATTTGAGAGTTTTTCTGCAGAGACTTTATAGGCCTTTGCGCTTTTTTCGACGAGGGTGATGCCTATCCAGAGTGAGATGAGCAGCATAAGACCGGGGGCTTGCAAAGATAAGGGGCCAATACGGATAATGGGGAACATGGTTTCTCCTAGAGCCCCCCTATGATCCCCCCCGTGAAACGGGGGGATGCTCCGTTCAGGAGCGGGGGGAGGGGATAAATAAATTTATCGTAACAATTCTTCAATTCTGGCGCGAATCAATGCTTCGGCAATGGGGCCGCCAATGACTACTTCGCTGATGATACCTTCTTTATCTATAAAAAAGGACGTCGGCAATGATTGCACCTGATATAGCCGGTTGGCTTCACCTTCTACATCCAGCGGAATGGGAAAACTCAGCCCAAATTCCTCTGTAAAATCGGCAATATCACCGAGGTTATCTTGCAGCGTAGCGTTAACGGCTAAGATCACAAAGTCTTTGTCTTTATAATCGCTATAAGCTTGCTGAAAAGCTGGCATTTCAGCGCGGCAGGGCGGGCACCAGGTTGCCCAAAAATTGAGCAGCACAGCTTTTCCGCGTAGCTCTGAGAGCGTTACGCTTTCGCCATCGAGGGTTTCAAGCGTGAAGTCTGGGGCAAGAAATCCTTTTTGGGGGGCATGGATCATGCCGGCAGTAGAGGAGCCACTTTTATCTACGCTGAGTAATGTCCACATTGAACCTAAGATCAAAAGGGCCATAAATAGAATGCGTCTGCGAACCGTTTGGGTGAGTTGCATATCTCTCCATTTTCGTCTAAACTTTTGATAGACTTAAGACCTTAGACTTAAGTTTTGAGTTCATAAATATATTTGACAACTGGAAATTATTTCTTAAGTGCCTTTCCAAATCCATAAAGCATTCGTTTGACTTCAACACTATCTTTTTCCAATTGAGTGTATTTTTCTTGCGAAAGATAGCCAAGTTCATGAGAAAGTAGCAAGAGGTATTCGACTTCACTGGTAGAGCCTGTTGCTATATGGATAAAGCGTGCAAAATCAGTTTGTGTCTCTCTGCCTGCTCCCTCTGCAATATTTGTTGGAACAGATGCCATAGCACGTCGCAGTTGACTTCTTAGCCCAAAACGTTCATCATTAGGGAACTTGGCTGTGGCTTTGTAGATTTTCAATGTCAGAGCATGAGCTTTTTGCCAAGCGAGAATCTTTTTGAAATCTCTCATTGCTACTCCTTACTAAAGCCTCAGAGCTAAAGTCTTAGGTCTGAAGTCTTACGTCTAAGAGGAATATCTTACTATGTTTTTCAATCAAAAGGCATATATTGGCATTAATCTGACAGGGGGCAGAGCATTTACCTACACAGCACTCGATGCAGATTTAAAGCTTCTGGCGCTGGCAGATGGCGAGCTGGAAGATGTCCTGACCTTCATCGGAGGCCAAGCCTCGGCTTTTGTGGCGGTTAATGCGCCAGCGAAACCGAATCAGGGAAAAGTGCGAGCGTTGCTCGAAACCAAAAGCCTGACCCCGGAGAAATCCCCACTACGCGGTGCCGATATGCGTCTTGCGGAATATGAGCTGCGTCAGCGCGGGATCAAGGTTGCCGCAACTCCATCCCATCCCGATCATTGCCCATCATGGATGCGCTCCGGCTTTGCTCTACACAAAAAACTGAGCGATATGGGTTTTGTTGGCTATCCTGCTGAAGATGCTTCTCATCAAATTTTGGAAACCCACCCCCAAGCTGCATTTATAGCACTCACAGAAGGGAGTTTGTTGCCCGCATCAGCATTGGTGGGGCGTTTGCAACGTCAAACAGTATTATATGGTGAAGGGCTGCAAATTCGTGATCCGATGATCTTCTTTGAAGAGATCACGCGCCATAAATTAAAACAAGGCATTTTGCCCCTTGAGCAAATTTACGCCGCTAATCAACTCGATTCGCTTCTCGCTGCACTTACTGCTTGGATGGTCACTGAAGAAGCAAATAAGGTGATAGCCCTTGGTGACGAAGATGAAGGGAAAATCTATTTGCCCGTGAGCGAGTTGAAATCCAAATATTAATTTACATAAAGGAGAAAACAATGCTAAATATCGGCGACAAAGCCCCTGAATTTACCCTTCCCGACGAAAAGGGGAAGATGGTCTCATTAAGTGACTATGCAGGAAAGTGGTTGGTGGTCTATTTTTACCCAAAAGACGATACCCCTGGCTGCACCAAAGAAGCCTGTGATTTTACCGATAACAAAAATGAATTTGCTGATTTAAATGCAGAAGTGGTCGGCATCAGCCGTGATGGTGCAGAAAAGCATCAAAAATTCATTGCCAAATATGATCTGAATCTGACCTTGCTCAGCGACCCCGATCATGCCGTTCATGAAGCCTATGGGGCATGGGGAACGAAGATCAATTACGGCAAAGAGATCGTTGGCGTGATCCGTTCAACCTTTATCATTTCCCCTAATGGTGAAATTGCCGCGCTCTGGAAAAAAGTAAGCGTACGTGTCAAACGAAAAAGTGGTGAAGTGAAACACGCCAATAAAGTCAAAGAAAAACTGGCAGAGTTGCAAGCGTAACCCAAGGCATCATCACAATCTTGAAATAACCCAAATGCTCCGTTGACTGACGGGGCATTTTAGTCTATAGTGCTTATAAAATTAATCTTGGTGGTTCAACAATATGACAAAAGAAAAAATCTACCTCCTCTCCCCCAAAAAACACGCCCCCGAAGTGATCGCGGTCACTTTTGCCAAAACTTCCCGCTCTCCGCTTTCCTTTCAGGAAATTGCTGATGAACTCAGCGACGAAAGCAGCGCAGAATTCCACGAAAAATGGGTCGTTGGCTATGGTCATGCTTCGGTCGCCGAACATGCCGTTTTGCATATCGCCATTGAAAATGTCTCGCGCCTCGCGATAGAAAGCATTCAATCGAATCGCCTCGCTTCCTATACTGAAAAATCCACCCGTTACCAAAAATGGGATTTGAATGCCTTTGTCACTCCACCTGAATTGGACGGGCATCCACTAAAGAGTGAATATAAAAATACGATCAAATTGCTCTTCAAAACCTACGCCGATTCGCTTGTCCCGGCACGCGCCATCATCCAGGAGAGATTCCCGCGCAAAGAAGGTGAGGCAGATGAAGCATGGGATCGACGAATTCGCGCCCGCTATGTGGATGCCTGCCGTTTTTTGCTCCCGGCTGCCTCCCACGCCAATGTCGGGATGACGGCCAACGCGCGCGTCCTTGAGAGCGCCATCCGTAAAATGCTTTCACATCCTCTTGAAGAAGTTCGTCAGATCGGCGAAAAGATCAAAATGGCCGCACAAAACGAAGTCCCCACTTTGGTCAAATATGCCGAAGCTGTACCCTATCTTAATGATACAGAAAGGGAATTTACAGCATTAGGCAAAGCTTGTTGTGCGCCCACGCCGCCCAGCGGAAGCGGCGTCAAAATGCTCGACCATGATCCCCTCGCTGAAAATAAAATTCTCGCCGCAGCACTCTATAGATTTAGTGAAAACTCTTTTAGCCAAGCCCTGCAATATATAGAAAGCCTCAATACAGAGGAGCGCGCCGAAATCGCTGAAAAACTACTCGGCAAACTTGGTAAATTCGATATTCCTCTCCGAGAACTCGAATATAGCCATTACACCTTTGACCTTGTCATGGATCAGGGTGCTTATTATGAATTCAAACGTCATCGCCTCATGACCCAAACGCCCCAAAATCTCAGTACAAATCTTGGCTATGCCACACCTGCTTTAATCCAGGAAGCTGATTTTGAATCGCGCTATATCGAAGCGATGGAAGCCGCCACAGAAAGCTATCAGAAACTTGCTGCCTTCGACCCTCACCTCGCGGCATATCTTGTCCCCAATGGCTTTAATCGCCGTGTTTTGGCAACCTTCAACCTGCGCCAAGCCTATCATCTCTGTCAATTGCGCGCTGCCAAAAATGCTCACTTTTCCATTCGTCGCATTGCCCGAAAAATCTACGCTGAGCTAGAAAGTGTTCATCCATTGCTCACCAAATATATGCGTTTCCCCGAAGAAGAAACATGGCAAGAACATTTAAAAAGCTAGCACTGTCATTGCGAGGCAGTTTTATCGCCGAAGCAATCTCCCGCAAAGCAGAAAGCAGATTGCCGCGCCGATGTGTGCCCTTTAGGGTACAGGCATCGGCGCGCAATGTCATCTTGTTTGCAGGAATTCTGTTTTTCGGATTAACTGCCTGCACCCCTTCTCCAGCGGATGCGAGGCCGACTCAGGCACCATTTTTGGCTGGCTCATTGCAACCCTACCAATCTCCGACCCCGAGCAATACTCCACTTCCTGCAACCCCAGCGCCTACGCAAACCCCGCTCCCTACCGCTACGCCACATATCTATCAAGTTTCTGCCGGCGATACGATGGGCAGTATTGCGCTCAAATTCGGTATCACAACCAATGATCTGATCGCCGCCAACCCTGATGTACAGCCCTCGGCAATGTCTGTTGGGCAGGAACTGCTTATCCTGGATAAGGATGAAAAAGTTGCTGCTGCGTCCACCATTGCGCCGCTTCCTGTTGAAATCTCTGCGCCCAATTGCCACCCAACCCTTAGTGGTGGAGCATGGTGTTTTATCCATGCAGAGAATAAGACTGGAGCATCTGTAGAGAGTGTTTCTGCTGAAGTCAAAATCTTCGATCTTTCAGGGAATTTACTCTCAGAAGAAATTGCTTTTCCGCTGACAGATCGCCTTCTTGCCGATGATGTCGCTCCCCTTTTGGTCTTTTTCCCCGAGCTTCCTACTGAAATACGTGCAGAAGCCAGATTATTAACCGCTTTGCCTATTGCTGATGAAGAAGCGCGCTATCTCCCTGCTTCGCTGCGAAATGTCCTTACTCAAATTTCTTGGGATGGTCGCAGTGCCCAAGTTAGCGGAGATGTGTTGATAGAGGGGGATGCCTCCCATATTTGGGTGGTAGCAACGGCCTATGATGCGATGGACAATATTGTCGGCGTGCGGAGATGGGAATCTCTTTCGGGGGAGAAAAATGTTGAAACAACGGTGGCAAGTCTGGGACATGCGGTCGAATCGGTTGAGATAATTGTTGAAGCAAAAAGGTGAGCTAAATATCTGCACCTTACAAGAGTGAAAAGGCACTTTGTTTGACGCATCCTTTTCTGGGATGTTATAATCCTCCAGTTCTTGTCTCCACATTTTAAGGAAATTTTATGGCTCTAAATGGAAATCTTAGAGATTTTACGGTAACACAATTACTTAATTTGGTTAATTTGGCGAGTAAGACAGGTACTTTGGTCGTCGAAGGTCCAAATGAAAGAGCCGAGGTTTCTTTTCGGGGTGGAAAACTTGCTTACGCTATGATCGGGCGAGAGAATGGCAGCTTGGCTTCTATTTTACATAAAGGAAAAAAGCTAAGCGCGAGCCAATTTCGTTCTATTCAAAAGCGTGCCGGGCATGTGACAGACAAGGAACTAGGACTTCTTTTGATAAATGCGGGGTATCTTTCTCAGGAAGATATCCTGGGCGCTTTGCAGTCTAATTTCAAGGGGGTTGTGCGACAGTTATTTACCTGGGTCGAGGGTTTCTTCCGCTTCGAAAATGATAAATTGCCAGAAGACCGAATCAATGTTCGCCTTGATCTGGAAAACTTGATCATTGAAGGCTCACGTCAATTGCGAGAATGGGAGCAATTACAGGATGAAATTCCTAGCCTTGAGATGGCGTTGAAGTTTGCTGATCGCCCTGGTGCAGATCTTAAGAATGTTAATTTAAGTGTAGAAGAATGGCGTGTCGTTTCCTATATTACGCCAAAGAATAAAATGAGCCAAATTGCCAAAACAACAAAAATGGACGATTTGGAGATCCGGCGCATTGTTTATGGATTAATACAGGCAGGGTTGGTTGAAATTACTCGCCCTGAAGGAGCTAAGCCGAAACTGGCAGGAGATATGTTCCCAACGCAAGATAAGCAGGAGCAAAAGAATCTGGTCAATCGACTTATCAATCGAATTAGTGGCTTTTAATAAAAGTTTTCATCGAGGGTAGTGCTTATGCAAACAGTCAAAATGGTCGTTACAGGTCCCTTTAGCTCAGGGAAGACACAGTTTATTGGTTCTGTGAGTGAAATTGATGTTGTCGCCACAGAACGTAAGATCACCGCAGAAAACGAAAAGGATGTCAAAGACGCAACTACAGTGGCGATGGACTTTGGGCGTATTACCGTGGATGAAGACCTTGTTCTTTATCTTTTTGGTACGCCTGGGCAGAAGCGTTTTGACTTTATGTGGGAGATCCTTTCGGAAGGCATGTTGGGATTTATTGTAATGATCGATAGCGCCCGCCCGGAAACTTTCCGTGAAGCACGCAGCATTTTAGAAACCTTCCGCGCTTATGCGCCAACCCCTTATGTTGTTGCAGCAAATAAACAGGATGTAGAAGATGCTTGGGAAATTGAAGATATGCGTAATGCACTGCGCTTGGATCCGAGCATTAAATTATTACCCTGTGTGGCGACTGAATTGAAATCAGTGAAGTCAGTTCTTTTGGAATTACTTTATAGCATTTTAGCTGAGATGGAAGCAGGGGGGTAGTTCCCTTCGCAGGCAGGAATTTTTGTGTCTTCAATTACTACAGATCAAGGTATTGTTCATTACGAAGTCTACGGACGCGGTCGCCCTGTAATTCTTTTACATGGATGGCTGGGTTCATGGGGTCTATGGCAAGAAACAATGGCGTATTTGGGACGACATTATCGTACCTACGCTCTGGACTTTTGGGGATTTGGCGAGTCGGGGAAAAAACGTGAAACCTATGCAGTACAAGATTTTGTAAGCCTGGTAGATCAATTTATGGAGCACTTGGGCATTGTCAGTGCACCTTTGGTCGGGCATAGTATGGGTGGAACTGTTAGCCTTTCTGTTGCGCTAGAACACCCTGAGCGAGTTAGCAAAGTTGTGGTTATTGGCTCTCCTATTGTTGGATCATCATTGGCCTGGCCTCTAAAACTTTCAGGAAACCGTGCGATTGCTTTTATGCTTTTTAATGCCATGTGGGCCTTTCGAGCGGGAATGCGCGTTGCTTCTCCTTTTATTAGCCGTGATCCCCGTTTTCCGGATATGATGGATAAGGATCTTTCTCGAACAACGCTTGAATCTTTCTTGCTCAGTATTGCTTCTTTGCATCGTACCGATCTAACGCCCATGCTTTCTGACCTAAACATCCCTTCAATGGGTATGTACGGCGATCTAGACAATATTGTTGATCCAAATCAGTGGAGCCCGATGTTGGATGGTATTCCCTCAGCCAGAATTGAGCGTTTTGATAATGCTGGTCATTTCATAATGTTGGATGAGCCTGATCTTTTTGCAGAAAAGTTGAAGAGTTTCCTGGACGATAGCTCTGCAGATGGCTAAGCTATCTAGAAATGAATTGCTAAATCCCTTGCTTTTTTTAAAAAGCAAGGGATTTTTGTATAAATACCTATATTTTTAGGCTCAAAAGATTGCTCTTGACAAAAATAGAACATGTGTTCTATAATCTCCTTGCTTATTCATTTGGCACAATAGGAGATCAAAATGAAGACAAAATCTCGTAATTCTAATGGACCTACATTCCTGAATGGCCGCACACTAGAGCGTGGCGCTACTTGGGGAGTGATGATCATGGCTGCTTTGCTCGCTTTCGAAATATTCAATTTTAGCTCTACAGACTTTGCGTTGAGAGATGTTCTCGGAGAACTGCGCTTTATGGGCATTCGCTGGGCAACCATTCTCGCCATCGCCTTTTGCGGGATCGATTTTGCGGGTGTTGCCCGTCTTTTCACCCCCGAACAAGGAGATGACGAGCCAGCAGAAGTCTGGTATCTTTTTGGCGCCTGGCTTCTTGCCGCAGTAATGAATGCCATGCTTACATGGTGGGGCGTTTCCATTGCTATTGCCCAAAATGGCCACGTAGGAACAGCTGTCGTTAGTTCTACAACGATGACAAAGGTTGTTCCTATTTTTGTTGCTGTTATGGTTTGGCTCATTCGGGTTCTCATCATTGGTACATTTTCCATTGCTGGTGAACGTCTATTCAGTCAGGATATTCAAAAACGAAGAAGAATATCTACAACAAAAGCGACCAATAAGCGCAGCTATCGACAGCCAGTCAATCGCACAGCGTCTACGCGCCGTCCCAGCCCGAAACCTCGTTCCCAGCCCAGCTTTAACGCCGAACCAACTTACCATAACCTCTCTGCATCGAGCGCAAGACAACAACAGAAATTTGATAGTAGAGATAGGCATAACCAGGAATTCTAGTAAAATTGAACCATGTATGATGATGATTATTTCGAGGAGGAGGATTATTACGCAGAAGACGATGACTATTCTGATGAAAATTATTGGGATGGTAGCGAAGTCCGCACCTCCTCCCCGGCATCTTTATTCCCTCCTCTGATCTTTGTTGTCGTTGCGGCCTTACTCGTATTTTTTCTGAGCGGATTAAATACATCGGCACAAGCGGGAAGTCAGCCTGCTTCCCTTGATGGGCAGTATGCCGATCATCCGGGCATTTCCCCTTTGTTTACACCTGAAATTGATTTTTGGGGCGATAAAATTATGGCATGGGCATCCGAAACAGGATTAGACCCAAATCTGATCGCGACCATTATGCAAATTGAATCCTGTGGCGATCCTCGCGCTACTTCTGGCGCTGGGGCAATGGGACTTTTTCAGGTCATGCCATATCATTTTGAAAGCGGAGAAAACCCCTACTATCCTGACACAAATGCTTTGCGCGGACTCGGTTATCTGCAAAAATCACTGGAAACAGCAAGTGGAAACGCTCGTCTTGCCTTTGCAGGCTACAACGGCGGGATTGGTGTTATCCCCAGAACTGAGTCATCCTGGGCAAATGAAACGCAACGTTATGCTTATTGGGGGAGTGGCATTTATGCAGATGCCTTGCAAGGAGCCTCAACAAGCGCGCGTTTAGATGAGTGGCTAGGACACGGCGGAGCGAGTCTTTGCGCACAAGCAAGAGATAGTCAGTAAGCTGGATGTTGAGGGGAGATACTAAAGAAAAGGTAATAAAATCTCAAAAGTCGTACCTTCTCCCTCTTTGCTCTCTACATTGATTTTCCCCTTATGTTTTTCTATTATCCAATAGGCAATAGAGAGTCCCAAACCAAAACCAGCATTTTTGGACCGAGTACGAGATTTTTCAGTACGGTAAAAACGTTCGAAGATATGTGGTAGATCCTCTACCGGGATGCCAGGCCCCGTATCATGGATCAGCAGGCAAGCGTTTTTCTTTTTCTTTGACAGGCTCAAGCTAATATCACCGCCTTCAGGCGTATATTGAACAGCGTTTGAGATAAGATTTAGCAAGACTTGCTTGAGCCTGTCTCTATCCCCCAGAATTTGGATCTGGTCGATCTCTGTCAATTTGATCTTTACTTTCCCTTCAGCTAAAACATGCATTTCCTGTAAAACTTCAAAAAGGAGACTATCAAGTTCCAGTTTTTCTTTCTGAAGAGGGATATTGCCTGTTTCTGCCTGCGCGAGAAGGAGTAGATCGCCGACAAGGCGAGTTAAACGATTAGCCTCTTCATCAATACTGCCGAGGGTTTCTTCATCAACGGTATCCATACGTCGCATCAGTCCGACATTTCCTTTGATAACTGTTAAAGGTGTGCGTAGTTCATGGCTTACGTCTGCTAAAAAACGCTGCTGCGAAGTGAAAATTGTTTCCAAGCGTTCAAGCGTCTGATTAAAGGTGAGTACAAGCTGCCCAACTTCATCGTTGGGTAAATGTTTATGAGGAATACGGCGAGAAAGGTCATCGGCCCTATTAATTTGTTCCGCAGTTTCCACGATTGTGTCGAGTGGAGCCAAAGAACGCTCAATGGTGAACCACGAGCCGATCCCCACGAGAATGACAGCAAAGATAGCTGTCATGATCAAAATATAGAGTAACTCTTCACGCACGGAATCAATAACGGCCAAACTTGTTGCGACTTGCATTGTCCCCGCTCCACGTCCTCCCACACTAAGGGGGACGCTCATCACACGTAGAGGAACGTCATGATATTTGATGCTGCGAAAATCGGTTTCGAGAGCCATTAGTCCGCTGATATTTAAAGGCTCTGAAAACTCATCACGATCAAGTGATGATGAAACGAGGCGCCCTTCACGATCCCAAACCTGCACATAGATATTGGTCGCCATATCCAGTGGGGGCAAATGGAGAATAGTCAGCTCACCTACAGAATCAACACGTGCAACTTCTAGAATTTCTTTTGCTGTATTATCAAGCAGCTCATCAATTTGCTCGATCAGTGTGACATTGACAAGGGCATAAACAGCCATGCCAAAAAGCAATAAAACACCCCCCAAAAGCGTTGAATACAGTAGTGTAAGTCTGGCGCGTAGCATTATCGAGTGCGTGTTGCGTAATGTATAATCGCGAAATCGTCACGAAATACCTTTTACGCAATACGCATTTAGGGTGTTTCGCGAATTACATAACCAACGCCGCGCACTGTCTGGAGCAAGCGATCTTCTCCGCCATCTTCCAGCTTTTGCCGCAAATAGCGAATATAGACTTCAAGTACATTGCTCTCTCCGCCAAAATCATATCCCCACACGCGGTCAAAGATCACTTCACGAGTCAAAACCTGACGCGGATGCCGCATAAAAAGGTCTAGCAATTCATATTCTTTGGCGGTCAATGAGATCACTCGCTCACCACGAGAAGCCTGCCGAGAGCCAGTATCCAGTTTGAGATCAGCAAATTCCAAAACCGGGATACGTTT
>CAZOOX010000014.1:14339-16367 GCA_964581545.1 uncultured Anaerolineaceae bacterium
TAATTTCAAAATAGCGGGGTCATCTTCGATCACTAAAATTCTTTCACTCATGATTTTCTCCTGCTGAAACTATACCATCTTTTTTGGTAAAATCAACGTATGCAAAGAATTTTAAAACGCCTTTTTGACCTGCTCGTAGCTTTTGTGGGTCTTCTTCTTTTTTCGCCTATTTTGTTCATTGTAGCAATTCTTGTGCGTCTTTTTCACGGCACCCCAATTCTCTTTAAACAAGAGCGACCAGGGTATAAGGGAAAAGCATTTTTTATTTATAAATTCAGGACGATGACAAACCGCACCGCTCCTGATGGAAGCTTGCTTCCGGACGCCGAACGGATGACTCGCTTTGGGCGTTTTCTCCGCACGACCAGCATTGATGAGTTGCCCGAACTCCTCAACATTTTGCGCGGCGAAATGAGCCTGGTCGGTCCCCGCCCGCTTCTGATGCAATATTTGCCCCTCTATAGCGATGAGCAAATGCGCCGACACGATGTTTTGCCCGGCATCACTGGCTGGGCTCAAATTAACGGCCGCAACAACATTTCTTGGGACGAAAAGTTCAAGCTTGACCTGTGGTATGTAGATAACCAGTCTTTTTGGCTGGATATAAAAATTCTCTGGCTGACCTTCGCGAAGGTCTTTAAGAGAGAAAATGTCAGCATGGATGGGGAGGTAACAACAACCTTTTTTGAGGGGAATAAGTAAACAAAAAAACGGGCGACTGCATCGCAGTCGCCCGTCCTGATTCCTAATCCCTGCTCCCCTGATTTCCTGACCCTAAACCTTGCTCAAAGTCACAAAAACCATTGTCTTTCGTTTGGTCTCGTTATATAAGAAAGAACGAATCGCGTTCATGATCGTTTTTCGGTCATCCAGACCACCGTCGATCATGTCTATAACTTTTTTCTGAACAACGGGCACCAAAGCCTCAGCTTCTTCGGGGGAGACAAAGCCACGTGTGATGATTTCAGGATCATGCATCAGTTTGCCTGTAAATTTATCAATATTCAGGTCGATCAAGAAGATGCCGCCTTGAGCCAGACGTTCGCGTTCGCGCATCACTTTATGGTCAATATCACCGATGCTGTGTCCATCTACAAAAACGTATCCACCGGGGATCCGTTCTCCAAGATTTAATTTGCCTTTTGCAAGCTCTATTAGTTGCCCATTTTCAACGATCTGGATATTTTCAGGATCAACACCCATTTCTTCAGCGAGCAAGGCGTGGCGTTTGAGCATGTGAAGTTCGCCGTGCATGGGGATAAAGTTCTTTGGGCGCACAAGATTAAGCAAAAGTTTCATTTCTTCCTGGCTGGCATGACCCGAAACGTGGATGGGGAGGAGGGTATCATCAATAACCGTTGCTCCGCGCCGCAAAAGGCTGTTTATCGTTTTGTTCACGGATTCTTCATTTCCAGGGATGGGGTGCGAAGAGAGCACAATTGTGTCATCTGATTTCAAGCCAAAATGTCTGTTCGTGCCTGTTGCTAATCTGCCCATGATAGAAGAAGGCTCGCCCTGGGAACCTGTGCCCATCAAAACGACATCTCTTCCTTTCATTCCCAGAGCCTGGTCAAGGCTGACCAAAGTGTTGACCGGAACATCAAGATAACCCATCTTAATCGCCAACTTTGAGTTATCTACCATGCTCATCCCAACGAAGGCCAGTTTTCGTCCATGCTTTACTGCTGCATCAGCAACTTGCTGCATACGCGATATTTGTGAAGCAAAAGACGCCACGATGATTCGGGCAGGCGCATTTTCAAAAACGGTATCAAGTGCTGGGCCAATGACCATCTCGGAGCGTGTCCAGCCGGGGCGAGTAGCATTTGTTGAGTCAGCGAGCAGCAAGTCCACACCACGTTGGGAGAACTCTGCCAATTTCGCGTAGTCAGTAGGCCATCCATCCACAGGAGTATGATCAAATTTATAGTCACTCACATGAACAACCAATCCCGCTGGCGAAGTGATCCCCAAGCCGACGCTATCCGGTATGGAATGGCAAACATGGAAAAATTCGACCTTAAAGGG
>CAZOOX010000014.1:16467-27675 GCA_964581545.1 uncultured Anaerolineaceae bacterium
CCATATCTAACGCTTTGCAGTATAGCAGGGAGGGATTAATTTGTCAAAGCTGGGAAGGGAGATGAAAAACCGCTTCGCCACTTGCACTCGGAACAAAGTGACGGGTGTGTTTTAGGCTTGCTGAGGTCTCCCGATCATTTTTTTGTCTCGACTATCTTCTTCCCTAAAGTCCGTACTTAGTTGTCAGTCACGCTATAAGCGTGACCTACACGCACATTAATTCGTAGGTCACGTTTTCAACGTGACTTTCTCATTATGGAAAGCTTTTCTCCAACCAAATCATTGGGTTAACCTGTACGCCGTTGACCCATACCTCCCAATGAAGATGTGCGCCCGTTACACGTCCGCTTGCTCCGACCAAACCGATCACCTGCCCGGATTCAACCTGATCTCCTGTTTGAACATAGCTCTCTGATTGGTGATAATAGCCAGAGAAAATACCCCAGCCGTGATCTATGATAGTCGCATTTCCACGCACAATTGTCTCGCCTGCAAAAACGACCACGCCATTCGCTGCGGTGCTAATTGGCACACCCGTCCCCCCGAAAAAATCAATCCCGCTGTGAAAACCATAATAGTTATAATCTGTACTTCCACTAACATCTCTGTATTCACGCCTAGTGCCATAATAAGAATTACAACAGCCTAGAGATGTGGAGTCTACAAAAATGCCATCCCATAATTTTTCTGAGCTAGCTTGAGAGACAATGAGCAGTAATTCACCATCTTCTTTTTCGCGTGTGGTAGGTGCGAGAGTTTCTAATGGCACAGGAATTATTTCGTTGCTGTACCCACCTGATGCGATCAAGACCATTTGTTCGTAAGATTCCACGCTCCCATCGGAATAAGTTGCTTCTAGCCTAAGAGGATATGCGCCCGGTTCTGCCATTGCGTGAACACCTTGCAAGGCAACAAAGCCGCCTTCACCATCAGGAAAAAATTTAAGTTCATATTCTCTATCTGAAGTCAATGCGCCCGAAAGAGAAACTTCTTCAGCCGTATGAACCCTGATCACAGCCGTACTACCTTGTATAAGGGGCAAAGAGGAAACCGTTGCAGAAGAAAACGCTGCCGGCAGACCATTGGCATTGCTTGCTGTTTCTTCTTCAGCAGGGGTATATAGTATCTCACCTGGAAGTGCAGCAGATGTATTTTCAAGGCTGTTGATCGCTGCCAATGTCCAAATATCGCTATTCTGGCGCACAGCTTCTTCGAGCAAGGTATCTCCTGAATGCAGGGATGCTTTTGCTGCCAGCGGAGAAGCTTCTACATCTACGGGAACGATCAGACTGACCCCTGCATAAAGTTCGGTGGGGCTAACGAGCCGGTTCAGCTTACGCAGCACGCTTTGTGGAGCCTGTGTACGTCGTTGCAAGGAGCGGAGATTATCTCCGTAAGGGACAGTTTCCGCGCGTAGCACGCCGCTCACGCCTTCTAAACCTGGAATGACAACTTCTTGTCCGACGACAAGATTGCCATCTTCAAGATCGTTGGCCGTCATTAGCTCATCAAGATCGACATTAAAACGTGAGGCTATATCCCAAAGCGTATCGCCGGCCTGAACAATATAGGTAGGCCCTTCTTCAGTTTCTTGTGCTAAAACGGTGTGGGGAAATAGCATAAGTATAGCTATAAAAAATACAGCAATAAAACGAATAATTTTTGGGATGATTCTGCGAGGAGCATGTTTTTGAGACGAAGCAGTCTCATATTTGACGAGATTGCTTTGTCGGGCTATCGCCCTCCTCGCAAATTCAGGGGAGTATCGTTTAAACATCTTCAAATTTGACCTTGTTTCCGATCTCAAAATCATCTAAGCGGTCGGGATGAATTTCTAAAATATATTGTGCGGCTTCTTTTGGTGCATATGCCAAACGCCAGCTTTTTGCCAAAACTTTATCGACAACCCGCATGGATGAATTGATCCAGATCACTGCAAGATCAAAGCTAACGCCAAGCATGTGGATGGAGGTGTCGACGCGAGAATCCTGTTTTTGAACCAGTAGCAAGCCTTCGGTTCGCGAAAGTTCTGGCCGAAAGGTTAATCCGCGTAAACGGCAGAGAAAGGAGTCGCAGTATTTGATCTGTAGAGGCGTTTGGGAGGGAATATCCAGATTGCGGACGTGAATGATACGAGACATAGGCATAAAAAAGCAGGGCGAAAAGCCGCCCTGCCTGGTAAGTTTAGAGATAGTTAAGAAGTTGGTAGTCCTAAAACATTTTGGACGCTTTCGAGAAGAGCTTGAGGACTAAAGGGTTTGGAGATGTAATCATCTACTTTTGCGACATGAAGCCCGAGCACCTTGTCTATATTTTGTGCTTTTGCGGTAACGATGATAACAGGGATATGGTTGGTCTTTTCATCGGCTTTTATTTGCTGGTATACTTCCCAACCGTCTACATCTGGCATCATTAAGTCGAGTAAAATCAGGTCTGGCGGATCTTTTTTGACTTTTTCAAGCCCTTCTTTGCCACCGTCTGCACCTTGTACTTTGAAGCCATGTCGACCGAGAATCAGCCGAACCAACTCGATCATTTCTGGTTCGTCTTCAATACAAAGAATATTTTTTATTTCATCTTTCATAAAGTTAATCCCTAATAAAAATATAAGGCAAGTTTACCATAGAAGAGAGTAGCAAAAATGAAAATAATTACCTGGAATGTGAATGGATTAAGGGCTGCGCTAAAAAAAGGTGTGCTTGAGTGGATCGTAGAGCAATCGCCCGATGTGATGTGTTTGCAAGAAACACGTGTCTTACCAGAGCAATTAACTGTAGAACAGCGGAAAGTTCCTGGTTATGAAATTGTCTGGAATCCTGCTGAGAAAAAAGGCTATAGTGGCGTTGCAACATGGACAAAAGAGAACGCTCTTGAAATGAGCTTGGGATTAGGCGAAGAGCGTTTCGACGTAGAGGGGCGTGTGATCCGTACCCGCTTCCCCGATTTTTATCTCTACAATATCTATTTCCCGAATGGACAGCGTGGGCACGATCGCGTGGAATATAAACTTGAGTTCTACGAGAATTTATTAGAACAATGTAACGCTCTCCATGCAGCCGGTGAATCAATCATAATCACTGGCGATTTCAACACAGCTCATAATGAAATTGATTTGAAAAATCACAAATCCAATCATAAAACTTCTGGTTTTTTACCTGTAGAGCGCGCGATGATAGATAAGTATCTGGCAAATGGTTTTGTTGACCCTTTTAGAGCGCTTTACCCGGACAAAGAACAGTATTCGTGGTGGTCTTATCGTGCTGCGGCACGCTCACGAAATGTAGGCTGGCGGATCGATTATTTTTTGATCTCTGAAAACTTGCTTCCCCGTGTGGAAGATGTGATTATTCACGACGATGCGATGGGGTCTGATCATTGCCCTGTTGAGTTGCAGATCAAGTAATTTTTTGTATCAAGAAACCATCTATTTAGTGGCTAAATATTATCTTAGAAAAATATATGAATTTTAGGATAATGAGTTTTTTACGGTATAGATTGGTATAATTTTCAATCTATAGGAGGATTCTGTGGAATCAAAACGAAATCAATCATATTTTGTCTACGTTTTACTTTTCATTGCAATTATTGCAATGGTCTTTATGAACGTAAGACAAGATACAGGAACGGATGACACGCTCACGATCAACGAACTTGCGCGTGCTGTACAAGATGGAGATATTAGCCGTATTCGTATTCAGGAAGATAATAAAGTTATTGCTGTTTATGGAACAGGCGAAGATGAAATAGAGCGTCTTTCTCATAAGGAGCCATCAAGCTCTTTTGTTGAGCAGTTGCTTAATTTAGGCGTTTCTCCAGAAGCTATGTCTTCTGAAAAAATCAAGATAGAAGCGCAAGCCCCCAGTGCATGGGCTGGATTTCTAACAAGCGCGCTTTATTTTCTTCCCGTTATTCTCATGGCGGGCTTCCTTATCTTTATGTTCCGTCAGGCGCAGGGGAGTAATAATCAGGCGATGTCTTTTGGTAAATCTCGCGCACGCATGTTTACGGGCGAGAATCCCACCGTCACTTTTGAAGATGTGGCTGGTGCTGACGAAGCAAAAGAAGAATTAGGCGAGATCGTCGAGTTCCTGAAAGAGCCGGAGAAATTTATCCAACTGGGAGCACGTATCCCCAAGGGCGTTCTCTTGGTCGGTGCACCGGGAACAGGTAAAACTTTAATGGCAAAAGCGGTTTCAGGCGAAGCCGGTGTTCCTTTCTTCTCCATTTCTGGTTCAGAATTTGTTGAAATGTTCGTTGGTGTTGGCGCAAGCCGTGTTCGCGACCTTTTTGACCAAGCCAAGCGTCATGCGCCCTGTATCATCTTTGTAGATGAAATTGATGCTGTTGGTAGACAACGTGGTGCCGGATTAGGCGGCTCGCATGATGAACGTGAGCAAACCCTTAACCAGATGCTTGTTGAAATGGATGGTTTTGATACAGATACCAACGTAATTATGATCGCGGCAACCAACCGCCCGGACATCCTTGATCCTGCCTTGCTGCGCCCTGGACGCTTTGATCGACGCGTAATGATGGATCGCCCCGATATGAAAGGACGTGAAGCCATTCTTCAGGTTCATTCCAAAGGCAAACCCCTTGACCCCGAAGTAGATTTAGGTTCTCTCGCTCGCGGCACCCCTGGATTTGTAGGCGCAGACCTTGAAAATCTGATCAACGAAGGTGCGCTTTTAGCTGCGCGACGTAATAAAAAATCAATTGGTCAGGGTGAGTTGGAAGAAGCGATTGAACGTGTGGTGATGGGACCTGAGCGAAAATCTCGCTTGATATCAGAAGAAGAAAAATTGATCATCGCTTATCACGAAGCTGGGCATGCTGTCGTTGGCAATGCTCTCGCAGAAGCTGATCCTGTTCAGAAAGTGACCATTATTGGACGTGGACAAGCTGGTGGCGTAACCTGGTTCCGCCCCGACGAAGAACGGATGCTTCAATCTCGCAAAAAGATGAAAGCAACGCTGGCATACGCTCTTGGTGGGCGTGTTGCCGAAGAAGAAGCTTTTGATGATATTACTTCGGGCGCATCCAGCGACCTTGAGCAGGTCACTCGAATGGCACGCACAATGGTCACTCGCCTTGGTATGAGCGATGAAATGGGCTTAATGACTTACGGACAAAAAGAAGAATTGGTTTTCTTGGGCCGTGAGATTTCAGAACAGCGTGATTATTCAGATGCAATCGCGGAAAAAATTGATGCTGAAGTTCGCAAAATGGTAGATGAAGCCTATAAAACGGCTAGACGCATTCTAAAGAAATATCGAAAAGAATTAAATGCCGTTGCTGAAGCATTGATGGAAAACGAGAATATCAGCCGCGAAGAGTTTGAAGCTATCTTCCCGCCACCCTTCGAGAAGAAAAGCGGCACGCCACAAGCTGCGTAATAGTATATAACTCAAAAGGAGGCTTTCTTTACGAAAGCCTCCTTTTTTGATTCTGTAATCCAATAAAAAAGACTTCCGAAGTTTTCAAAACTTCGGAAGTCTTATATGCTACTGTTTACTGATTACTGGATATTGTCTATTCACCAGCTTCTTTATGTTGCCGCACCAACTCACGACGCAAAATCTTGCCGACAGTTGTTTTGGGTAATTCATCACGGAATTCAACATGCGAGGGGACTTTATACTTAGCCAATTTTTCTTTGGCAAAATCTCTAACTTCATCTACGGTTAGCGTTTCGCCTTCCTTTACAACAACCCATGCTTTCACTGTCTCACCACGATAGGGATCAGGGATACCGGCTACGCCAACTTCCAAAACTTTCGGATGGTCAGAGATCGCTTCTTCTACTTCACGCGGCCAAACCTGGAAACCACCTGGCTTGATCAATTCTTTTTTGCGGTCAACGATATAGAAATAGCCTTCATCGTCCATGCGAGCAATATCGCCAGTGTATAGCCAGGTTTCACCATTCCACTCACGCAAGGAGTTTGCAGTTTCTGTAGGCATATTATGATAGCCATGCATCACCTGCGGGCCTTGAAGAACAATTTCACCGATCTCGCCAATGGCCATTTCAGTTTCACCATCATCCAGGCTGACAATACGGCAATCAACATCGGGGAGTGGCATACCAATGGAACCGGTTTTATTTGCACCATCAAAGGGGTTGCAGTGGGTGGCAGTTGGTGCTTCAGAAAGACCATAACCCTCGAAGACTTTTCCGCCAGTTAGTTCTTCAAATTTATCTTTTGTTTCGCGCATGAGTGCAGCAGAGCCAGAGATACAAGCTTTGATGGATGAAAGATCATATTTCCCTTCCAACACATCAGGGTGATTATTGATCGCATTATAGAGCGTTGGTACGCCTGGGAAAATCGAAGCGCGATATTTGCTGATATTTTCCAAAACATCTTTCAAATCGCGTGGGTTGGGAACCATCACCAAAGTAGCACCATTTGCAAAGCCAAAGTTCATCCCTGCAACCATGCCATAAACATGGAAAAGAGGAATGCCCATTAGAACAACTTCTTTACCCTCTTCAAGGTTTGTCATCCAACTGGAAATTTGCAAAGCGTTGGCAACAATATTGCGATGCAAAGCAACTGCGCCTTTTGGAACACCCGTTGTTCCGCCACTATACTGGAACAAACATGGGTCATCGGGACCGATCTCCAAACGCGGGCGATCCGAAGCTTTATATTTGGCGAGTAGATCCTGCATCCAGATATCGCCTTCTGCCAAACCACCCTCAATGCGATGTCCGCCTTTCTTTTCTACAGCCAAGGTGAAAAGAACGCGTGTCAAAGCAGGGAGTGTTTCTTTGAGATTGGTAACAATGACTTTTTTTATTTTAGTTTTATCTCGTGCAGACTGGATCGTTTCATAAAAATTGCTCATCACAAGCATTATTTCGATGTCCGCATCATTTGCCTGATGTGCAATTTCAGTTGCAGTATATAGGGGGTTCGATGCCACTACAACGCCGCCAGCTTTCAAGACAGCATAATAAGCCATCACAAATTGGGGCGTATTCGGCATAAAAACGCCTACGCGGTCGCCTTTCTTTACCCCTAAACCTGCCAGAGCACCAGCGAGAGCATCGGTGATCTCATTCATCTCTTTATAAGAAACTTTCGCACCCTTAAAAATAGTACATGCTTTGTCGGGGTATTTTTTGGCAGCTTCTTCTAAAAAGTGGAATAAAGGTTTCTGTGGATAATCGACACTGTGCGGAACACCTTCATCGTAATTCTTTAACCAGACTTGCTCCATTGGGGAACCTCCTCCTATATTCAATTGATTTTGGCTATTGGCTTTATCTATTATACAGGATAAAACCCCTAAAATTAAATTTTAACTAACCATTTGATAATTTCTTGCTCTACCTGGATGAAAAGCTCTGTATCGCCCGCGTCGAACCACGTGATGCCCGCGTCATTATCTTTGAACCAATTGGCTTGCCTCCGTACGAAAACCCGCGTGACCCGTTTCATTTGCGTGATCGCTTCATCCTGAGTCATCTTACCCTTTAATACCGCCACACACTCTCGGTACCCCAAAGCAGACATGCTCGGCAACTCTGGTGCATACGCTGCCTCGAGCAGTTTTTGCACCTCATCCAGTAACCCCGCTTCAAACATCATCTCGATTCGCAAATCGACACGTTCATATAAATCCGGGCGCGGACGTTTCAACCCGATCGTCAACAAGTTGTAGGGCGATTTCCCACTTTGTTTCCGCTGAACCGAAAACTTTTTGCCGGTTGTTAAAATGACCTCCAATGCACGAATTGTTCTGCGCACATTGCGATAATCAATTTTCTCAGCTGCTTCAGGATCTAAAACACCTAATTTGTCGTGTAGCCATTGCGCCCCTCTTTCCTCTTTCTCTCTTTCCAATACCCCACGAAGCCGCTCATCTGCCTTTACTTCTGGCGGAAGCCAGCCTTCGGTTACTGCTCTAAAATATTGCCCCGTCCCACCAACGAGAAAAGGCAATTTTCCGCGTGCAACGATACCCTCAATAATTTCAGAAGCTGCTTTTTGAAATTGCCCCAAAGACCAGGTTTCATCGGGATCAGATACATCGATCAGATGGTGGGGCACTCGCGCCATCTCCGCTGCCGAGGGCTTTGCCGTGCCAATATTCATACCGCGATAAAAAAGCCGCGAATCAGATGAAATGATCTCGCCATTAAAACGCTCTGCAAGCTGGAGAGAGAGTTCCGTCTTCCCAACTGCGGTGGGACCGATAATTGCGATGAGGGGGAGTTTTTCTGTCAAAATGTCTACCTTTAGGAGAGATTGGTTCAATCTTCAAGATTGAACCAATCTAACTACAAAATGTCTTCAAAATGCGTGATCTTCGGTTTCTTCCCCGAAGGTTTCCCCTCTACAGAGATTGCATCGATTCGCCAATGCTCCAACTTATGCTCTTGGGCATAATGCTCCGCGCAATCAAACATGTGCTGCTGTTTTCGGGGCGTAATAGAATCTTCAGGATACCCGTAGCCAGCCGAAGTCCGCGTTTTGACTTCGACGAAGAACGTGATTCCATCACGCTGATGAATAAGATCGATCTCCCCATAAGGGGTGCGGACGTTCCTATCCACAAGCTCATATCCCTTGTTTTGCAAATACTCTGCAGCGACTTGCTCGCCCCAACGCCCAATTTTTTGATTATGCTTGCTCATGGCAGAATGCGCTCCAGGAGTTCGTATAATTTTACGTCCCAACCCTGTTTACTTTGACCCGCGTTTGCTACCATTTTTTCATAATGTGCGAGCATCAATTTGGTGGTACGCTCGATTGCATATAGGGCAGAAGTATGCCGAGCGGTTCGTCTCATTTTTTCCCGCAGGTCATTTTGTAAACAGAGGCTTGTCATTTTTGCTGCAAAAGCTGCTAGGTCTTCATTGCTTAGGAAGCCCGTGACTCCATCTTCAACGATGTCGCCTACACCCGGAGAGTGGATTCCAAGAACTGGAAGCCCAGCGCCCATGGCTTCGATGACTGAAAGCGGGTGTACTTCTGCGATGGATGCGGTAACGAAGATATCGCACATGCGTAAATAGCTTGGCATCTTATCATATTCAATCATCCCGACAAAGTGGATGCGCTCATTAACATTGCTTTGGGCAGCTTGTTGACCAATTTTCTCACGTATGGGACCATCCCCAACAAAGAGCAGGTGGATATTATCCAACGCCTGTGCCACACCGATGAAGGACTGTAGCAAGAAGCTCAGATTTTTTTCGGGTCCCAAACGTCCGGCATAAACCAGAAGGATATCGCTATCAGTGAAACCAAAATCTGCACGCGAAAGCGGCTTTGCCTTGTGAAAGCGTTGTAATTCAACACCATTGGGAACAACTTCAATATTAGTTTCAACTTGGAGTTGTTGCAAGATACCTACCATGCCTTGAGAAGGTGAGATGACCATATCTACGGCTTCGCAGTAAGGAGGGATATAGGTTTCAAGGAGTGTGTCGCTAACGATTTCTGGGAGTAGGGGAATATAAGCTTGAGCGAGGAGATCGTAACGGGTGTGATTCGTGAATATGATCGGGATTTTATGAGGGTGGCAATAACGCAGTGCCAGCAAGCCACTTAAAAAAGGGTGGTGGACATGGACAACATCCATTGTCTGGAGCAACTCTTTTGCTTCATTGCTATAGCGAAAATTTAGATAAAACCCCGTATCTATCAGAGGTTTGCCCGGCGAGCGGATGATATTGCTTTCATCGTCTTGATAATCGAGACCGCCAAAGGTGAAGACAAAGACCTCATGCCCTGCTTTTTCAAGATAGCGTTTATTGAGAGAAATGTAATTTGTAATACCGCTGACATAGGGTTTATAGGTGTCAGCCATCATGCCGATGCGCATAGATTTTCCTTTTGGCTTTTTTACCACTTTTCCTAGGATGATTGTAAAGCAAGAAGTGGTAAAATCGCAACCTAAAGGTAAATTATGAATAAAACATCCACTATCATTTTACGTAATGAGAAATACGAAGTAAAAGCCGGCAGCACCATCCTTGCTGCCCTCAATAAACTCGAAATTCTCCCCGAATCCATCATCTGTGTGCGTGATGGCGAGCTTGTCACCGAAGATATTATTCTCAAAGATGGCGACATCATCAAACTCGTCTCCGTCATCTCCGGTGGATAACTCAGGAAATAGGAATTAGGTAATTAGGAAGCAGTTTTCGTTCGTCACTAATCCCTGCTCCCTACTCTCTAATCAACTGACTATGAAATGTAAAAAATGCGGCGGAAAAGCCGTTATCAATATGCGTCAGCACAATATGGGGCTATGCAAAGATGATTTTTTGCAATGGCTCCCCGAGCAAACGCAGAAATTCATCGAAAAATATAAAATGTTCACACCCGATGAGAAAATCCTTGTCGCTGTTTCTGGCGGAAAGGATTCTCTCGCCCTTTGGGATATGCTCAATATTCTCGGCTATCAGGCGGATGGACTTTATATCGCCCTTGGCATTGACGAGGGAATCAACTACTCATCCGAATCTCAACGACTAACTTCAGCGTTCGCCAACGCCCGTGATTTGAAATTGCACATTGTCAATTTGGCATCGGATTACGGGACAGATCTACCCACCCTCGCCAAAGAGACACGGCGCGGACGGGATAAACCCTGCTCATCTTGTGGACTGATAAAAAGACATGAGATGAATCGCATTGCCCGCGACTTTGGATACGATGTTCTCGCCACGGGGCATAATCTCGATGACGAAGCCGCGACTCTTTTCTCGAATACTCTTCAGTGGAATGGTGATTATCTGATCCGTCAGCATCCTGTTTTGGTAGAAAGGGATGGTCTGGCGCGCAAAGTAAAGCCTTTGTTCCGTTTTTACGAGCGTGAGATGGCAGCCTACACCCTTTTGCGGGGCATCGAATATATCTACGATGAATGCCCCTTTGCGGTAGGCTCGACCTCGACACAGTATAAAGAAATACTCAACCAATTAGAGAATGAACACCCTGGAGCAAAAATACATTTCTTTACGAAATTCCTTTCTGCTAAAAAGAAGGGACTCTTCGCCGAACCGACTACCGAGATTGTCCCCAATTTACATATTTGCCCCACTTGCGGGCAGCCAACATCTGCGCATGAATTGTGTACATTTTGTCGAATGATGGAAGTTAGTGAACGGTAAGTCAGTAGATCAGTAAATCAGTAAATCAGTAGATCAGTAAATCAGTAGATCAGTAAATCAGTAAATCAGTA
>CAZOOX010000014.1:27775-36037 GCA_964581545.1 uncultured Anaerolineaceae bacterium
ATCAGTAAATCAGTAGATCAGTAAATCAGTAGATCAGTAAATCAGTAAATCAGTAGCAAGCTTTTCGCTGAAAAAATGTTAATTTAGGGCAACCAAGCCCAAATCATGTGTGTAGCGGTTTTTCATCCCTCCCAAAAAGAAGCAGAAAATAAAAATCCCTCCGAGAAAATAATCATCTCGAGGGGATTTTTACTAATTCCTGATCCCTAATTTACTGATTCCTGAGCTACGCCGATTCCAAATAACGTTCAACTTCCCAATCTGAAACATTCAAACGATGTTCTTCGATCTCTGCCCATTTTGCGCGGGAGAAAGCATCGTAAGCGGCTGCGCCTAATGCGTCTTTGATCACATCGTTGTCTTCCAGTTCACGCATGGCTTCTGCGAGTGAGCCGGGCAGAGATTCGATACCTTTTTCTGCGCGCTCTTCAGGGGTGAGATGATAGATATTGATATTGTTCATTGGTTCAGGAACAGTCATTTCATTATCAACACCATCAAGGGCGGCGCCAAGCATAGCGGCAAAAGCCAAATATGGGTTTGATGCAGGATCAGGGTAACGCAATTCGGCTCGGACGGCTTTGTCGCGTCCTTCGATGTGGCGGGGGATACGAATTAACGCCGAGCGGTTGGTTTGTGCCCATCCGATATAGACAGGGGCTTCGTAGCCTGGTACCAAGCGTTTATAAGAGTTAATAGTCGGGGCGACCACGGCTGTTAATGCACGAGCGTGTTTCAACTGTCCTGCCATGAAGCTATATGCGAGCTTGGAAAGTTTGAATTCATCGCTATCATCGAAGAAGAGATTTTCGCCATTCTCATCAAAGAGTGATTGATGGCAGTGCATGCCTGAGCCGTTTTCACCAACGATCGGTTTTGGCATGAAGGAAGCGACCAAACCATTTTGTGCTGCAATTGCCTTGACCGTGTATTTCAAGGTCAAAATATTATCGGCAATACGCAAAGCATCGTCATAGCGGAAATCAATTTCGTGCTGCCCGAGGGCAACTTCGTGGTGACCGACTTCAATATCCAAGCCCATTTCGTCGAGGGCTTCCATTAGTTCGGTGCGAACACGCACGGCTTCATCGTTGGCTGAAAAATCGAAATATCCGCCAATATCATGGGGTACAGGGTGAACGCCAGAGCCATTGCCGCGCTTGAAAAGGAAAAACTCAGGTTCTGCGCCGATATTCAGCGTCCAGCCGCGCTCTGCAATTTTCTTTAGCATTCTTTTCAATGTGCCGCGCGGGTCGCCTTCAAAAGGTATACCGTCGGGTGTGTGAACATCGCAGAAAACGCGTGCGCGGCGGCGTTCTTCGGGCGACCAGGGCAAGACAGCGTAAGTGTCTTTATCCACGATCAAGCGCATATCACTTTCTTGAATGCGCCCAAATCCTGCTACCGATGAGCCATCAAACCAAACGCCGTCTTCGGCTGCGTCGGGGAAATTGCGCACAGGCATATCTACTGATTTGACTGTGCCGCTGACATCGGTGAATTGCAATGAAATAAATTTAACATTATCTTTTTCAATACGTTCTAGTAATTCTTTGGTATCCATTTTTTTCTCCTATAAAAGTAATTGGATAGATTGATATTCCAAACTGCGTGCGTTGGTTGACACGCAGATAATGGTGAATTAAGTGGTCGGGAGGGTTTCCTCCGCGTCAGACGCGAATTTAGGCTGGGCAGGCTTCGAGCGGCCTTTTCCGGTCGTGATCAGGATCACGGCCCCGAGAATGATCACCGCAGCGAGAATAGTCCTACCGTTTAACGACTCGTGGGCGATCCAAGCGCCGAGTAAAAGCGCAATGACGGGATTCACATAAGCATAAGTTGAAACGAGTGAAATTGGTGCGTTTTTCAGCAAATAGGCATAAGCCACAAAGCCGCCCAGCGAACCGACAATAGAGAGATAAATTAGCCCGATCCACGAAGCATTATGAACATTCTCCAGCGAGAAACGTGCCCATTCTCCCTGTAATGTCGCAGCAAGAAATAAACCTGCGCTACCAACCAACATCTCTACGCTCGTGGTCATCAGCGTAGATTCGGGTAGATCGGTGCTTTTGCTATGAACTGAGCCAAAGGACCAGAGCAAAGCCGCAGCGGGGAGAGCGATCAGCCCAAGCGGATGCAGGGCCCCGATTTCCTGGCTTAATTCGCCGGGGCCGATCATCAACGTCACACCGCCAAAACCAAGAACCAAACCAATGATGGTTCGAAGCGTAGGGCTTTCACCACCGGGCCGGAAGAACTCAAGCAAAGTCATCCAGATGGGGACGGTGCTGATGAGCAATGCTGCGATCCCCGATGGAACGAATTGCTCTGCCCAGGCGACTAAGCCATTCCCGCCAACGAGTAGCAGTAAACCGATAATGCCGGCATCCCGCCATTGTCGGCGTGTAGGGATAGGGTCGCCTTTGGCAATGCGCCACGCATATAATGCCACGCCTGCAACGATAAAACGCATGCCCATACCCATGAAGGGCGGAATGCTCTCGACAACATAACGGATGGCGAGATAAGTTGATCCCCAAATGAGATAGATGGCGATCAGGGCAATCCAGATGAGTGTTTTTTTGTTGAGTGTTGCCATGTTTTTCCTTGTAGGTCACGCTTGCAGCGTGACGCTTTTTGTTATGTTGAAAACGTGACCTATGCGTTTGCCATTTCCCAACCGAGAATGGCTTTTTTACGCGTGCTGCCAAAGGCGTATTGCCCAAATTCGCCCGTTGCGCGGATAACGCGGTGGCAGGGAATTAGCAGAGGGATAGGGTTTTTCCCGATTGCTGTGCCGACGGCGCGGGTGGCGTTGGGGTTGTTGACAGCCATTGCGATGTCATTGTAGGCTACCAAATGTCCATGCGGGATGCGCAGCAAAGCTTCCCAGACTTGTATCTGAAAATTGGTGCCTCGCAAGTGGAGGGGCAGGGGCGTTCCGTCGCCTTTCGAAGAGAAGATTTTCTCGATTATGGGGCGCGTATGGGCGGTATCCTGCTCGAGGGTAGCATTCCCAAAATCTGCTTTTAGCGTATGAAGTGCTTTTTCCGGATCGAAAGAAAGCCTGCAAATGCCACGCTCGGTTGCTGCGATGAATGCGTCGCCAAAGGGGGTGGTGTGGCTGCCATAACGGATTTCCAATCCCGCGCCTTTGCCTTTGACCTCGCCGGGGGTAAGCGCTTCTGTCTGGACAAAAAGATCGTGCAGACGACCGGCGCTCGAAAGCCCACTTTGATAAGCGGCATCAAGCAGGCTGCTCTTGGCGAGAAGGCGTTTGGCATTTTCTTTGGTCAGAAATTGCAAAAAGCGTTTGGGGCTGATGCCAACCCAGCGTGTGAAGAGACGCTGAAAATGATATTCGCTGAGGTTGACGCTGGCGGCGACTTCGGCAAGGGTGGGCTGGCTGCGTTGGTGCGCTTCGATGAAGCGGATGGCTTCAGCGACGATTTGATAATCGTTGCTAGCCTGGATGAAATTCAGGGTCATAAAGACCTCCTTGGAGAAAAAATGGATACTCCAAGTATAGGTTTTTCCCCGTAAAAAGCGACCCGTTTCTTGCGGACTTGATTCTTTGCTTTCATGTTTTCATTCCTTTTGCGTGTTAAAGAAAAAAGGTATGCCTGTGTAGGCATACCTTAAGCAAACGAAGTCCGTTTAAATAAAGATGCCCTTCCAGTAAATACAAACAGATGCATTTCACCTGTATCACTGTATTTTCCTTGTGGCGCACGTTACCGCACGCTTTTCAGAGCATACTTTCTGTGGAAGGGAGAAGGGAGTTTGTGATCAAACTCCAAAGGCATCCGCTGATCTATCCGATTTTCCGAAGCTCAGTTTTTCTGAGCCGCGTTAGCGCGTCCCTCGCGGGACGGAACCTTCACCTCGTAATCCTGTGGTTGTTGTGCTTCGACAAGCTCAGCAATCAGGATCCAGCCGCTGGTTCTCCGTTATTCAGTTGTTAAACCCTGTAAAGGGTAACCCCGCCAATGCCGTGTGCCGCTATGTTTTGAACCTGCTTTCACAGGTTGGGTTCTTACCGCAGAACTTTCGCCTTGGCTCAGGCCTATCGCGTAATCTCTGTGAGATCGGAACCCTTCATACAATTGTTGGTACAAAACTTTGAGTGCGACATCACCTGCTTAGCAGGGTTAAGCACTTTATACCATAAAGTTTTGGGGCTGGGTAGGGAATTCTGAGAATCCAGTTGATAGATTTGTAGGGAGAGAAATAAAAGGCTACAAAAGTCTGAAAAACTTTTGCAGCCTCTGTTAGTAAAGACAATTATGGATGAGCCTGACTAAATGTTTCCGTGAAGTGGATCGTCTCACGGATGTGGTCGGTGCCGCAGATTCAGGCGACGGTGCGCTAGTTTTCCCCAGCCAATTTGAGAGCTTCTTCGTATAGTCCTGATGAGATATAAATGTTGTTGCTGATTAGCTTATCTAACAGGGGACGCAAATTGTTAATGGAGCCATTTTCTTTTGCCTGGATTAGGACGCCGATTGTTCCTATAATCTGAAGTCCTTTGGATTTTGCAATTCTCCTGCCCTTGTATTCATCTATCAAGATATTGTCGATTTTGTTTTCGAGAGCGAGAATAATTGCTTCGGCTTCTCCCAAGTCTAATTCGTCAGCAAGGATGGATAAAGCAACTTTGTTTTGCGCCTTTCTGGTTTTACGCTTTGCAAATTCTTCCAAGGTGTTTGAGAAAGGTTTTTCTGTTGATGATATCTCATCAAAAACGGCTTGTGGAATAGTGATTTCGTCAAAGAGTTCTTCTAATAAGTTCAATTTATTGAGAAGGGCAAGCGATATAAGCGGAGAAGAATCGGCAACGATAATCATCGCTTAAGGCTTTTCAATTCATCTTCCAGTTCGGCTGGATCATAATCTATGAGCGGTATATTCAATTTGCCCAACTCCATCCAGAAATGAAACTGTCCCATTCCTGCAAGCTCTGCAGCTTGCCCGGAAGACAGCTTATGCGTTTTGAATAGCTCAATGGCGATATATAAGCGTGACTGCTTTGCAAACTCGTCCTTATTCTGGTTCAGGGATGAAAGTATATTTGTTGGTATTTTGAAATATATTTCGGTGGTTGTCATATTATTACCTCATAAAAATAAGCTTTTCCTTGTTTTCAGTATACTCGATTTTAAAAGGAAAAGAGACTGTGAGAAAGTCGCTGTTGGTAAGAGATTACGGATAAACCCGCTTTGTCTTCCTTGGGAAGGGGATCGTCTCACAGATGCGGTCGGTGTCGCAGATGCGGGTGACAGTGCGCTGGCTGGAAAGAGTTATTTTCTACACGATCATTTTTGCGTAGCTTTCTTTGTCTATTTCACAAATTTCAACTGTTATTGAAGTTGAAGATAAGCTGAGTTTTTTGAGTTCTGTCAAAACGGAATTTGATAGCTTTCTGCGTTGCTCCTCATTGCGTCCAGACAAAATCCTGACCGTGACATGGACAAAACCAAGCTCCGTGCTTCCCACTTGATAATCTGCAAAGGAGATGGCCCTAGTCTTTATGTCACCCTCTCGAAAAAGCCCTGATTTGAAAGTTCCTTGATGCACTGCTTCGATTAATTTTATGGGAGAAGATAAACTTTTTATTCTTTTTGAGTGTTCAATAATGCAATGGGGCATGATTTTTGTCCTTTGAAAAAATAGGAGCGGGGCTACGCTCTGGTCTTTAGGTGATAAATTACGAGTAAACCCGCTTAATCCTCCTTGGGAAGGGGATCGTCTCCTGAGCATGATCTGTCCAAGAACGTCGAATGCCCGCAAAGCCGACCAGTTGATCGTCCTGCACGGCATAAATGGATTGCTCGCTATTGAGCAGATCAGGAAGTATCTTGAGTGCTTCATCCAATGTGATCAGTTTGGCGAATTTGCTTTGAAAGGCTTCGTAGTAAAGGGCAACTGCCGCTTCACGGAAGTGGTCGGGGATATCTAAGCGGATGTTGGTCATTTTTTGTTCTCGATTTTACGGCTGTGGTCAATTGTATTTATTCTCTTAAATCGAATTGAGTGATTGTCCACGAAACAGTGTCGTCATTGATAACGGGAATTATTTCTTTTCCAAGTCCAAACCAGCCATGCGGGAGGGGATTCGTCGCAAGCGGATTGTGAACAACTGTAATGGAGCGATTTACCCATTCTGAATCTGCGTCCATCAAGAAGTTTGCATCTGAGAATAGAACAGCACTTACACTGCTATACGCTGGGTTTAGAAAACAGGTGGTCATTACTTCATTGCCACTTTCTTTGAGTACTGTCGGGCGATATTCCATAGTGCTTTCACGAACTTCACCTGTTTTGCGATTAATCTGAATTTGTGGCGCGCCAATAGGTAACACGGCTTTTAAAATTGCGGGTGATGTATCATCATCCACAATAAAATGAAACTGCATTCCATTAATAGCTATTACGAAGCAATCGTTGTTGCTAACAGAACTACTCTGAACAAATATCTGGAATTGTTTAAGTTTGGTTTCGATTTGACCACGAATTCGCAGAATGATCTGTCGCTCGGGGTAGTCAAACATTGCGTTATCTGGTGGTACTGGGATGGCATCTGGGCAACTAATGCCAGAGCTGGGGGCAGTAGCCTCAATCCAAACAAAACGTTTTTTATCCACAACCTTGAAATCTGGCCCTCGTGGTGATTTGTGTTCTAGTTGGAAACCACGTCGCAATAATGTTGAACCTAAAATCAACTCCCATGAGCGCTCGTATGGATGTAAACGATACTCGCGTGCAAAATTAGAGTCTGCATAAGGTTGCATTTCTTGCCACATGAAGTCAATTCGCTCTTTTGCCCCATGAACTTCATGTACTCGACGCCAAACGTGCGCGTAATCTGTGTTTGTTTTAGGCTTAGTTGAGAATAAAGAAGCCATTTACCTCCAAGTGTAGCAAGATAAGTTGAAAAAAGACCACAAAAGCCTTCAAACTTACGGATAAACCCGCTTGATCGTCCTCGGGAAGGGGATCGTCTCCCGAATATGATCTGTGCCGCAGATCCAGGCGACGGTGCGTTCGATGCCCATGCCGAAGCCTGAGTGGGGAACGGAGCCGTATTTTCGCAGCTCAAGATACCATTTGAATGATTCTTCGGGCAGCCCGTGTTCGTGGAGACGTTCGAGCAGCAGATCGGGGTCAGACATACGCTCGGAGCCGCCTGTGATCTCGCCGTAGCCTTCGGGCGCGAGCAAGTCTACGCTTTTGCAGGCTTCGGGGCGACCGGGCATCGGCTCCATGTAGAAGGCTTTGACTTGTGTGGGGTAGCCATAGACAAAGAGCGGTTTGTCAAATTGCTGGGTCAGGACTGTTTCGTGGCGTGCGCCAAAGTCCATGCCCCATTCGATCTCGAGGAATTCTTTTTCGGCAGGGTCTTCTGTTTTTGCCTGAATTTCCTTGATCATCTCAACAGCTTTGTCGTAGGAGATGCGGGGGAAATCGCCATCCACTTTTTCGAGGGCAGAGATGTCTCGTCCGAGGGATTCGAGTTCGGGACGGTTCTTCTCAAGCACTTTTTTGACGATATGGGTTACGAATTTTTCTTCAACATCCATCAGTTCATCGAGGTCGCAAAATGCCATTTCGGGTTCGACCATCCAGAACTCGGTCAGGTGACGGCGGGTTTTGGATTTTTCGGCACGGAAGGTCGGCCCAAAGCAGTAGACTTTGCCAAAGGCGAAGATATTGGCTTCGTTGTAGAGCTGTCCCGTTTGGGCAAGGTAGGCTTTGCCTTCATCGAAATATTCGGTCTCGAAGAGCGTCGTGGTCCCTTCGGCGGCGGCGGGGGTCAGGATGGGCGTATCGACGAGGGTGAAGCCGTTATGGTCGAGCCATTCACGCACGGCAGAGATGATGGTGGCACGGATGCGCAGGATGGCCCACTGGCTCGGCATTCGCAGCCAAAGGTGGCGGTTATCCAGTGCAAAGTCGGCGCCATGTTCTTTTAACGCCATCGGATAATCGTCGTCGGCTGACTGGATGATGTTGAGGGACGAAATCCCAATTTCGTA
Source organism: uncultured Anaerolineaceae bacterium (assembly GCA_964581545.1). Classification (GTDB taxonomy): domain Bacteria; phylum Chloroflexota; class Anaerolineae; order Anaerolineales; family Villigracilaceae; genus Desulfolinea. The sequence continues at coordinate 35,815 of CAZOOX010000014.1, forward strand.
ACCGCCGGGCAAGCCCGGGGCACGTCCGTCTTTCCGTACAGTCCCCGTGATCGTAACGGATGATTCCTGCGGGATCCGCTTGATGGTCTCGAAGACTTCCTCATCCAAATCCCCTTTAAATGCGACACATTGCGCAAAGCCCGAGCCATCACGGACGAGCAAAAAGGAGAGCTTGCCCTTGCCTGTGCGTTTATAAACCCAGCCCTGAATGGTGACTTCTTCG
>CAZOOX010000014.1:36137-42034 GCA_964581545.1 uncultured Anaerolineaceae bacterium
GGCGAGGAGCATCACGAGGCGATCCATGCCGATGGCGATGCCGCCGTGCGGGGGAGCGCCGTAGGTGAAGGCCTCGAGCATGTGCCCGAAACGCTCTTTTGCCACATCGGGATCAAGGCCGATCAGCTTGAAGACCTGCTCCTGCAGCTCGCCATTGTGGATACGAATGGAGCCGCCGCCGATCTCATAATTATTCAAGACAAGGTCATATTGCTGCCCGCGCACCTTCGCCGTGTCGCTCTCGAGCATGGGGATATCTTCGACCATCGGGGAAGTGAAAAGATGATGGGATGGGTCCCAGCGCTTTTCATCTTCGTTCCAGAAGACGAATGGGAAGTCGAGAACCCAGCAGAAACCGAGCACGTTGGGATCACGGAGTTCGAGCAGATCGGCAACATGGACACGTAACTTCCCAAGGGCATCGAGCGTGGTTTCGGCTTGGTCGGCGACAAAGAGCAGAAGATCGCCAGCCTCGGCTTCTAACCGTTCAATCAGCGCATCTTTGACATCTTCCGTTAAGAACTTCGCAAAGGACGAGCGCATCTGTCCGTCGCTGGTCAGGGCAATATAGGCAAGACCCTTCGCTTCGCTATCCTTCTTGACGTAATCGGTGAGCGCATCAATTTTCTTGCGGGAGTAGTCGCCCAAACCTTTGGCATTGATCGCACGAACTTCGCCGCCCGAAGCAATAGCGCCTTCAAAAACGCCAAAGCCGCATTCGGCAACCAGATCGCCAACGTTCACCAACTCCAACCCAAAGCGGATGTCGGGATTATCTTTCCCGAAACGTTCCATTGCTTCGTTATAGGTGATGCGGGGGAAGGGTGTCTGGAAAACCTTCTTCTCAGGCGTTACCTTCTCCACCAAAGTCGTGAACATGCCTTCCATTAGTTGCAAAATATCTTCGCGCTCGACGAAAGACATCTCAATATCAAGCTGCGTGAACTCAGGCTGACGGTCGCCACGCTGATCCTCATCACGGAAGCAGCGAGCGATCTGGAAATAACGCTCCACGCTGGCGACCATGAGCATCTGCTTCAACTGCTGCGGGGATTGTGGCAGCGCATAGAATTGCCCGGGGTGTACGCGCGAGGGGACGAGATAATCTCGTGCGCCTTCGGGCGTGGTTTTGAAGAGAATGGGGGTCTCAACTTCAAGGAAGCGGTCTTCGTCGAGATAGTCTCGAATGAACTTCGTCGTTTTATGGCGCAACTCGATATTGCGGCGCATGCTCTCACGGCGCAGATCAAGATAGCGGTATTTCAGACGGAGGTGCTCATCCACTTCTTCATCTTTGTTGATCAAAATGGGCAGCATCTTGGCCTTATTCAAAACCTTGACTTCTTTCACATCCACTTCGATCTCGCCTGTGCAGAGATTGGGGTTCTCTGCGCCCGCGACGCGTTTGCGAACTTCACCCCTCACCTGCAAGACCCACTCGGAGCGAGCGGCTTTCAGGGGAGCGAGTTCGGCATTCACTTCGGGGTTGCCAACGATCTGGGTGATGCCAAAACGATCACGCAGGTCGATAAAGGTCACGCCGCCGTGATTGCGAAAATTATGTACCCAGCCAGCCAAAGTAATGGTCTCGCCAATATGGGATGGGCGTAGCTCGCCGCAAGAATGAGTTTTGTACATGATGTGCCTCCGTGTTTTGGAGAGAGTAGAGAAGGGAGAATTGTGATGAGTGATGCGTAATGTCGCTATGGTTTCGATACGCTCCGAAAAGCATCGGAGCTACTCAACCACCGCTAGTTCTTTATGAAAATTAGCGGAGCCGCTGATTGAGTAGGCGACAGTTTCATCGTCGCCGTATCGAAATCAAGGCGGAGCGGTATTCTTCTTACGCAATACGTAATACGCATTACGCCACTACTCTCTAATCATCTTCTCTCTAATCTCTAGTTATCTCAAAAAAAAATCGCCCGAGCATCTGCTTTGGGCGAAGGGTTTGTCCGAAAAATGATTTCGTACTCAGGCAGCAACTACCGCCCGTCCCGACGCCTGTCGGTCGAATTATCATTATCGTTATTATTATTGTTGAAAATGGCTTTTAAAATCATCATTTGCTCCAATGGGCGGTATTATAGCACAAGGTTAGAGAGAAGAGAACGCAGATTCGCAATTTAAGCCAGTTCTACACAATTTCGCCCCTTGGCCTTTGCTCTATACAATGCAAGATCAGCACGGTTATATATTGCATCAACATCTTCGTCCAATAAAATTTCTGCAACACCGATACTGATCGTGATTTGGATCTCTATTTCTTGAGTCCCCATTTCGCTTTTACTCACGGTTTTCCGGATGCGCTCAGCCATTACTTCCGCCTCTTCCTTTTTTGCTTCAGGCAGTAATACACTAAATTCCTCTCCACCTGTGCGAGCCACAATATCCTGTGCTCTGGCGGTTTTTAGCAGAACCCTTGCGAGATTTTGCAAGACCACATCTCCTACAGAATGACCAAAAGAGTCATTAACTTTTTTGAAATGGTCAATATCCATCAAGAGCAAAGAGAATGGTCTTTGCTGACGTTTGTAGCGCGATATTTCTTTTTTCATGCTCTGGAAATAGCTGCGCCTGTTGAAAAGCCCTGTCAGACTATCTGTATTTGCCTGTTTTCTCAATTTTTTCTGCGCATTCAATAGCCTTCGATTTACATTTTCCAGATCGGTTTTTGTTTTAGAAACAAGAAAATTCTGATAGAAAATGATCGAAGATGCTAATAGAGAAGCAACCCCAGAGATAAGCGTAGTACCGATAATATCTGATGCGGCAAGGGGCGGAGAATAGACCGTCTCAAAAATACAGACAAGGATATTTGAGAAGATGATGCTGACAAAGGTTGTGATGAAGATTGCTTTGATGAGTTCCCGCTTAGTGCTAATCTCAATTTTCATAAACCAATTGTACTTTAAGTTGCAAAAAAAGCCTATTTCGCACGGAATTTGAAATGGCTTCCGCTATTTTAGTTTTTGCTTGACCTCCCAAAATATCTTTCCCGTTGCCTTTTCTTGACCTGAAAAATATACAAGGAAAAAACATGGTAAAGGGTAAGACAAAATGATAAGATGGTTATATCTTCTTTATCCCCTATTTTTCATAAGGAGCACAAATGGCTAAACCAGTTTATTTCAATTGGCAAAACGAATTTCTATGCAAAACGATCTATCCCATGCGGGAAGTAAAGTTGCGTGACTTTTTACGCTTTTTTGCCGAGATCGATATATGGGCGGAATATAAAGACAAAACGGATATTAAAGAAGAGAGCAAAGAATATCTTAAAGCTCAGGAGAAGCTAGCACGTGTGGCATATGACACATATGTAGAGCGAAAAGAATATTTCGTGCAACCAGATGCCCGTGCTTCTTACAAGGAATTTGACCCCATCGACGAAGAAGAACTGGCAGAGATCAATAAAATGCACGCGGTTTTTATTCAATCCTGGCCCAAGGATATTCGCGGAGAGAAAAATTTCGTAGAACTGACCATCCAAAATTGGCGTAATCACCGTAAACGGATCGCGGCTAAGATCAAATCTCGCAAGCGCAGGCAGGCAGCCATGGACCCGAATCACGCCAAATTTGAGCCGGAGAAAAAGGAACTTGAATTTTGGGAAGGCACTACCCTCCCGATGCTCGATAAGGAACTCGATTTCCTGAAAGCCTTTCTCAAAAGCTATGACAGTATCGAGAAGCCAAAGCTGGATTGGTACTGGATGGCAAAACGCGGCGAAACCCCTGAAGGGATGACCGAGGAAGATTTCCTGACCCAATTTGAGCCGGAAGGCGAGCCAACCGTGCGTGATATCGCACTTTGGAAAGTTGCTGAATATGAAGAAACTCTCAAGGGGAAAGATCAGTACGAACTCCTCGCACTGATAAAAGAACGTTTTGACAAAGAACCTGAACGTTATCCCTATTGGTTGCAATATATGGTGATTCACTTTTCAGGGATGCGCTACGCCAGCGCGCATGGTTCCTGGGCAGATGCGCGAGACTTGTTGATTCGTCTTCGAGAACCCGAACTGGAAAAAGAACTCAAAGCCCTCGATAGTGAAGCAGTTGCCAAACTTTGTGAAGAAAAGATCGCTGCCTACGAAAGGAAAGAAGGGAGTAATATTCCTGCTCTTGCTACGGCAACGGAGAAAAAATGGACAGATCCGGTCAAATGGTATCTTCCAAATCTAAAAGCAAGGGGTACAGGCACGCGCCGTTTGGGGCTTGAACAGTTGGGAAAAGCAGAACTTGCTTGTGAATATATGAGCAAACCCAAAGAGGAAGCATTGGATATTTTGATGTCCAGAAAAGACGAATTTCCCGGCTGGGCGTGGAAAGAGATCATCAAGCTCACGCCCCTGCGCCTGACCGAAGTAAAATCTGATGGTTGGGAGAAGCTCACATCTGATGAAGAGCAGGAAAGCTACGCATATGAAAATTACGCTTTGCGTAAGGTCATCTCGGAGTGGAAAAACCACAACACTGTTCTGTGGCGAGATGAGCATGGACGTTCGCACGAACTTATCGTCACCCGCGCTGTTTGTAACGAAACCGCAGAACATTGCCAGCATATGCGCGGACACCTGCCTCCCGGCGGTTTGACGCCCAAACCTAATTGGTATCTTTCACACGAAAAATCACAAACTATTAAAGGCGACCCGGCCCCTTATTTCACCAAAGCAAAAACCGCAGAAGAATACACAATAGGCGCCAGTGTTCTTTGGCTTCGTTTTGTAAATAAAAAACCAAATGCCTGGCAGATCGCCAAATCGGTCGTGACAAAAGACGGAGACGGATTGCTAGCAGGTGATTTTTTAGGTGGTCGAAAAGAAAAGGACAAGAAAAAAGCTAAAGATAAAAAGAAAAGGAAGGGGAAGAAGAACCAGGGTTTGGTTACTACGCCGTGGAAATATAATATGGGTGAAAGCATCTCTCGGGAACGCACGCTAACATATGATGACCCCAAAAATCCCGGCAGGCGAGTTAGATCCAAAGAGCATCAGTGGCTGCGCTGGATCCACGAAGCAACCGTTATTCAGGCTGCTGAAACCGCAGAAGGGAAGATGATGTACACCTACGAAACCGCTCTCCCAGATGATGACAAAGGCACATCATCCATCGGCATGTTCAAAGCAACACAGAACTACTTTCTCTCCGATGGCAAAGAAGACTCTTATAATCGCTCATTTGTCGGTTATGTCCCGGAAGGGGAATTGCCGATGGAGCATATCAAGGAAATGCTCGATTGGGATAAATTGCTTCCAAAAGGATAAGGTAGATTCGCTCGTGATTTGGGCTGGCTCCCGTTAAAAAACGGGATGCCGGCCTTTTCTATCCCCCTAAATGTGAAGCATTTGGGGGGATGCCCTAGCGGAGCGAGGGCAGGGGGGCAGATAAAATGCAAATGTGTAATGCCAGTTAAAAAAGCCAACCCCTAAGCTTCTTCTCCCAATCAGGGATCCACTTTACGAAGTCTTCCCGCTGGGGCGGATTATCCATCCAGGATACATCTGGCTCACGAATATCGAAACATTCTCGCACGGTTAGCAACTTCGGCACAGAAACTGATTGTGGCTTGCCCCGCCCGCTCATCCAGCGGATTTCTTGCCTTTCCTGAATATTTTTTGCCAATGCCAGAGTCTGCTCCACATCCCCACGTAAATAGGTCAAAACAGCCTCATATTCGCCATCTGCCCATAACTTTGGTGCATGCCCGCCGTGCATATCATGTAAAATTTCCCCATTTTTTAGTTCCACATCGTGAACTTTTCCCGCGATCCCGGCGCCTTTTAGGGCTTTATCCAAGCCCAGAAACCAGCCCTTTTTAAAAGTGACCAAGAGCATTAAACAATACCTTCGCCACTTAGGGCGAAGAAGTCATTGATTTAGCAGAGTGAACGC
>CAZOOX010000015.1:0-30817 GCA_964581545.1 uncultured Anaerolineaceae bacterium
TGGCAAAACCAGATAAGTTTTTTGCTGATAATTCCGATGGTGTGTAAAAATAAGTGATCTAAAAGGCTCAGAGGGGATTTCTAATCTCCGTCTTCTCTGGGAAAAGTCGTTGGATTACAAATCCAGCGAGAGCCTTCTACTATCTCTGATAAAATGAGCGCATCTATCGCGAGAAAAAGGAGTCTGTATGTCGCTTATCAATCATTATTCGATACTTTGGGGCGTTGCATTTTTATTTGCACTTTTCGTCTATATTTTTCGTAAAGATGATGCGAGGAAGAAAAGACTATATATCGTTACGGGGGGTGTTTTCGTTCTGCTGGCTGTCTGGTTTACAATGCGTGTCCAAACGGGAAGCACAGAATCAGCTTCTCTTTTGCGTGGACAGATAGGACAGGGGCAGCCTGTCTTGCTTGAGCTTCAATCTCCCTTCTGAGCAGCTTGTGCCGCGGCACAGCCTATCGTTGATGGGCTTCACGAAGAATTTGCAAATGAGTTGGTGATATTACAGATCAATATTCAGTCGAAAGCAGGCGAGGAGTTTGCCAGGGAATTTGGCTCATTCACCCCAACATTTGTGTTCATCAGTGCAGAGGGCGAAGAGTTATGGCGTTCCTTAGGGACTATAGATGCCGATCAGGTTCGGGCATCAATGCGAAAATAAAAGAAGTGCATTGCACTTCGGCGGGGAGAAGATGTTTTTTTAACGGAAGCAAGCCCAAAACAAGGGCGTTTCGGCACTTCATCCAATAAAAAACCTTGCGAAGATTTTAGACCTTCGCAAGGTTGCTTTTTAAAACTCCATGTTTCTTCGTGTGACTTTGTGGATATTAAATAAAGACGATCTGTGCGCCTTCGGTCATATCCATAAAGTCGGAGGCGGTAACAACTTTCTCAACGCAGGGTAAGAAATCCTCGTCTTTGATATCAAACATATCTACGGTCATTTTGCAGCCGTACATATTTGCGCCTGCATCTGAAAGCATTTCCATATATTCACGCACGGGGGGGACACCGAGTGCTTTCATTTTCATTTTCATGAACCAGGTGGCAAATGCGCTCATGCCCGGGATGATGCCCAGAATGTTGGGGATGCCCAAATTACCAGTGGGTAGACCCATCATGCTTAGCTTGAAACTGGTGTTTGCAACAGGGGCAATTTCGAGTTTGTCTACGCGTTTTTCTGTGACCATATCAAGCCCCCAGAAGGTGAAAAATATCGTGACATCAATGCCGTCACCAAGCGCAGCCCAACCCATGATCAAGGCAGGGTAGGCCATATCCAGATCGCCTTTGGAGCAAATAAACGCAATATGTCGGTTTTTTTCTTCTGTCATTGTAGAACTCCTTTTTTTGAGAGACATAAGACTTTAGACTTCAGACATTAGCGAAATGGTCTGAAGTCTTAGGTCTAAAGTCTTTTCTATACACAACCTTCGGGTTTGCCAAGACCAGAAATCTTGGCTACTTTTTTAGCAGGTCCTTTAGGGAAAAGTTTGAACAAGTCTTTTGTGGTGACATCAGCGCCTTTGCTAATTTGGCGTAATGTTGGGGCAGCGCCAGAGTCTGCTGCTGTTTCGCGACAGAAGTTGATGATATTCCAGTGGGCATCCGTGAGAGCAATGCCTTCTTTTTCAGCCAGGGCGGCTGCAAGTTCTTCTGTCCATTCTGATGGAACAGTCATGAAGCCGTCGTCGTTCAGGGTGATATTATCTAAAAGGGTCATTATAGGGTTCTCCTAAATTTATTGTGTGGGCGTTTCGCCCATAACTTTGAGTAAATTGAGCATACGGGACATGCCTCTGCGTACTTGTGGGCTGCCCATTTCTTTGACTAATTTGAAGGCGGATATATTCTCGTCTTCGGCGGGGACTTCTCGAATTGCGTCTACGCCTTGGTTGGCAATTGCCATGATCTCTGGTTGGGTCATGTTGCGAACCGTTTTCAGGATGATGACCACATTATCTGCCAAGGCTCGTACATCTTCTTCACTGAATTCTGTTACAACGCGCTCAACGATTTGCCAGCCTTCGCGGGCAAAGGCGAAGTAGCCCTCGCGTTCCAGCCGGTCTAGTTCATGGACGCCTTGATTGAAGATTTGCTTACCTAAGAATTGCACATCTTCGCTGAGTTCCATTGCATTTTCTAGTTGGTCAAGCAGCTTTGTGAGCAGGTGCGTATCGCGCAAAACACGTTTCAATAGAAAAAATAGATCTTCAGCTTGAAAGTCAGAGCCAATTTCAGCCAATTCATCGATGGCTAGCTTGAATATATGATTGCCGATGGGGATCAGATCGCGTTGCAATTCTTCCATCTCTTGCTGGCGGCGTTGCTGCGCTGCCATATGGCTTTCGATGCGATCCATTTTTTCCATGAGCATCGAAAATTGCTCTTGGGTGATGGCTGTTTCAGTCATCGTTTTCTCCTATTCCCATTTTCCAGCCATGCTCATCTGTGACTCGAAGGGCATTTCGCCGCCTTTTAGCAGGATATTCCAGTACATCCAGCGGAACATCATCTTGCCCCAGTGATTGGCATAGGATTCTTTGAGCAGGGAGAAGGGACCAAATCCGGGCAACGGATATTTACCTGGGAGGGGTTCGACATCATAGTTGAAGTCAATTAGCACACCCTTCTCAAAACCAGATTCGATATAACAATTGGCATGCCCATCAAATTCGGGGAGCGGTTCCAAGCCTTCCATATGCCGTTGGATATTCTCGATCAAAATATCCAGCATAAAGTGGGCGACAGAACCAGCTTTGGATGCGGGGACATTTCCGGCATCGCCGATGATCCAGACATTTTCCCATTTGTTGGTTTGGAGTGTGTGCTTATTTGTGGGGACAAAATTGAGCTCATCGCCCATGCCTGAATTGCCGATCACTTCCGCGCCCATATTCGTGGGGATAGTCACGAGCAGATCGTAGGAGATGTCAATTTCGTCATATGAGCGAATGACTTGTTTGGCATGGTCAACTTCCATGATGTTGAAATCAGGTTGTAGCTGAATGCCTTTATCGTCGAGCATCCCGCCCAAAATAGCGGAGGCACGCGGCTTCGTGAACGCACCGGGTAAAGGTGTCGCAAAAACGATCTCCACTTTGTCACGGATGCCGCGTTGGTGAAAGAACCAATCTGCGAGAAAAAGGAATTCCAAAGGAGCGACGGGGCATTTGATCGGCATTTCGGAAACATTCAGCACCATTCGGCCGCCTTTCCAGAATTTCAGGAAGTTGCCGAGCTTTGTCGCGCCATCAAGAGTATAGAAGGGGAAAACATTTTTCATCCAGGCGGCTTCATCATCCAATCCGGGTGTTTCTTCGGGATGGATATGGCTGCCAGTGGCAATGACCAAATAATCGTAGTTGATCGTCTTTTTTGCATGAGTCAATTTGACTCTGTTTTTCTCTGGCTCGATCAACTCAATGTCGGAGAAAATTACATCAACTTGAGGGGGCAAGAAATTACGTTTTGGTTTTACTACATCGGCGGGAGTATATGTTCCAAAGGGGATAAACAAAAAACCCGGCTGATAATAATGTGTCTCATCTTTATCAACAATAACGACGCGCCATTCTTGTGGGTCAAGAATTTCTGCCATTTTGTTGGCGACCATGGTGCCACCTGTGCCGGCACCAAGAATAAGAAAAGTTTTCATTCAAATCTCCTTATTTGGATGAAGAACCGCGAGCGACCGCATCTGCAAGTTGCCCACGTTTTTTGAAGTTATCTGCCATAACGGCGCGTAGCAGATCAAGCGCGTCGATGACACGTTCGTCCGCCAATGAATAGTGGATATATTGCCCATCTCGTTCCGAACGAACCAAGCCCCGCTCTCTAAGGATCTTCAAATGCCTCGATATCGTCGGCTGTGGGGCGTTGACCTTTTCTGTGAGTTCATTAACATGTTTGGCCCCGTCCGAAAGAGAATATAAGATCAAAATGCGGATCGGGTCGGCAAGCCCGTTGCAAAGTTGTGCATGTAATTGGTGGATTTCATCTTTTAGGCTCATAAACCTTTCCTTTTTCTGTACATATCCGCAAAGGCGAATATGTGAACTAACTGTAGCAATTTGGAGAAGAAAGACCTAGTACTTTTCGTCACAAGAGAGATATATAAATGTCACATGCCTAATAAGGTAACATATGTCTTATATTCTCAGAATAATAGTTTATAATAGCTTTTGATCGCTTAGTTCAATACAAAAAGGTGAAAAGATGGAATTATATAAAAACGACGCAGTATCAGTGAATGTAGGGGCTCGTTTACGTGAATTGCGAACGGAGCGCAATCTTTCTATTCGTGCTTTGGCACGCAAAAGCGGACTCTCGGCAAACGCGCTAAGCATGATAGAACGTGATAAAACATCTCCTTCTGTTAGCACGCTCTACAAATTGGCAGATGGTATGGGCGTGCCAATTACATCCTTTTTTGGCGAACAAACTGATCGAGAGTCTGTTGTCTTTGTGAAAGCAGATGAACGCACGCATGTTCCTTTTCAACGCGGCACCTGGGAGGGTTTAGGTGGACAAAATTTTGTGGGGCGCATGGAGCCTTTTGTCCTAACCCTTGAGAGTGGCGCAAATAGCGGCGTTCACACCATGGTGCATACCGGCCATGAATTTGTGATCTGCTTGCGTGGCGAGTTGGAATATCAGGTTGAAGATAAATACTATAATCTGAAAGCGGGAGACAGCCTAATGTTTTCCGCCCGCCTTCGACATCGCTGGCGCAACGCTGGCGGGACCGTGACCAATGCCCTCTTCCTGCTCTCAGGCTTCGCAGAAGGGGAGCGTCCCACCCCGATGCATATGGCAAAGCATGAAAAGGTAAAGAAAGATACTGAAGAGTAAAAATACACAAAAAAGAGTTGGCTAGCCAACTCTTTTTTTATCGGAAAATATTTCTTTGCTGTAGCTTTTTGGTAAATGCCCAGCAAGTTGAATTCAGGTGCGTTTTAGGTGTACATGCCCCAATCCAGTGCGGAGGGGTCTTCCATCATTGAGAAATCCCAGGCTTCCATGCCCATATCCACTGTAGCAGGTTGTTCGATAGCTTCCTGCGCTGCTTTGCGGGTTGCCTCGATCATTGCGGGGGCGTAAGGGCAGAAGGGGGTGGTCAAGATCATATAGACTTTTGTAATAGCATCTTCGATGCTGACTTTGCGGATTAGTCCCAATTGCAAAACATTCATCCCGATCTCGGGGTCAATGACTTTGGAAAGGGCTTCGCGTAGGGGTTCCACAAGTTCGGGGTGTGTGTCGTGGAGTTCCCAAGTTACGATATTCAGGTTTTCGGTTTTTTCACTCATTAATTTTCATCCAGATGTATTAGATTTGCCGGTTCAACGACATAGGTGCAGCGTTCATCGCCGCTAAGAATGCATTGTACCTGTTCAGCGGGAAGAGCGAGCATTTGTGAAATGAGGGTCTGGTCCATGGAGCAGACTTCAGGGTGATTTTGCCCAACTTTATGGTAAGGGCATGAAATTTCGTGAATATGGTATTGATCGCCTTGTTTTTCCCATTCAACGGTGAAGCCTTCCTGGGCTAAAAGTTCTTGGACTGTGTCAAGCCGTTCTTCCACGCTTAAGTCTTCAAGCTGTTCGGTGTATTCTTCAGCAAGATTGAGAGCTACTTGTGAGAACAATTCCTTAACCATAGGGTTGGGAAGTGTTTCCTTAAGTTGGCTCAGCAACCGAGAAGTCAGCCGCAAATAGCGCGTTGGGAATTTCTCTGAGCCTTCATCTGTAAGTGTGTAAACCAAACGGGGTCTGCCAACACCATGCCGTTCTTCTTCTGCAATGATGAGGCCACCAGCTTGGAGATTGTTCAGGTGATGACGCACAGAGATGGGGTTAATGCCAACAGCCTCCGCCAAATCGTTAATGGTGGAGCCGGGCTTTCTGAGCAAAGCTTGGAGGATTTTGTCGCGTGTTTTAGCCATAATCTTGGCGAGAGTATAACGCTCCTCTTTTTTTTTGTCAATATACTAGATAAATATCATAATTATTGACAATTTGGTATCTGCGTGCTATAATGCCGCTCGTTTATGATGTTGAAAGAACTAAAAAAATATTGCCGTAAAGGCATTTTACAGGAGAGCTAATGTCTACGTTGACCATTAGAAATTTGCACGTAAGTATTGAGGGGAAGGAGATCCTAAAAGGATTAGACCTTGAAATTAAAGCAGGTGAAATTCATGCCATTATGGGACCGAACGGAACAGGGAAATCTACTTTAGCGTATGCGTTAATGGGACACCCTTCCTATGAGATCACAGATGGTGAGATTATCTTCGATGGTGAGGATGTGCTTGAGCTGGACGTTGACGAACGTTCAAGAGTAGGGCTTTTTCTTGCTTTTCAGTATCCAGTTTCCATCCCGGGTGTGACGGTCGCGAATTTCTTGCGAACGGCACTCAATTCTCGCCGTCGAGCCGAAAATCCGGAAGATAAGGGGATTTCCATCCTTGAATTCCGCAAAACTCTGAAAGAAAAGATGGATCTGCTCAAAATGGATCATGCCTTTGCTGGGCGTTATCTGAATGATGGCTTTTCCGGTGGCGAAAAGAAACGCGCCGAGATTTTGCAAATGGCAACGCTTAAGCCAAAGATCGCTGTATTGGATGAGACCGATTCAGGCCTGGACATTGATGCCCTTCGTATTGTTTCAGATGGTGTGAATACGCTCGCAGGTGACGATCTGGGTGTTTTGGTGATCACGCACTATCAGCGTTTGCTTAATCATATCAAGCCACAATTTGTGCATATTATGTTCGATGGCCGCATTGTAGAATCGGCTGGACCGGAACTTGCTCTGCGCCTTGAAGAACATGGCTACGATTGGGTGCGCGAAAAATATGCAGAAGCTGTCGCCGCTTAATCTTTTATCGGTAAGGAGTTATTATGTCTGACGCACAAACTTTAGAAAAAATTGGCGGGCAGGATAAGTACGATTTTATAGATCCCGAAGATTATATTTTTAAGGCAGAAAAGGGACTTAATGCCGAGATCGTAAAACAGATCTCAAAGATGAAAGGTGAGCCGCAATGGATGCTCGATTATCGGCTCAAAGCTTACGATCATTATGTCAAGCGCGAGATGCCGATGTGGGGACCTGATGTGACACCTCTTGATCTTGATGATATTTACTATTACGTTAAACCGACCGAAGGACAAGAAAAAGATTGGGACGATGTTCCTGATGACATCAAGAATACCTTCGATAAATTGGGCATTCCTGAAGCCGAACAGAAGTTTCTCTCAGGGGTGGGTGCGCAATACGAATCGGAGATGGTTTACCACTCGATATTGGAGCATCTTGAAGAGCAAGGTGTTTTGTTCTTGAGTATTGAAGATGGTTTACGCCAGCACCCTGAGCTTTTTAAAGAATATTTTGGCACTGTTGTTCCTTATGCTGATAATAAATTTGCAGCTCTTAATGGTGCGGTTTGGTCTGGCGGCTCTTTTGTATATATTCCCAAAGGCGTCAAAGTCGATTTGCCTTTGCAGGCATATTTCCGCCTAAACTCTGCCAATATCGGGCAATTTGAACGCTCGCTCATCATCGCAGATGAAGGCGCACAAGTTCATTATGTTGAGGGCTGTACGGCTCCTTCCTACACCACCGACGCTCTTCATAGCGGTGTGATCGAAATTGTGGTTAAAAAGAATGCGCGTGTGCGTTATTCCACCATTCAAAATTGGTCAACGAATGTATATAACCTCGTTACGCAGCGTGCCAAAGTTTTTGAGAACGGCACAATGGAATGGGTAGATTCAAACCTCGGTTCAAAAGTGACCATGAAATACCCATCCTGTTTCCTAATGGAACCCGGCGCACATGGTGAAATTCTCTCGATGGCATTTGCTGCCGACGGGCAAATTCAAGATGCCGGTGGAAAAATGGTGCATCTTGCCCCAAATACCACGAGCAAAATCACATCCAAATCTATCAGTAAAGGCAACGGAAAATCATCCTACCGAGGCTTGGTCAAAGTCATCAAAGGCGCGCACGATGTAAAAAATAACGTTGTCTGTGATGCCCTTCTCCTCGATAAACATTCCCGCACCGATACCTTCCCCTATATTGAGATCGAAGAAGATGATGTCAGTATTGGTCATGAAGCATCGGTTTCAAAAGTTGGTGAAGAGCAGCTTTTCTACCTTATGGCGCGTGGCCTTAGCGAAGAAGAAGCTACGGGAATGGTTGTTTCGGGCTTCATTGAACCGCTCGTAAAAGAATTGCCAATGGAATACGCTGTAGAAATGAATCGCCTTATCCAGCTCCAGATGGAAGGCTCCATAGGATAAAAGATAAATGTGCATTGCACCTTTAAGGTGCGTTGCACATTGGTTTGGATAAAAAATGACAAAAACAAATACTAAAGTGAGACGCAAGAATTTTAAAGCATCTCCAACATTTGGCTTTACCGAAGAAATGCTCAACGCCCCCGACAATTCTCCGCTCGGGTCGTACCGGAATTCAGCTTGGTCGGCGTTCAAAGAAGAAGCGATGCCGACAACAAAAGACGAAGCCTGGCGGCGCACCGATTTGCGCAAGATCCCCTTCGATTCTTTCCAGCTCCCTGCAGATGGTGCATTTAATGATTTTGCTCCTGTTCCCGAAGCATTGCTGGCCCCCCTCGTTGGTGACCAGCATGGTGGTCAAATAACACTCCTCGCTGGTGGCGCAAAAGTTTCACTTTCACCAGAGATAGCGAAAAAGGGCGTTGTCTTCACCGATTTCAAAACCGCCGAAAAGGAACACCCTGAATTGCTCGCAAAGCTTATCGGCAATGTCGTTCGCGCTGAAGACGGGAAGTTCGCCGCTCTAACAGCATCTCTCTCCCAAAACGGGATATTACTTTACGTTCCGCGTGGCGTTCAAGTTGAAGAACCGCTGCACAGTGTTTTGTGGGGTGCAGGTGAAAATCTGGCACATCTCTCTCATCTTGTGATTTACGTAGATGAAGGCGCTTCCGTAACCTATGTTCACGAAGCCGCTTCGCCTGATAATAGCCAGTCTATGCACGCAGGGATTGTTGAAATCACAGTTTCTGATGGCGCAAATTTGCGCTTTGTTGAATTGCAATCCTGGGGCAGCGAGATCGTCAATTTCAGCCATGAACGCGCCAAAATTGGTAAAGATGCCAATCTCGATTGGATCTTCGGCGCAGTTGGCAGTCGTTTGACAAAAAACTTTTCTGATCTTGACCTTGTTGGTAAAGGTGCAAATGGGAGAATGTCAGGTTTCTATTTTGCCGATGGCGAGCAACATCTAGACCATGATACACAGCAAAATCACCTTGTGCCCAATACATACAGCGATCTGCTTTTCAAAGGTGCGTTGAAAGAGAATAGCCGCTCTGTTTGGCAGGGTATGATCTTTGTTGCCCCGGGGGCACAGCAAACAGATGGTTATCAGGCAAATCGTAATCTGATCTTGAGTGATACCGCTCGCGCAGATTCAATTCCTGGACTTGAAATTTCTGCTGACGATGTACGCTGTTCGCATGGCACAACCATTGGTAAAATTGACTCCGAGCCGCTATTCTATTTACTTAGTCGTGGCATCCCTCAAGAAGATGCCGAACGATTGGTTGTAGAAGGCTTTTTTGACCCAATTATGCAGCGTATCCCCTTTGAGGGTGTGCGTGATCGTTTCCAGGAAGCGATCAAAGAAAAGTTGAAATAAAAGAAGAGTCTCTGAGCGGAGCGCGAGATGAAAGATCAAAAGCCTCCACTCGGGAACTGAGAAATTTAACGGGATAAAGCCTTGCTTATTAAACGGAATCAAGCCTAAAACAAGAGCGAAACGGTACTATATCCCAGAGAAAAAACCGGGAGGGTTTTTTTATTATGGCATTTATGCGAAGCCCAGAGCAACCCCATGAATATAAGGTTGCTGACAGAGTAGAAGTTTATTGTGACCACGATGACAAAGATAATGAGCGTGTGCGGGGTTGGTTGAAGGGTGTTGTGGCGCAAGTAGACAATAAATTAGTTGCAGTGCAATTTAGGGTGAATGTTTATCTGACCGAAGGTTGGATGGTACCGGATCGAATTTTATGGTTTCCAAACACTTCGAAAGATATCCGCCCCATTAAGCGCGCTGTAAAGAGAGCTAATGACGACAACCTTTGATCTGAGCGTGTTGCGCGCCGATTTTCCGATTCTCGACCGTAAAATTGGTGATTCTAAAAAGCTCATTTATCTCGATTCCACAGCGACAGCCCAAAAACCGACTGCCGTGATCGAAGCGATGAACGAATTTTATCGCCGCTCGAACTCGAATATTCATCGCGGCGTGCATACCTTGGCAGAAGAATCGACGGCTATGTATGAAAAGGCGCGTGAGCAGATCGCTTCTTTGATCAACGCTGCCTCATCACGTGAAGTGATCTTCACGCGTAACACTACTGAGTCTATTAATCTTGTTGCCTATACTTGGGGACGAGAAAATTTAGATTCGGGTGATGTTATTATTCTCACAGAAATGGAACATCATTCAAATCTTGTTCCCTGGCAGATGCTCGCTGAAGAGTTGGATTTGGTGCTTGAGTTTGTTCCTGTGACCGATGATTATCTCTTCGACATGAATGCGTATCGAAAGTTACTGACTTTGGAGCCAAAGCTGGTCGCTTTTACGCAAATGTCGAATGTTTTGGGGACAATTACCCCGGCAAAAGAGATCATCGAACTAGCACATGAAGCAGGTGCATTGACGCTTATAGATGGAGCACAATCTGTGCCGCATTTGCCCGTTGATGTTCAAGACCTTGATGCAGATTTTCTTGTCTTTTCTGCACACAAGATGCTTGGTCCCTCTGGCATTGGCGCGCTCTATGGGAAAATGGACCTGTTGAATGCAATGCCTCCATTCCTGGGCGGCGGCGATATGATCAAAACCGTACACTTGCGTTCTTTTGTGCCAAATCAGGTGCCTTATAAGTTTGAAGCCGGAACCCCCGCTATCGCAGAAGCAGTTGGTTTTGGGGCTGCTGCTGAATACCTCCAGAATATCGGTATGGATGCAGTGGAAGCCCATGAGCACGATATTGCTGAATATGCGCTGGAGCGTCTCGAAGAGATTCCTGGCATCACGGTTTTTGGCCCTTCCGCTGAAAATAAAGGTGGGGTTGCCTCTTTTGTAATGGATGGTCTTCACCCCCATGATATTGCCCAAATTTTGGATGCTGAAGGTATCGCTGTTCGCGCAGGGCATCATTGTGCGCAACCTCTACACGAAGTTTGTGGTGTGAAGGCGACCACACGCGCGAGTTTTTATGTCTACAACACTAAAGAAGAAGTAGATGCTTTAGTTGAAGGCATTTATAAAGTTAAAGAAATTTTTGGATAAAAGGAGATTGCTTCAATCTTTATGATTGAACTAATCTGAGAATTATGGACGATCTTTATCGACAACTCATCATTGAGCGTTACAAAACCCCGCATTATCGTGGTCATCTTGACCCGCACGATATTTTTTTTGAAGACGATAATCCTGTTTGTGGCGATCATATTGAAGTCACTGTTCGCACGAATGATGAAGATATTGTCACGGAAGCAGCTTTTGATGGGCATGGATGCTCTATCTCACAGGCAGCAGCAGATCTATTGATCGAATATATTCACGGCAAAAAACTGGACGAAGTTAAATCACTCACAAAGGATGATGTTGTTGATCTACTAGGCATTGATCTGGGTCCTGTTCGCCTGAAATGCGCGCTGCTTTCATTAAAAGTGCTTAAAGCAGGTGCTTATGGTCTCGCCGTAGGTGAAGTCAGTGACGAGTTAGTGGAATAAAAACACAAATCCAAAATATCGAAGTGTAGGGAAGATCAGTGGATAAAAAAGATATATTTCTTTGGCGAACCCTCTTTGGTGGCATTCTGCTTTCCAGTATTTTAGCCATTATAGACCTTCAAAACCTTGCGAGAGATAAAGGATTTCCCCTCACGCAGCCAAAATGGCTGGTTTTATCAATAGTTATTGCTGTGGCGGGATTGCTCGCAGCTCTTTTTTTTACCCTGACTTGGACAAAATATTTTGAAAGATTAAAAGCATCGTACGATGCTTTTTTGCGTTATGGGGAAAAGCTAAAATGGTTGCCGCTGATATTCTTTGTTCCCAGCTTAGCCTTTTTGCCTTTGTTGGTTTTACATCCATATTTGGGTGGCCTGATCGGGAATCGCCTTTGGATAAAGATCTTTATTTTCTTCTTACTCAGCTTTTTGGGCGCATCGCTCTTGCGCGTAGTCAAGACAGGGTTGAGTAACGAAACTAAGCAATTCTCTTGGGCAGAAAGCCTCGCTTTTGCCGCTCTTGCGCAACTTCTTGTCTATCAACTGGTCATTGCAAGTCTCTATATTACTGACTATCCCTTTGCAATAGGGTGGACTCGTGACAGCCGTTATTATTACGCTTCGTTATTTTTTGCTAAAGAAATTTATGGGCAGAGTCTACCTTTGCCAATTTTGCACCCTACTTTACATTTTATCTTTAGCCTTCCCTATCTTTTTGGAAAACTGCCAATTTGGGTACATCGTGGTTGGACGATCATTCTCACCTTTGGCTTATCATGGGCTGTTATCAGGGTTCTGTCAAGAAAAATTCATCAGAAAACTTATGCCCTTCTTTTTACACTCTGGGCTTTTCTATTTCTCATACAAGGGTCGATTTACGCACATCTTCTTATCCCCACGCTTATTATTTTTGTCTTCGTATCCCCAGAGAAAATAAAAGGCTCGTGGGTCGCCATAATCATCGCCTCAGCATGGGCGGGAATGAGCCGTATTAATTGGTTTCCTGTTCCTGCCATGTTAGCTGCTCTAATATATTTTCTTGAAGTGCCAAAGAGAAAAAATCTTCTTCAGTATCTTCTACTCCCGGCAGCATGGTTTTTTGCGGGGATTGCAAGCGCATTTATTTCACAGGCTATCTATATTCAGCTTTCGGGGAACGGTGCAAGGAACGAATTCTTTACCAGCCTTTCTTCTGATCTGCTTTGGGAACGTCTTTTGCCGGGCAATACCTATGCACCCGGTATTTTGTGGGGAGCAGTTTTTCTCTCGGCGCCGCTAATTTTGTTGGCATTTTCTCTTCGTAAAGAAAAATGGCATCCAATAAGATTTTGGGGAATTTTCTCAGCCCTTTTTGTTCTCTTTGTAGGGGGATCGGTCGTCAGTGTGAAGATCGGTGGAGGGGCTGACCTTCATAATGTGGATGCCTATTTCGTCAGCATCCTGCTCGTGGGGACGACCGTTTTCGCTCGTGAATTTAGGCTTGATTCCCTTTCCAAACATTACTGGGGAGAGATGTTTTTTGCCGCCACCCTTGTATTAGCGTGGTTTATTCTTCGGGGGGGCGGTTCATTTGGATACGATCGGGGCGCAGTCAACGCAACTTTGAACGAGATCAAGACGAAGGTCACGAGCGTCGCGGATGCTGGGGATGAAGTTCTCTTTATCTCACAGCGTCATCTTTTGGCCATCGAAGAGATCGAGGGCGTTCCCCTCATCCCAGAATACGAAAAAGATGTGCTGATGGAAATGGTCATGTCTCGCAATGGGGCATATTTGGGAGGATTTTATAAGGATTTGCATGACCAGCGTTTTGGCATGGTCGTGATCGATCCGCAGACAGACACCCTTTTGAGCGAAAAACGCTCTTTTGCGGCTGAAAATAATATCTGGATACTTAAGGTAACGCATCCGCTTTGGTGCTATTACGAGCCGCTGGTTTCGTATGAGAATGTGGGGGTAGAGTTGTACGTTCCGCGGGCGGAAGCGGAAGAAGGCTGCGATTAGAGAAAGCGTAAATATTTTTCTGTTGCCTTTTCAAGGTCGGCATAATAGCCACGATATTCTTCAGGAAGTAATTTGGCTAATTGATACATCATCTCATCGACCATTTGTTGGCGTACCTCGCCTGTAACGCATTCCCCAAGACTATCAAGATAAAAGAGTTCTCCCACGCGGATATGAAAATCAGTTCGACGCAGACCTTTGATGTTTTTGCCGAAATTTTCTCCTCCCCAATGGGCAAGGGGTTGCAAGGGAGCTTTGCTGCGTAAAGCAATTGGTACGATGCCCGGATGAGCACGGAGTAATTTTGCACTGGAACTGCGCGTCCCTTCAGGGGAAATGCCAAATATATAACCTTCTTTGACCATTTTTATGGATTGCCGCATTGCATCCATATCTGCTTCGCCTCGCCGTACGGGGATCAGCTTCCAAATATCGAAAAGCCAATTGTAGAGAGGGTTTTCCCATGCTTCAGCTTTTGCCAAAGCGGTTACAGGGCGTGGCTGCAGGTGAGCAAATACCAAGGGCACTTCAAGAGAGCCTGTATGATTAGCGTATGCGATCAGAGGACCGCTGCGGGGAACTTTATCTAGCTCGGCTTTGTCAATGCGGCAAATCAGGCTTGTACCAATTTTGACCAACCCAGAAATAAAACGATGTTGCAGACCTAAATGGATCATGTGACTATAAAATCCAGTGCTTGTGGGAGCAGTTCAATATCCAATTCTGTGCCTTCATAGCATAGCGTTTCTCCATCACAATGTGCTGGCAGCGTGCCTTTAACTGCTTTTACGTTGATCTTCTTGGTGCGCCCCGTAGAGATCTCAGGTTCGCTGGCTTGTGTGCCCTTAAGGAATAAGTTAATAAGTTGGAAAATGCGCAACTTGGATGCTTCGCTGGCAATACATAGGTCAAATTCTCCGTCATCGGGAGAGCTTTCCGGGGCCATATAAAATCCGCCGCCCATACGTTGTCCGTTCATAATTGAGATCATCAGAGAGGGTTGGGTGATAGTTTCATTGTTATAGGTAATGTCGACAGTAGGGCTTTTGTAATATAGAAAAACGGTTTGCATGGCAGCAACGAGATAAGCCAGTAAGCCGCGTGTCCAGGTCACTTTTTCAGCTTCAAAACCGACCGCTGCATCAAAACCAATGCCGACCCCGTTCCCAAAATAGCGTCCTTCCGGGTAATCCCCTCCTTTAACACGACCAATATCTACAGTTTTTCGTTTGTTCTCGACAAGCGTAGCACAGGCTTCATCAAGATCGTCTTGGATGCCCATGCCGTAGGCAAGATCGTTTCCCGTACCAACAGGAATGATCCCCATTGCAGTATTTTTAAAGCCATCTGCACGGGCGCGCATTAGACCATTCAGGGCTTCGTTGGCGGTCCCATCTCCGCTTGCTGTTACAACGACGTCATAGCCATCACGGGTTGCTTTTTCTGCAATATCCGCTGCATGCCAAACGCGCTCTGTGCGAACCAATTTAAAATCCAGCTTGTGTTCTTTTAGACAGTTTTCAATAGCCGGGATGGATTCTTCGGCGTAGCCGCGTCCCGAAGTTGGGTTAACGATGACAAGATATTTCATAGGGATGTTCCTCCGTAAACGAGAATGAAAAAGTTTATCATAAAAGGATGTGGTTGATAGTGCTGTACGCTCACGCTCGTGATTTTAACTTGCTACCGCTTAAGTAGTTTCTGATAGTCTTTATCTGTATCTACATCAAGCAAGAGCGATGAATCTAGCCAGAGAATATAGCTGGGCGAAAACTTCGAGAAAATACCGCGCCCGCCTATATCGCCTTCGAGTTCAAGCAGGGCAGGGAAAGTAGCTCGATCAAATAAAACAGGATTTGCTCTGCGATCTTCGACCATCGGCGCGATAACAGGCTTGAGTGAACGCTGATGCTCTTCGACAAGTGCGCGCATAACTGTGGGTGTGATCTGAGGTTGGTCGGCGAGTAAAAAAATAGCAGAGCCTGTCTTTGCAGGAAGGTTTTTTATCCCTGCCTGGATGGAAAAGCTTTGCCCCTCTCTCCAGTTTGGATTGTGGACGATCTCTACTGCTAAACCCGCGAGGGCTTCTCTAATTTCAGCATCTTCTTCACCTGTTACAACGACTACGGGAGATAACTCTGCTTGCAGGGCTTTTTCTGCTATAGCGCGGATAAATGGCTTGCCATGATAATCGAGTAATTGCTTGGGTTGCCCAAATCGAGATGACGAACCGGCTGCGAGAATAATAGCAGCAGAGGGTTGGAAGGTTTGAAGGTTTAAAGTTGAAAGGTCTGTAGTGACAACAGAATCGTATACAGGTAATATTTTTTTTGCTATCTTTCCACTTATGGCCCCTAGCTTTGGTGTGTCTGATTGAGTTAGGAGTGCAATGCGTCGCGCATTTTCAGGTATATTTTTCAGCCCGCCATTTTCGTGAAGCAAAATATGGCTCAAATTTTCAGCGGTAATTTTCTCCCCTTTTTTTATTTTGCCTAACTCCGCAAAAGAATCTGCATTGTAGATATTCTCTTCATTTAGTGATTTTCCAATTCCCGACAAGCCTGCAACTACAATAACAGTTTTTACAAAATCCGGGATGACAGGCTCATTTTCTTTAGGGGCTTTGAGTGACTTTTGACGCGCACCATCAGCTTCGACGAGCAGAGGCAGAGAATGATAAGTAGAAAATTGTTCCAGCCATTCCAAGCTTTCGTCGGGGAGAGACGATAGTCGCTTCCCCTTTTCTTCCCCAGTCACTAAAATGATGCCGGAAAAGGCAATATCTTCAAGCTGGTTGACATCCTCCTGTTTGCGGATGATGATGTGTTGATCTGCTTCTTTTGCTTGCCACGCGCCGAGATGTGTCGTTGTCGTGACAATGCAAGGGGAAAGTTCTCGCGCCAATTGAAAGAGCGCAGTTGTCTTTCCGCCAGCACCGACAAAGGCAACACGCGGCGGCGGGATGTGGTCAAGACGCAGGGCTTTGTCAAGAGATAGTTTCTTTCTGTTGATCAAATTTACCATTCCCCGTCATATTCTTCTATATATTGCTCTCGCTGAGCCATAAAAGAATCCATCACTTCTTGCGGAACCAGTGCTTCGATTTCATCGTAGAGCGCATAGATTATTTTCTTGTTTTCTTCATTGTCGAAATGATAAGGAATATCATACTCTTTTCCATAGGCAAACACGCTCAATGAGCTTGTATGCCCTCCTGCGGGCATATCTTCATTCTGTTGCCATGCCTGGTCAAAAAGACCGGCATCGTAGAGTTTTACATAGAATTCATTGAGAAGATTATCTTCTATATCAAGATTTTCCGTCCAAAGAGGTGGTTCATTGGACGGATAATTGGGCATAAAACTGATCTCGCTTTTCTCATTAGAAAGCGAGATCGTATAGCTATACCAGTATTCTATTGCGCCGGATGTCCATTTGTAACTGATCTGAAAATCATCAGGCATTTCTTGGGGGAGTTGCGTTACTTTTGCTGGAGCTGGTGTTGGTTCTGAGGTAGGTGCTTTAGGGGCGCAGGAGGCTAGGAGAATTAGGGAGATGATGATGATTTTTTTCATGTCGTTTGTTTTTTTAATTGTAGGGGTGGGTCTAAGACCCGCCCCTACAGAGTTAGCACAGTAATGAGAAACAAATTCTCGCCCAGTAATGGATTAGTTACCATTCAGTCAGGATGGCAAAAATCCATTCTGGCAAAATAGGAGTTCGTATAATCGCCAGAATAGCATTTAGAATTAACGATAGGAAGACAACCATCAGCAAAGATAAGCACCCTGTATGAATACCAAGTCTTTTGAAAAGTGAAAGTCCAATATAGAACAAAGCTATGCTAATTATGCCAGCCATAGCGGGGCGGATGATGAGTTCTATTAAGAGGCCTCTCAGCATAGCATTTTTCTCAATATTATAGAGAAAGTTCCATAAATCTAAAGAAGACACTAAGTATGCTGTTACCAGTGCTCCTATAGTGGATGCCAAAACTACCAACCCCATTGTTGCTTTTTTATTTATTTGTCTTTCAATATCTATTTTTTGCATAAATTACCTTGGCAATGAGAAACAAATCCTTGCCCCCGCAGTTAATTTTGCGTCATCTACCCACATCCGCCCGTCATGGGCTTCGACGATGGCGCGGGCTAGGTAAAGCCCCAGACCAGCACCTTTTGTTTTATTGACCGATTCGGCGGCTCTGTAGAATCGGTCGAAGATGAGGGGCATGTCTTTGGGGTCAATGCCGGGGCCTTCGTCACTGACGCAGATGATGACCTGTTCAGGACGGGATTCTCCGCTGATGCGGATTTCACCTTTGGGGGCGTATTTAATGGCGTTGGAGATGAGATTCGTTAATACTTGTCGGATCCGTGTTTCGTCGGCGGAGATAAGGGGGAAAAGTTCGGGAAAGTGAACGCTGATTTGACGGGAGCCAGCTTGAGATGCGAAGCGTTCCGCGAGTTGGGATGCGAGATTCTGTATGGAGAGGTCGGTTTTGCTGAGGCTTAATCCGCCAGCCTGTAGACGCGAAGCATCCAAGAGATCATCTATCATTTTGGATAAGCGATCTGCTTCTTCCTCGATGACCATCAGACTGTCTTCAATAATCTCCCTATCCCAGCGGGCATCATCACGACGGAGGGTGCTAGCATAGCCTTTGATGAGGGCAACGGGAGTGCGAAGCTCATGGCTGACGACGGAGATAAAGGTGCTTTTAACTTGCTCAGCGGTGCGGAAATGGGTGATATCACGCACGGTGACGAAGAGATTTCGGAGCGTATTATCGGCGGCGAAGAGGGGTGCGTAAGTCACGCCAACGGGAAGGTTGGGGGGATCGGGACGCAGAAGATCGCCCTCGACATAGAGGGAGGCGTTGGGGGTGAGCGGCCAGCCTTCGGCTTCAGATTCTTCGAGGGTTGCACCGTGCGGATCGTTAGCCCAGCGGATGATCTCTTCGTGTGCTTTTCCTGCAATTTCTTCTCGTGGCCGCCCATAGAGTTTTTGGAAAGCGCTGTTGATGCGTTCTATGCTGTGGTCGGCATTGAGAATTAAGATGCCGTCGGCAGCAGATTCGAGAAGGGCATCAAGACGTTGTTTTTCGTAGCTGACTTGTCCGTAAAGTTGGGCATTATAGACGGCAGAGGCGGCTTGGTCAGCAAAAGAGCGCAACAAGCTTTTGTCATTATTTGAAAAATGATCAGGATAATTTCGGAAGATGAAGATCACGCCAATCACTTTTTGATGAGCGACGAGCGGAAGTCCCACACCGTTCAGCAGTCCGCGACTGGCTGTGTAGGCGAGGCTTTTGAGCATCCGATTTAGTTCGTTTACATTGAATTCGGAAACAGTTTCTTCGGCGAGAAGAGGTTTTAGATAGTCGAGTAATGCAGGCGGGATTTTTTGTGCCGAAGCAACATGCCAGCCATCATCCTTTTTTAAGGCGATTAGCCCGGCCTGCCCGGCGAGCATCTCAATGGAAATACGAAGGATGCGCGCAAGAAGTTTTTCAAGATCAAGTTCTTGAGTAATAGCGCGGGTTATTTCGAGGAGGTAGTCGCGTTGGCGAACACGAAAGTCAGGAAGGGTCGGGAGCATATGGATATTTTATCATCTTGGGCGTGAATGGAGCACGGACTTTTGCGGGTTGGGTAAGTTTTTAACACGAATTACGCGAATGGGGCGAATATCACGAATAAGTGCTTAAATAAAATGGGTTTGACGCAAAGCGTCAAACCCATTTTATTTTAAAAATCTGTGCGAATCCGCTAAATCTGTGGATATCCGCGTTCTATTCTTTTTCAGCTACAGTTACCGCTTCTTCAAAAATCTTCAAACCTTCATCGATCTCAGCTTTGGAGATATTCAAGGGCGGTGAGATGCGGATAACATTGCTGCCGCAACCGAGGGTAATTAAGCCGCGCTCAAAGGCCAGATCGGTCACGCGGTCGCGCAGGGCGCCATTTTTCTCACGGGTTTCTTTGCTTTTGACGAAGTCGATCCCGATCATTAAGCCGATCCCACGCACATCGCCGATGCTGGGATGTCGTGCTGAAATCTCTGTGAGCGCATCGAGAGCATATTCGCCGACTTCGGCTGCATTTGCCAGAAAGGATTCCTGAAGTAGGTCAATTGTCGCGCAGCCTGCCGCGCAGGCGATGGGATTGCCGCCATAAGTATTGCCATGTGTGCCGGTCGTCCAGGTCATGATCGATTTTCGAGCGATCATCGCGCCAAGTGGAACGCCAGAAGCGATTCCCTTTGCCGAGGCGATGATGTCTGGCTCCACGCCAAAATTTTCGATTGCCCACCATTTTCCGGTGCGTCCCATGCCAGATTGAACTTCATCAGTGATCAGTAAAATGCCATATTTGTCACAAAGTTTACGCAAGGCAGGGAAAAATCCTACTGGCGGAACAACGTAACCGCCCTCGCCCTGAATTGGCTCGAGCAAAATCCCCGCGATCTCATCAGCGGGCATCACTTTTTGCATGATCTCTTCTTCTATATAACGCACAACGGTTTCGCCGTAATCTTCGCCCTTACGAGATGCCAAGATCGGGCGATAAGTGTCCGGGAAAGGTACGTGAACAACGCCGCCCATTAGCGGGCCAAATCCACGTTTATATTTTACTTTGCTGGCGGTAAAAGCGAGCGAACCCATTGTCCGCCCATGAAAACCACCGAGAAAACCGATGAAGCCAGAGCGTCCGGTGTGGTACCGAGCAAGTTTGATTGCCGCTTCCACTGATTCGGTTCCCGAATTTGTCAGGAACACGCGCGCATCTTCTTCAAATGGGGCAATCCCCGCTAATTTCTCGCTCAGTTCAATCCACTTTTCGTGATAAAAATCCGAAGAAATATGAATGAATTTTTCTGCCTGTTCCTGAATGGCTTTGACCACTTTCGGGTGGCTGTGGCCTGTTGATGTAACTGCGATCCCCGCAGCAAAATCAAGAAAGCGATTGCCATCCACATCCCATACTTCGCTGCCTTTGCCATGATCCATCGCAAAGGGATACGCACGGGGGTAAGAATTTGAGACTACAGACAGGTCACGCTCAATGAGCGCACGGGCTTTTTGCCCAGGGTATTTAGCCAAGTGATGCCTCCTATGGGGACTAAACTTTTTGTTCTACCAATGCCAATGCACCGAGCAAACCGGCGTCATCGCCAAGTGCGGCTGTGGTAATGGTGAGTTCTTCTAAATAGGCGGGTGCAAAAATTTCTTTTTCTAAACTCTCTCTAAAGGGCTTGCTAAGCAGATCTTCACTTTGTGAAACCCCACCACCTAAAATGACAATAGATGGATTAAAAATATGCAAAAAGGATGCAACGCCGATGCCCAGATATTTCCCCGCACGTTCATAAGCAGATAAGGCAAGTGGATCGCCCTCCCGGGCCGCTTTTGCAATCGATTTAGCTGAGCAGCTCGCGCTTGACCTTAGGCTTGATTCCGTTTTTTCATCTTTGAGTTCTTCTTTGACGTATCTTGCAATTGCCGTCCCCGAAGAAAGTGCTTCCAAATGACCTCGGTGCCCGCATCCACAGATCGGCCCCCCGGCAAGAATTGTTACATGCCCTAGTTCTGCGGCAAGGCCATCTTTGCCCTCAAGCAGATGCCTGTCACTGATAACCCCGCCCCCAACACCAGTGCTGATAGTCAGATAAATCAGGTGATCGTGTCCCTGCCCTGCGCCATAGCGCCATTCGCCCAAAGCAGCCAGGTTTGCATCGTTACCCAGAAAAACAGGCACATGAAAATAAGCATTCAATTTTTCTACAACCGGGAAATTCTCCCAGGCAGGGATATTGGGGGTATTTAATATCACGCCCGTGCGCGGATTTAACGGCCCCGGGGCAGCAATGCCAATGGCACCGAGATTTTCTCCTGAGGGGATCACCTCTTCAATTAAATGAAGAATCCGCTTAAAGATGCTTTCATCTTTTGAGCGGGTTTTTATCTTATGGTGCTTGAGTGGTTCTGTCTCTGTAGGGCGGAAAGAAGCGGCACGGATATGGGTTCCGCCAAGGTCAACGGCGATGTAAATAGTCATAGCGAGTATTATACTAGCTTCATGGTTTATGTCATGGGGCAAGTGTCATGTTTTTAGTAGACAAATTCAAATTTATCCAAAAGGGCTAGAAAATTACCCGTTCTCAGCTCTTTTTCTCTTTGTATAGAAGTGAATAATAGTCAGCAGAATCCACGAAATGCCTAGAAGAAATAAGGGGAAAATAGAGAATATAGCCATCCAACCCATTTCATTCTTGGCATACTCTGTCCATGAACATGCCCATGATCCATCTGTGAATCCGTAGCAGGTGCCATCCCAAGATAGGGCTGTGGAGAGTATCGCAATTGCTGAAATTGCAAATAGGATCAGGATGATAAGAACAAGTATCGTTGCACGAGCAATTTTCAAGAATTTGTGCATAAGATTTTTTTAGAAAAGGAGAAAATGGCGATTTTAATGTTTGAAACGTACAAATATTCGCCCAAAATTTTTACTGTCTTTGTCTATACGATGGTAAAGAGGGCGAATATGTTTCTGGTTGAGAAAGCGGAGCACTTTCTTTTTGAGTTGTCCGCTACCCTTACCTGGGATGATCTCTACAAGCGTGATTTTCTTCTCGATCGCCTCTTGGATAATGCGATTGAGTTCAGAATCGATTTTGTAGCCTTTATTGTAAATCTCGTGTAGGTCGAGTTTTAGTTTAGCCATATTAAGTTTTTGGTTTCTCCGGCGAGCGAATTAGGAATACACTCAAAATCCCTCCAATAAATACGATGAAGATGAGAGCCATCATCCAGCCTTTTGCCGATTTCGTTTCTGATTTATCGTCTTGGCTGAGGGCTGTGGGTGTTGTGGTTGCTTTAATCTCTGGGGCGATAACCCGTATGGTCGATGTAGCTGTGGGTGGCTCAATGAGATTTGTAGCCGATGGAGAAGGTGTAATCGAGATTGGTGCAGGTTGGGTGGCTCTTTTTTGGACAAGCAAAAGATAGCCATCATTGATTACAGTAGCATCGTCGATATTATTCCATGCGCGAATTTGCTCAACGCTTGTGTGATAGGCTGTAGCGATACTCCACAGAGATTGCCCATACTGTACTTTGTGCAAGACATCTCCATCCGGGCGTGCCGTACTTATTATGACAGGCATAATATATTGGGGTAAGAGACTGTTTTGGGATGCCCCATCTTCGACAGGAAGAATTATCTCGGCATCAGTTTGCATTTCTCCATTCGCAGTCTGAAGAGCGGTTTCTAGCACTATATAGATTTGGTCACTGACAGCCACTGCGGCGCCAATATCGCTTCGATCAGGGGATAGCATCGTGTTTGTATGGGGCCCATCTCCTAACCAAAACTGAATAGCCTCTTCAGCAGTTCTAGCAGCAACCCAGTTTTCTGATCGGTATCCATCTAATGATAAGTCGCCTGCTAAAGGATATCCCAGAGAGATTAGCCATTGCCCAAGCGTTAGCCCGTTTGGACGTGTATGGCCCGGAGCACCACCCGCGATGGCATTTGCCTCCCATTGCGCTACCTGCATAAGAACAGAATGAGTATTTAGGGGGTGCAAGCCAGTAGAAATTCGAAGAGTGTTAACAGCTTCAATAATTTCCTCCGGGCTTGGTGGTGAACTTTGAGTTAATGTGTCAGCAAAGGCTTCTGTGGGGAGGAAAAGACTATCTATTAGTAAAAGGATGGTCGCTAAAAACAAGTGCTTTCGCATTCTCCGATTATATACTACGAATAAGGAATAAAAAAACTTCCGAGTTCTTCAAGAACTCGGAAGTTTGCTTTCACTGTTTATTCTTTGCTAAATATCGACTTACTGTTCGTCGTAATTCTCCGGTAACCAGCAACAAAGAATTAGATCTTTAGCGGCTTTGACTTCGTCTAATCTGCCGAAAGGTGTAGACTGCGGAGCGTTGTGCAGCAAGTCTGGTTCCTCGTGTGCTTCTTTGGCTATTGAGAGCATCGCATCAATGAAAGAATCCAGGGTGTCTTTGTTTTCGGTTTCGGTGGGTTCGATCATCAATGCTTCATGCACGATGAGAGGGAAGTAATTTGTGGGTGGATGGAAGCCGTAATCCATGAGACGTTTTGCGATATCCAATGCGTGGATGTCAGGCGCATCTTTCCAGCGTCCTTCAGCGACGAATTCGTGCATGCAGATCCTGTCGTAAGGAACATGGTATGTATCACGTAGACGGGCAAGGATATAGTTGGCGTTCAGCACTGCATATTCAGAAATATCACGCAAACCATCGGGTCCGTGCATGGCGATATAGGTGAAAGCGCGCACGAGCATACCAAAATGCCCGTGGAAGGCTTTTACGCGTCCAATTGTTTTGCTGGGGTCAACCAAACCATAAAGTGGCGGGATTCCATCGGCTTCTTCTTCGATAATATCCACGATCGGGGCGGGGAGGAAAGGAGCCAATTCTGCGGTTACACCAACAGGACCTGAGCCGGGACCGCCACCACCATGTGGCGTGGAGAAGGTTTTGTGCAGGTTATAGTGCATCACGTCAAAGCCGAGATGAGCCATTTTTGTGATGCCCAGCATGGCATTCATATTCGCGCCATCGCCATACATCAATCCGCCGGCATTGTGAACGATCTGGCAGATCTCTTCCACATTTTCATCGAAGAGGCCGAGGGTGTTTGGATTTGTGAGCATCATGCCAACGAGAGTATCGTCAGCCTCAGCGCGGAGAGCATCGAGATCTACGTTCCCGCGTTCATCGGAGGGAATTTGGACGACTTTTAATCCGGTCATTGCTGAAGTGGCGGGATTTGTGCCATGTGCTGAGTCGGGGATCAACATCTTGTTGCGTTTTGTTTCACCACGATCATTCTGATAGGCACGCATGACCAATGTACCTACAAATTCACCATGTGCACCAGCAGCAGGTTGTAGGGTGAGGGCGTCGAATCCGCTGATCTCTTTTAGCCATTCCTGGAGTTGATACATCAGGACGAGGGCGCCTTGTGTGGTCTCAATGGGCTGCATGGGGTGCAGGTTGGCGAAACCAGGCAGACGGGCGGTATCTTCGTTGATCTTGGGGTTGTATTTCATCGTACAGGAGCCAAGCGGATAATAGCCGCTGTCTACACTGTAGTTGAAGGTGGAGAGTTTAATAAAATGACGGATCACGTCCACTTCAGAGAGTTCAGGGAGGGGCAGATTTGTTCGGAGAAGAGAATCGGGCACGTCGGAGCGTGGCACGTCCGGGGCAGGGAAGTCTACGCCGATCCGCCCGGGGGAGGAGAGTTCGTAAATAGTCGGTTCAACGATCTTCGGAGCACTATCCAGTTTGAATTCAGTCATGATTCACCTCCGAAAGCACAGCTACAAGAGCATCAATTTCTTCTTTGCTGTTTTTCTCTGTTACAGCAACCAGTAAGTGGTTTTCCATATCGGGATAATCTTGCCCCAAATCGTAACCACCAATAATGCCGTGTTCGAGTAAGTGAGCATTGATCTCTGCGACTGGTTCTTTGCAGCAAACTACAAATTCATGGAAGAAAGGTTCATCGTGACAGAGTTCAAATCCCGGCAATTTTGCGATCTCTTCGGCGGCATAATGCGCTTTGTGATAGCAAAGTTCCGCGACGTGTCTCATGCCTGTTTGCCC
Source organism: uncultured Anaerolineaceae bacterium (assembly GCA_964581545.1). GTDB lineage: Bacteria > Chloroflexota > Anaerolineae > Anaerolineales > Villigracilaceae > Desulfolinea. The sequence continues at coordinate 25,476 of CAZOOX010000015.1, forward strand.
TAGTAGGCTCATGTATATGCCCGCAGCTAAGGCGAGCAAACCTTGATTCGAACAAATATTGGATGTGGCACGCTCACGTTTAATATGTTGTTCACGGGGAGTAAGCGTGAGAACAAAAGCGCGTTGTCCACGAGCGTCTACGCTTTCGCCAACCAGGCGGCCAGCCATTTTGCGGACGAATTTATTGCGTGTAGTGAAAAAGCCAAGGTATGGGCCACCGTAACTCATGGAGATGCCGAGGGGCTGTCCTTCGCCAACGACCATGTCTGCGCCCATCTCGCCAGGGGTTTTTAACATGCCCAAGGCAGTGGGATTAGCGACCACGCAGAAGAGCGCTTTCTTTTCATGCGCAGCTTCAGCCAATTTTGTGAAATCAAAGATACGACCGAAGAAATCGGGATATTGAACGACAACAAGCGCTGTGTTATCGTCGATCAGTTCTGCCAACGCTTCGGGCGTGGACAAGGTGCCTGCTTCTGCGCCAACAATATCTAACTCGGCAAACTGCGTGTAGGTGGCTGCCGTAGCTCTGTACTGTGGATGCACACCCTGAGACATAACAATGCGTTTGCGCTTTCCACGGAATTGTGCGACGGCCATATTTACGGCTTCAGCAACCGCGGTTGAACCATCATAGTGAGAAGCATTCGCTACATCCATACCGGTCAGATTGGCCATCATTGATTGATATTCAAAAATCGCCTGTAATGTGCCTTGTGAAATCTCTGGTTGGTAGGGGGTATATGCTGTATAAAATTCACCGCGCAGCAAAAGGTGGTTGATCGCAGCGGGGATATAGTGGTTATAAACACCTGCGCCAAGAAAGGAAACCAGTTCGGCAGCAGACTCGTTTGCTTGAGCGAGTTCACCTAGTTCTGTGGCAACTTCCATTTCTGATAACGCGGAGGGGAGGTCTAAGTCGGGGTATCGATGCGCTTCTGGAATGGCTTCGAAAAGATCTGACATCTTCTCTACGCCAATCGTCTTGAGCATCTCATCCCGTTCTTTAGGGGAGTGGGGAATATAGGTCATTATTTATTTTCCGGTTATTCGCGTTCTGCACAGTATTTTTCATAGGCTGCGGCATCCATTAGCTCGTCGCTTTGAGCGTTAACTTCAACCTGTGTGAGCCAGCCTGCACCATAAGGATCGGAGTTGATTACTTCGGGGGAATCTGCCAGTTCTTCGTTGACCGCGACTACTGTTCCGCCTGCTGGAGCGTAAACTTCTGCAGAAGCCTTGACCGATTCTACTTCGGCAATGCCATCGCCGACATCAATATCGTCATCTGCGTCAACTAAAGCTTCGACGAAAACAATGTCAGAGAGTTGATCTTGGGCGTAATCGGTTAGACCCATTTTTCCGCTTTCAAGGTCTACCCACTCGTCAGATTTTGTATATTTCAAATTGCTAGGGATATTCATATTTTGTCTCCTTTGAACTGATTTTAGGTTAAATTAAAAAGCGCACGAAAATATTCGCACGCCTCTGTGTTTTTTTACCTGAGAGATTCCTCCCGCTTAATAAGGGAGTTGCACCGTCGGTGTTTTGTTTTAGTTCTTAGTTTCCTGCAAACTAACAAAAACTTTCCAGAGAAAGAGATGAAAGCGGGTCCTTTATACCTGAGAGTTTCGCCTGAACTTGCCAGCCCAGACTTGCCCCTTCGGTGCTTTGCATTTTTTGCAAAGTCTCTCCCCGATTTCCTGTAAATTGTATGACCTTAATTCTACGGGGCAGAAGATAAGAAGTCAAGAGGAAGAATGTCTATAAAAAGAAAAAGCCCGCATATGAATGCAGGCTTCTCTTTTTATTTCTGTCTTTTTTATTTATGCTAATTCAGCAGGTGCCACAACTGCTTTGCCAGCTTTTTCAGCAAGGGTTTCAAGGTTTGCACGCTGCGATTTGAGTACTGTCCAGAATTCTTCGGGCATATTCTCTTCGCTGCTGTAGAGTTCTTCCATGCGATCCAGTTTCTCGAGGTATTTGTCGATGCGGATGCTAAATTGCTCGTTGTACTCTTCGAGAGTATAGTCGCGGTCATCGAAGGCTTCGTCGAAGAGGGGTTTAAGGTCTTCGTATTTGGGAAGAAGACCGACGGGGGTGGAGATGGCATCGTAATCGCCGTGTACGCGACCTTCTGCCCATAACGCCCAAACACGCTTGTCGGTTTTTTCGTTCATATACTGACCGTCTGCATTCTTCAGGAAGTAGTTGGTCGAGAAAACCTTCGGGCAACGTTTTAGTTTGTTCCCAAATTTGATGTGGTTTTTAAGATAAAGTGACAGAGGCACGATCACGAAGTCCATATTTGCCATGGGGCTGGAGGCTCGTTTACCAACGGCACCAAGAATGGTCGCGGTCGTCTCGGACTCGATAGTCGCGCCGACGAAGACGCCATGTTCCCAACTCAAGCTTTCAGAAATCGGGACGTTTGTGTCTGAATCACGCCCACCATAGAAAATGCCGTCTACCGCAACGCCATCGGGGGTATCGTAGTTTTCATCAGCATTATCTAATTCACTGATGGTTGTTGTAAATCGGGAGTTAGGGTGTGACATGGGGATTTCTTTGCCAGCGGCATCCACGTTGCCTTTTTTCCATGCACCAGAGTGATTGAAACCCTCAGTGGGGACTTCAATATCTTTACCCATACCAGACCAGTAGGCTTTACCATCTGCTGTAGTCAAGATATTGCTGAAGATAAGTTCTTTTGGCTCGGTGATGGCTTTATAGATCAAGGGGTCATCTTTAGCGTTCACGTCACCGATAATGCCGAAGATGCCGCGCTCGATATTGACGGCGCGCATTTCACCTTCTGCACCTTCGCGGATATAGGCAATATCATCACCAACGATGGTGGAGCCTTCGATCATGGCGGTAGAAGTCTTGCCACAACCACTGGGGTACGCACCCATGAAGTAAGTCTTACGACGTTCATCAAGGGGATAAAATGCAGAGATGAACATATGCTCGGTGAGCCAATCTTCCTTGTTGGCTTTGTTGATCGCCAAGCGCAATGAGAGTTTCTTACAAGCTAATGAGTTGCCCGCATATTGATTGTTCACAGAAAGAACACGGTTTTCTTGTGGGTCAATATAGATGCGGCGCTTGTCTATATTAACTGTGGTGTTATCTTCGCCAAGCTCGCCTGCGCTGTGCCAGAAATAGAAGAATTCATCTTTGTCTTTCAGACGTTTGAACTCTTCGTAGCCTGGGCGATAGAGAATATCTTCGCTGTGGGCAACATAATAAGAATCGGTGATCTGTAAAGAGCTAATGGAGAAACGGGAATTTGTTGGTCCGAGGCAGAAGAAACGTACGATCATTGTCTTGCCTGCCATTACGCCATCCATAAAGCCCATGATCTCTGCAAGACCAGATTCTCGCTCTTTAACATTCAGACCACGGCTCAATTTCTGCCCGGCAGGGAGCAAGGTGGCAGTGTTGGCTTTATCACGCCCCTGATCGAAATAACCATCATAATGAATAGTGTGCCCTTTCATTGCGAGGGGTTTTTCTTCATTATTGTCAATAGACATTTGGCGAACTTTGGCAATATCGGCGGCAGAATCGTCAAAAACGACCACCTCAGCAGGCTTCATTAGTGCCGCAGCATTGCTAATCACCTGCAATACTTTCGGGTTATCCAAAGCCTCAAGTTTTGCCTTATCGGTATCTGAAATTTTGTAAGACCACATAATTTTTTCCTCTCGTTAGTGAATTTTGTGTTTCATTGGAGATTAAGACAGTTTATTTTATATAGTAGCATACTCTATATAACCAAACATTAAAATCTCAAAGAATAATCTTATCGAATATAGAACAAGAACTCAAGATGACTAATGTCATTAGCAAAAGAGCCCACACAATTGTGTAGGCTCTTTTGCTAAAAGGCTTGGGTTATGCCCAGCCCTGATTTTTAACGAAATCAGTAATGACAGGAATGTTGATTTCTTCTCCCTGGTAGGCTTTATAAGCCCAGAACCACATGACCAGACCAAGAAGGAAGCCGCAGCCAAGAGTTAATGCGCCTATAAAAGGCAAGACGACTGACAACAAAACGCCCACAATAAGAGCCTGGACATTATGCGCCTTGATAAAAGGACGGTCTTTCTTATCTTCCATTAGCAAGATGATGATCGGAGTGATTGGGGAAAAGAAATAAGCTAGGGCTGCCCATAGCTTATCATCACTGCTAATATTACCTACGGGTTCGGCATGGATCGGTTCTTCAGACATTTTTTTGCTCCTCATACTTTTTAATAAGACTTTTATTACCCTATTTTACAGTGAAGAAGGATAAAAATCAATTCCAAAAGATTGTATAATATCTCCTATGAAAAAAACTCCCCGCATCGTCTTCATGGGTTCGCCTGATTTTGCCGCTATCGCCCTCAAACGCCTCGCACAAGATTTCAACGTCGTTGGCGCAGTCACACAGCCAGATCGGCGTGGCGGACGTGGCAAGAAACTCATCTCTCCCCCTGTCAAAATTTTGGCGGATGAATTGGAGATTCCCAGCATTCAGCCGCACCGTGTACGGGAAGAAGCTGCGATGGATGCCCTGCGCCGCTTCGCTCCTGACCTGATCGTGGTTGCCGCTTATGGGCAAATTCTGCGCCCCGAACTCCTCCTGCTCCCCCCGCTGGGATGCATCAATATCCACGGATCATTATTGCCCCGTTGGCGTGGTGCCGCACCCATCCAAGCCTCCATCTTGGCAGGAGACGCCGAAACGGGCATCACCATCATGCTTATGAACGAAGGTATCGACACAGGCGACATGCTCTCCAAACGCGCCATCCCCATCGCTGATGATGATACCGCCGGAACCCTCTTCGACAAACTCGCCCCCCTTGGCGCAGAACTGCTCGTTGAGACCCTTCCCAAATATCTCTCCGGCGAGACATCTCCCCAGCCCCAACCCGAAGAAGGTGCAACCTACGCCAAAATGCTTAAAAAGGCGGATGGGCTGCTTGATTTCTCCAAAACAGCCGTAGAACTAGAGAGACAAATCCGCGCTTTTTCGCCCTGGCCTGGCACCTTCTTTGATTGGAGCGGTAAACCGCTTAAGGTTCACCGTGCAAAAGTTGATGCAGGAAAAAGCCCGGGGATCGGCAAACAAGTTAAAATCAAGGGTGTTCCGGCAATCGGCACGGGAGAAGGCATCCTCATCCTCGACCAAATCCAGCCCGCAGGAAAAAAACCGATGGACGGAAAATCCTTCCTCGCGGGCGGACGAAATTGGGAATAAAGAAAAAGCAAGAAGTGCATTGCATCCGACAAGATGCGCTGCATATCGGTTCAAATGGACATCCAAAAAAATAAATGTCACGTTTTTA
>CAZOOX010000015.1:30917-41716 GCA_964581545.1 uncultured Anaerolineaceae bacterium
ATGCGCTGCATATCGGTTCAAATGGACATCCAAAAAAATAAATGTCACGTTTTTAACATGACGTTCAAGGATAATCAAAATGAAAAAATATATCGCATCCATAGACCAAGGCACCACCAGTACCCGCTTCATTATTTTCAACCATGCGGGCGAAGTCGTCGCGGTAGACCAAAAAGAGCATCGGCAAATTTACCCCAAGCCCGGCTGGGTGGAACATGACCCGCTCGAGATTTGGGTACGCACCCACGAAGTGATGAAGGGCGCGCTTGAAAAAGGTGGCATTGATGCCAACGATATTGCCGCCATCGGTATCACCAATCAGCGTGAAACAGCGATGGTATGGAATAAGCATACGGGTGAGCCAATTTATAACGCTATCGTCTGGCAGGACACACGCACGGATGAGATTTGTAACGAACTGGCCAAAGAGGGGGGGCAAGACCGCCTGCGTGCCAAAACCGGACTGCCATTGGCGACCTATTTTTCAGGTCCCAAAGTCAAGTGGGTTTTGGATAATGTCGAAGATGCGCGTGAACTTGCCGATGCCGGCGACCTGTATTTCGGCAATATGGATACCTGGACCATTTGGAATTTGACCGGCAAGCATATCACCGATGTGACCAACGCCTCCCGCACCCTGCTCATGGACTTGGAAACTCTCGATTGGGACGACGAACTCCTTGCGCTGATGGATATCCCCCGCTCGATGATGCCCGAAATTCGCTCCTCGTCAGAAGTTTATGGGCATGTGGAAATGGGACCCATCGCATTGGGCGGCGTCTTTGAAGGGATGCCCGTTGCAGGCGATTTGGGTGACCAACAAGCAGCTCTTTTCGGGCAAACCTGTTTCAACGCGGGTGAAGCCAAGAACACCTACGGCACCGGATGCTTTATGCTCCTGAACACCGGCGAGAAACCTGTGCCTTCAAAATCGGGCTTGCTGACCACAATGGGATATAAGATCGGTGACCAGCCAGCTGTTTACGCCCTCGAAGGCTCTATCGCCATCACGGGCGCGCTCGTTCAGTGGTTGCGCGACAATTTGGGCATGATCGAAAACTCAGAAGATGTGGAAGTTTTGGCAAAAGAAGTCGAAGATAATGGTGGCATCTACTTCGTCCCTGCCTTTAGCGGACTCTTTGCCCCTTACTGGCGCAGCGATGCCCGCGGTGCCATTGTGGGGATGACGCGCTACGTCAACAAAGGGCATATTGCCCGCGCGACCCTCGAAGCGACCGCCTTCCAAACCCGCGAAGTACTCGATGCAATGGAAAAAGATTCCGGTGTAACCCTGACCGCGCTCAAAGTGGATGGCGGGATGGTCTTCAATGAACTGCTGATGCAATTCCAGGCAGATATGGTCAATGTCCCCGTCATTCGCCCGACGGTGGCTGAAACAACTGCGCTCGGCGCGGCTTACGCGGCAGGGCTGGCCGTTGGCTTTTGGCAGAATTTCGACGAACTGCGTGCCAACTGGGGACGTGACAAGGAATGGCAGCCTGAGATGGATGCCGACAAGCGCGAGACTCTCTACAAAGGCTGGAAGAAGGCTGTTACAAGGACATTTGATTGGGTTGAGTAGAATGAAGTGCGGCACTCTTTAGTGTGCCGCACTTTTTTGCGTGGAAAGCATAAGGGAATTTACTTATGAAGATGGTCAACCAAGATGCTCTGAACTCCGCATATCATTTCATTAAATCGAATTGCGCTGATCTATATACATCTCTTTTTGAATATCATTTTTTCAATGGATCATCAAAGAGGGTTCTGAAAAACCTGAAAGGTTATCAAAACGAAGATGGTGGGTTTGGCAATGGCTTGGAGCCTGATTTCTTGTTGCCAGATTCTTCTCCGCTGGCAACAACTATCGCTTTTCAGATAATGGATGAAATAACAGAAAAAGACGATCAGATGATTTGTGCTGCTATAAGATTCTACGAAAACACTTTTGATCAAAATCGAAATGGCTGGTGGACTGTCCCTGCTCAAGTCAATGACCATCCACATGCTCCTTGGTGGCATTACGATACGTTGGAAAACCGTACTGTAATCGACAAACACTGGGGAAATCCTTCAAGCGAAATTGTTGGGATTTTATATGAATATAGAAAGGAATTAAAGTTGCTTGAGATTGAACCCTTAATTGAGTACGCTATAAATCATTTGAATGGACTCGAAAAATTTGAATCTGAGCATGAAATCTATTGCTATATTCGACTGTATAAAAAGTTGCCGAAAATATATCAAAGGCAACTCAAGGAAAGAATCTCAAAAGCCATAAAAAACCTCTTATCTCTTGATATAAGCAAATGGACTACTTATGTTCCAAAACCATTGGATTTTGTACAGTCGAGAGAGCATCCTTTATTTCCTGAAATAGAAGAATATGCGGAAGAGAATTGTGATTACTTAGTTGACACCATGCAGGATGGTCTATGGTTTCCAACTTGGGAATGGAATCAATATGAGAAGCAATGGGAAAAATCCAAGAAAAATTGGATTGCTTTTCTAACAATAAAAAATCACAGAATATTGAGAGAGTTTTATCGTCTTGGGTAATGTTATTAGGTTTACGAAGGATGCGGCCTACGCTGTGCTCTTCCTTATAGAAGCCTTTTCACTGCTTGACGCTCTATTTTGCCCATGTTATGATGCCGACCAGTGAAATCTATGGATAATAATTTAAATAACGATAACCTCGAAGCACAGCAGGGGGATTCTGCTGAAGCCCCCCTCTCTGAAAGACCGCCAAATTTTTTCACCCGCTGGACAGAAATGCTCCTCCAGTTGGGGTTGGGTGAATCTGCTTTGCGCGTGGCAACAAATGCTCTCTTTCTGATCGCTGTTGTTGGCGTGATCCTGCTTATGCAGAATTTCTACAAAGATGCATCTGGTGGAGAAGCGGAGGAAAGAGTACTAGCAGTAGAAGCCCAGCCCACTTTTGCGGTTGAGCTTGGTGCAGAAGCGCTCCCTGCCATTTCCAATGCTCAAGGAATCGCGCGTTTTGCTAAAATGCACACAACGATCCCGTCCCGCCCGCGTTTAGAGATCACAACCTATGATGTACAGGAAGGCGATACAGTTTTTGGGATTTCCGAACAATATGGCGTGACTCCGCAAACTGTTTTGTGGGGAAATTACAATATCTTATTGGATGATCCCCATAATCTCAAAGCAGGGCAGGAATTGGTCATTTTGCCTGTAAACGGTACTTATTATGAGTGGCAAGATGGCGATGGCCTTAACGGCGTGGCAGAATTCTTTGGCGTAGATCCGGACGTGATCGTTGATTACCCCGCAAATCGTTTGAGTGCAGAAACAATTGGTGATTATGCCAACCCCAATATTGCTCCGGGAACAAAGCTGATCGTGCCAGGTGGAGAGCGTCTCTTTATTTCGTGGAGTGCGCCAATAGGTGTAACGCGCGAAGACCCTGCCAGCTCATATATTCTTGGTGATGGCGCTTGTGACCCCATTACAGGTGGCGCAGTTGGTTTCGGGACTTTTGTCTGGCCCGCTACAAACCATTATCTCTCTGGCTACGATTGGTCACCGCAAACGAATCACCGAGGTATTGATATTGCCGGTCACGAAGGGGCGGGTATTTTTTCTGTGGATGCCGGCGTGGTTGTCTACTCTGGCTGGAATAATTATGGTTACGGTAATGTTGTCATGATCGATCATGGCACAGGTTTTCAGTCCATGTATGCCCATCTTAGTGCCATTTATGTAGGATGTGGGCAAAGCGTAGGACAAGGTGAAGCGATCGGTGCTTTTGGCAGCACAGGGCGTTCTTCTGGCGCGCATCTGCATTTTGAGCTAATGACATCGGTCTACGGGAAAGTGAACCCGTGGGATTTCCTGCCACCGCCTTAATCCTGGATTAGTGATTTAAGGAGCGAGCCATTGGCTCGCTCTTTTGATTCTTTTTCAGGTATCATTATCAGGAAAAATATAGGAGAGTTTAATGCGCAGAATTATCCCTCTGCTTTTATTTTTAATATTATCTGGATGCAATATGCCCGCAACACAAACACCCAGAGATCCTTTTGAGCTTGCCACTGAAATTGCACTAACCGGAATGCCAACACGCCCTCAGCCCACACTTGCTCCCCTTATGGAAATAACGCCCTCGCCCACACCTGACCCTGCCAAACCAACTGGCAAAATAGCCTATGTCTGCCAGGTCCATAAAGTTCAGTCAAGCGACCAGATCTGCATCATGAATGCCGATGGCACAAAACAGCGCCGTCTGACCACCGAAGACTATACACGTCATTTCTACCCCTCGATGGCACCAGACGGGCAGAGTATTGTTTATGCTCAATTTGGGGGAGAAAACGTATATGATATTTATGAGATCACTCTTGAAGGACAAGTGACGCAAATAACAGACGGGCTTGGCGTACTCACTGCGCCAGAAATTTCCCCCGATGGCAGCCAGATCGCTTTTACGCATTGGACGCCAAGTTCTGAACATGCTATTTGGGTAATGAATAGAGATGGCAGTAACCCCCATCAGGTTTATAGATCAGGCTGGGACCCGACGTGGTCACCTGATGGGGAGGAGATTCTCTTTGCGTCGGATTTTAACGGAAGCATTCAAATGTACAGAATTAAGTCAACAGGCGGAAGCCCGCATCAAATCAATGAAATGAGCCGTTTGCGTGGGCGCACGGATTGGTCTCCACGCGGAGAAATTGTGACATATTCCGGTCCTCCCTGGAACCGAGAACTCTATCTAATGAACGAAGATGGTTCAAATCTGCATCAGATCACACCTGAAGGTGGTAACAGCCAGGGTCCAAGCTTTTCACCCGATGGGCAGTGGGTTACATTCACTGCCTATTTTGACCATTATGGTGAAGACCTTGGTTGTGAAATTTATATTATGCGTACCGACGGGAGCGATTTACGCCGCCTAACGGACAATGATATTTGTGATTGGCAACCCCGTTGGGGACCTTAATGCATAGTCAAGAGAGATATTTGGAAAGACCCTTGCGAGAGTTGATCTAAAACGCTAGTATTCTCTTGAGAACAGTTGATTTGCTACAATATGTTATTTGAGAATACATTAATCTAAAAGCTGCAAAGGAAATAACATTGTGAAAGAAAAAATTCTTGTTGTAGACGATAGCAGTGATTTACGTCAACTTGCGCGAACGATCTTGAAAATGGAAGACTATGACGTTATATTGGCCGAAGATGGAAAAGAAGCTTTGGAGATTTTTGACCGTATCTCGCCAGATTTGGTCATTTCTGATATCGCGATGCCAGAGATGGATGGTTTTGCCTTTCTTGAAGCTGTTCGTTCTCGAGAAGAAGGTAACGCTGTCCCCTTTTTATTTCTAAGTGCATATTCGCAAACAGGAAATCTTTCTCAGGCGCGTCGCTTGGCGGTAGATGATTACCTTTTTAAACCCTTTGACGCTAGAGAGTTGTTAAATGCCGTGCGTGTTCGCCTGGATCGTCGTCAGGCCGTGCAACTTTTTGATACGCGCGAAGCTCATTTACAAACGGTTTTGTTGATGGCAAATATTATCGAAGCGCGAGACCCATATACACGTGGACATATTGACCGGGTATGCAATATCGCCCTTCGTTTTGGAAAACAATTGGGCTGGGACGAAGCCTCTCTTTCTGTTCTGGAATTCGGCGCTATTTTGCACGATATTGGCAAACTTGTTGTGCCTACGAATATCCTGACCAAAGAAAGCTCTTTTACGCCCGAAGAATGGGAAATTGTGTACCAACACCCTGAAAGGGGCGCTGAGATGCTTAATGGTATTGATCATCTCAAGCCAGCCATTCCTTTTATTTTGTATCACCACGAAAGATGGAATGGGAGCGGATACCCTTTTGGTCTAAAGAGAGAAAAAATCCCTCTCGAAGGGCGCGTACTCGCACTTGCCGATTTTTATGATGCAGTTTCCAGCGATCGCCCATATCATAAAGGACAATCGAAAGAGGTAACGCTGCAAATGATCAAGGAAAATAGTGGTATTCTTTTTGACCCCTTCTTGGTAACGAAATTTTTTGAGATTGCCGACGATCTATAAAAGCAAAGTCAGGTCACGCTTCAAGAAAAGAGCGTGCGTCGCACCAAGGTAATAAGAATCTGCCTATCGACAGGCAATATGCTTGACGATGGGCTCTTCTTTATCGAAGTTGGTGCGACGCACGCCTGACTCCGGGAGTACTCAAGAAGTGTAGATTGTGCCAACTTGACCGCCCTGAGATTAATCTCAGGGCTACAAAGCGGCGCCGGATCAATCCGACTTCCCAGCCTGATTTATCAGGCGTTGCTATGTAGCACGGATATTCATATCCGTGCGGGCTTTGGAATGCGGATTCTGCAGAACTTGAGTGCTCCCCCTGACTCCTCTGCTCAGTTGCTAAAATCCCCTCTGCGGTATAATTTTGCTCACCAAAAAGAATAAAAAATGCCCAATTTCCATTAGGCTTATCGAAATCTGCGGATAAAAAATGAAACCATCTTTTCGCCCCTATCTTATGCCAACATTAACCCTTGCTCTTAGCGGCTGGGTTGGTCTTTACTTTCTTATCAGCTTTACTCTTCCCACGCTCTTGCCTCGTTGGGGGTTTTTCTTTCTCGCAACCCTCGCCCTTAGCGGCACAGCCCTTCCCATTGTCTACTTTTTCCACCGTCGCTTCGATAAAAAATTCCCCCCAGCCAATATCATCACGCGCCAAGCCCTCTGGGTTGGTTTTTATGGCGCAACCCTTGCCTGGCTGCAACTCGGGAAAGTCGCTAATCTCTCCATCGCCATAGGCCTTGCTCTCGGGCTGATCGCCATCGAAACACTGATCCGTATCCGAGAAAAAAGCCAATGGACACCTCCGGAAATTGACCATGACTGATCTCCGCAATCTCCCCTCTGTAGATAAACTACTTAAAAGCCACACCTCCGCAGAACTGGTTGCGGAATATGGCAGACCGCTGGTGCTGGATGCCCTCCGAACAGTATTGGATGAGATCCGGGCAGCCTACGCAGATGACAATACCAAGCCGATCCCACCAGCCGAAACGCTCCTGATTTTGGCTGGTTCACGTTTAGAAAGATGGACTCAGCCTACACTTTATCCCGTTATCAATGCTACAGGCGTGATCCTGCACACTAATCTGGGGCGTGCCCCTCTCAGCTTTGCCACGATAAAAGCGATGGAATCCGTTGCTCGCAGCTACTCCACCCTTGAATTTGACATGAGCAACGGCAAACGCGGCTCACGTTTGATTCACGCAGAATCCGTCATTAGACGCATCACAGGAGCAGAAGCGGCGGTTGTTGTCAATAACAATGCCTCAGCCGTGATGTTAATTCTCTCTGCCCTCGCAAATCGACGCAGGGTCGTTATCGCGCGCTCTCAACTGATAGAGATCGGCGGCGGTTTCCGCATCCCCGATGTAATGAAACAATCCGGCGCAAAACTGGTCGAAGTGGGCACAACAAATAAAGTCCACCTCGCCGATTATGAGAACGCGATAGCCGAAGAACCGATAAAACTCGTTATGCTCGCGCATCGTTCTAATTTCAAGATCGTTGGTTTTACAGAAGAACCCTCGCTCGATGAAATCGCGCGCGTTTCCCATGATGCTAATATCCCCGTTGTGGACGATCTCGGCTCCGGCACATTGCTGGATACCGAAAACTACGGTCTCATCCATGAGCGGACGGTTCAAGAATCCCTTGCGGCTGGCGCAGATATTGTCTCCTTCTCCGGTGACAAGCTTCTCGGAGGACCCCAAGCCGGGATCATCGTTGGGCGTGCCGATTTGATCGCGAAGATCAAGAAACATCCACTAGCGCGTGCCGTTCGCGCAGATAAGGTTGCCTTGGCTGGTATTGCCGCTACATTGACGCACTACCTTAAAGACGAAGCCGAGCGAGAAGTCCCCATTTGGCGGATGATCTCTAGACCACCAAAGCAACTCAAAGCGCGTGCAGAAATGTGGGCAAAGAATCTTGGACGCGGCAAAGTGATCGCAGGTGAATCTGCGGTTGGCGGAGGTAGTCTCCCTGGCGAAACGCTCCCAACCTGGCTGCTCTCTCTCGATTTAAAGAAGCCCGATAAATTCCTTGCCTTACTTCGTAAGCAAAATCCCCCTGTCATTGCCCGCACAGAAAACGACAAGGTGCTGCTTGACCCACGCACAGTATTGCCGGAGCAAGAAGGGGCATTGTTGGTGGCTCTTCAAAATACGTTGAAGTGATTAGGTAATTAGGGATTAGTGCATCAGGATATCAGGTATCGGGGATTAGTAAATCAGTTATCCGTTGTCTCTAACCTGATACTTGATCGCCTAATTCCTGTTTCCTAATTGCCTGATACCTAGTTTCCTGTTTCCTGATACCCAATTATCGGAGCCTTAATGAAAACCAATCTAGACCAAATTATGCAAGACCGTAATATAGATGCCCTACTCGTTCTTGGCGATGCAGAACATAATGCCCCTATGTACTATCTAACCGGTGGCGGACACGTTAATGCCGCAACACTCATCAAGCCGCGTGGCAAAGATGCTACTCTTTTCTGTAACGATATGGAACGTGAAGAAGCAGCACAAACGGGATTGAAAACGGTCGTTTATAGCAAATATTCCCTCAAGGAATTACGTAAGGAAGCCAATGATGATATGGTCCAGATGATGGCTTTTCGCCTGCAAAAGATGCTCACTGATTGTAGCGTCACCAGCGGGCGCATCGGCGTTTACGGACAAACAGATTTGAGCTCTTCATTTTCGATGTTGATGGCTGCCCAAAAGTTGATGCCAGATGTGGAATTTGTCGGCGAATCGGCGATGGATTCTGTTTTCCTGCAGGCAATGGAGACGAAGACGGATGATGAAGTTGAGCGCATCCGTAAAATGGGGCGGATCACGACCGAGGTTGTGGGCTTGGTAAAAGAATTTTTAACGGAACATGCTGTAGACGAGAATGAAGTTCTTTTAGGGACGGATGGCAAGCCGCTGACCATCGGTAACGTCAAAGCCAAGATCAATCTTTGGCTGGCGGAGCGAGGCGCAGAAAATCCCGAAGCAACGATCTTTGCCATTGGCCGAGATGCCGGTTTTCCACATTCGGTCGGGACGCCATCCGATGAGATCCGTTTGGGGAAAACGATCATCTTTGATATTTTCCCCTGTGAAGCGGGCGGCGGCTATTTTTATGATTTCACGCGCACATGGTGTTTGGGTTACGCCCCTGATGCAGAGCAAAAACTTTATGACGATGTTCGTGAAGTCTATGAAAAACTGATCGACGAAATGGAAGTAAATATGCCTTTTGGTGAATTGCAGCGTATTACTTGCGAGCTTTTTGAAGCGCAGGGACACCCGACGATCCGCAGCAATGAAGCAACGCAGGAAGGATATGTACACAGCGTGGGGCATGGATTGGGCGTGAATGTACACGAGCGCCCCTGGGCGCGGATGGAGATGAAAGATAGTTTGCTGAAACGCGGCACGGTTTTCACGATCGAGCCGGGGCTATATTATCCCGAGCGCGGGATGGGTGTTCGGATCGAGAATACTTACTACGCTCGCCCCGACGGGACTTTTGAGCGGATCGCTGAGTTCCCCTTTAATTTTGTGCTGGAGATGAAAAACTGGAAAGTAAAAAAATGAAAGATGCTATAATGTAATTATGAAAAAGTCACGAAGTATTGCAAAAAAATATACCAAAATCAAATTAAAAGAACAAAAAACGGATTTTGTGTTTTGGCAGAGTCAACCACCTGCTAAACGCCTTGAAACATTGGAAAAAATCCGTCTTGAGTTCCATGCGTGGAAATATGATTCTCAACCCCGATTACAAAGAGTTTTTTCAGTTACTCAACGCCAATGAAGTGCGCTATTTGATAGTTGGGGGGTATGCTGTCGCGTATCATGGATATCCGCGTTATACCAAAGATATTGATGTCTGGATTTTGATTGCTCCGGAAAATGCGAGAAGAATTGTAAAAGCACTAAAAGAATTTGGTTTTGAATCTCTGGGACTCCAGGAAAGCGATTTTTTAGAACCCGAGATTATTGTTCAGTTGGGACATGCGCCAAACCGAATAGATTTGATTATGGGAGTACCAGGGGTAGATTTCGAAGAATCTTACGAGAATAGGGTGGATGAAGATATCGATGGCGTTTGCCTCTCTTTTATTGATCTGGAAAATTTGAAAAAGTCAAAAAAAGCATCTGGCAGATTGCAAGATTTGGCTGACCTTGAAAACTTGCAATAAGTCGAGGCCGTTACGCTCTTCCCCGACAGGACTTTTGAACGCATTGCCGAGTTCCCCTTTGATTTTGTGCTGGAGATGAAAAAGTAGGTTTTGGAAAGAGATTTAAGAAATGTCAAAAATAGCCAAGCGAGATTCATGGAGAACACCTCTACAACATTTACCTGACAAAAAAGCAAAGGTAAGCATTAATCGTATCTTTAGTAATGAAGAATACGGTCAATTGAAGCATGGCATAATTCCCTCTGTGATGGAAGATAAATGGTTTGTTTTTATGGAGGATGACACCCTTTTCTTTCATCGAAGCTGGTCTGGTGTTTGCATCTATGAAGTACACCTAAACAGAGAACATGAAATCTCTGGCGCCTGGGTAAATCGCGATATTTCTCAATATCAAGAAAAGGATATTGATTATGATGGTAAGCTGCTAACTTTTCTAATTGAAAATCTTATGCTTGGAAATAACCTTCCTTTCCCTGTGCCAAATAATTATCAAGACGATTTGCCCAAAGGTGTAATCCAGCATAGTTTTTCAGGAACAGGTT
>CAZOOX010000016.1:0-39467 GCA_964581545.1 uncultured Anaerolineaceae bacterium
CATTAATGACACTCACGGTCATCTTGCCGGAGATCAAGTCCTCATCCAATTTTCACGATTTCTCAAAGAAACTCTCCGTACAGCAGACATCATCGGGCGATATGGCGGTGATGAATTTGTCGTCGTCCTACCCGAAACATCTCAAGAGACCGCCAAAATAACCGCGATCCGCCTTTGCCAACTCTTCAAAAACACAAAACCTTGCATCAAAGAATCTAAAATCCAACTCACACTAAGCATCGGCATCAGCAGCGAAATCGATATAAAAAACAGCACCGACATCTACAGCTTATTAGACCGCGCCGACCGTGCCCTCTACCTCGCAAAAACTCGTGGTCGCGATCAAGTTGTGCTCGAAGAATAACAAAAAGAGCTTCTCTCGGTTATAATCCCCCCCTACTTATGAGAATACGAATCACTTTTTCCAAAGAAGGCGCATTGCGCTATATCAGTCATCTCGATTTACACCATATCTGGCAACGCAGCATCCGCCGTGCGGGTTTACCCCTCGTCTACAGTCAGGGCTTTCATCCCCAGCCAAAAATTCAGCTCGCCTCTGCCCTTGCGCTGGGGTTTAGCAGCCGCGCAGAAATTGTTGATATCTGGATCGAAGACGAGGCAGAATGGTCTCTCGACACCCTCCAAGCTGCCGTCCCTGAAGGCATTACGCTTCTAAATATGCAAAAAGTGGAACTCCGTAGCCCTGCCCTACAAACGATGGTGGAATCAGCAGAATACGAAGTCACCCTAATGGATGAAATTCCCGCTTCGCTCCTGGACGAAAAACTTGCCACCCTTATGGATGCAGAATCCATTCTCAGGCCCAAGCGCGTTAAACGCAAAAAACGAAAACGCTTCACCACTGCCCCCCCCACTTATGATCTGCGGCCTCTGATCTTAGAGTTGAAAAAAATCTCCCCAAAACAGATTTACATGTGCCTAATGGCTCAAGAGGGCGCAACAGGTCGCCCCGATGAAGTATTAAATGAGATGGGCATCCCCGTTGAAGCAGCTCGCGTCGAAAGAACAGCATTAAATCTTAAATAAGCCTTGGTAGGTTGTTGCAAAGGTGTCACGTTGAAAACGTGACCTACAATTACGAAACACGAGCGTTTTCAATACAACAGGCCGCACTGGACGATGGTCAATCCAGATCGAATATCCAGCAATGACGCTCTATCCAATTGGGTAGAGCAAGATGTCAAATTCGCTTTAACATTACTGCCAAAACAGTTGTTTCTAGGGGAAAAGGAAGGGCAACCCTTCCATACACAGCAACGTTCTTAACAGAAGATAAAGTGACTTACTTGTACGTCGAAAGGTACAAACCCCGCTCGAATCTACTATCATAAGTCATCCTAAAATGGACCAATACTATCTTTTCATCATGATGGCTCCAATTGCAGTCATCATATCAATGATAATTGCGTTTTACTCTTGGCGTCGTCGCTTGATGCCAGGGGCATTGATGCTATCTCTAGGATTGCTGACAATTACAGGTTGGTTAATCTCCAGCACTCTTGAACTTATTGGCACAACCAATCAAGCCACCATCTTTATCGCCAAGTTTAGTTATCTTTTCATTCTTAGTACACCAATATTCTTGCTCGGCTTCGCTCTACAATATACAGGAAAACAGAAGTGGGTTTCTTACCCTCGCTTTATGCTCTTTTGGATTCTCCCTGGCATCACTTTTTTTCTAGTTCAAACAAATGAGATACATGGTCTAATTTGGTCCAATTACTCGGTTGTGCCAGTCAACCAAATTTTACAGGTTTTGCGCATCTCCTCCTATGGCTCATGGTTTTGGGTTCAAGCAACCTACAACTATAGCCTAATTATTGCAGGCGCAATCGTCATCGGTAATCAGTATTCTCAATCAAATACACTTTATCGCAAACAAATGAGGTGGTTGCTTCTAGGTGCTGTAACTCCATTGATTTTTAATCTCCTATATATCCTTCGTCTAATTCCCACGCTCAAAAAGGATTTTTCACCATTGGCTTTTGCTTTTGCCAGTTTCATCTTGGCGATTGGAATATTCCGCCATCGCCTTTTAGATATTATGCCTATAGCGCGTAATACGATTATTGAAAATATGGAAGAAGGCGTGATTGTTCTTGACAATGAAGGACGAATGGTCGACATTAACCCAGTTGCACGCCGTCTCTTATTTCCCTCTGACCAGGAAACGACAGGAATAGGTGCTTCTTTAGCAGATTATTTTCCAACAGCCACTCCATCGCTAGCACAAGATAATAAATTTGAAAAATCTTCAAAATTCCTATCCCCGCCGCAAGCGGACGGGGTATTACGGAATTTTGCCCCTACGGGTACAGATTTTTCTTAATGCTCGGAACCCTCGTAGCAAGCTACGGGGTATTCAGAGAAGAATAAATCTAAAAGACTTTTCGAAGGAAAGTTGTCATCCCTTAGAGACTCCCAGAACACAGGTATTGGTTATTTACTCATATTGCAAGATGTCACTGAACAAAAAAAACTATATCAGGAAGTTAAGCGCTTGGCATCTAAAGATACGTTGACTGATCTCAATAATCGACGTCATTTATTCGCTCTTGGAGAAAAAGAGATTGCCCGTGCCAAACGATATAAACATCCAATCTCACTATTGATTATCGATATTGATTTTTTCAAAGAAATCAATGATACATATGGACATGTCGTTGGCGACCAAATACTAAAACGATTCTCTTTTTTCTTGCAAAGTGCGTTACGCTCTGTCGATATTATTGGTCGTTATGGAGGTGATGAATTTATTGTCATCTTACCCCAAGCATCCCTGAACACCGCCCATATCACAGCTCTCCGCCTGTGTTGTACAACCGACAATAACACGTATCACACAGAAGCCGAAGAGATCCACCTCACCCTCAGTATTGGCCTCAGTAGCGAAACCAATGTCACACATAATACTAACCTTCATAGCTTACTAGAACGTGCTGATCGTGCTCTTTATTTGGCAAAATCACGTGGTCGTAATCAAGTTGCACTTGAAGAAGTATAAGAAACTCCTAGCTCGATTATAATTTCCTCTTGTTATGAGAATACGCATCACTTTTTTAAAGCGTTATATTGGTCGGTTGCTACGATAAAATTATTTTCCTTTGTATAACTTCGTATCCTTTGTGGAGAAAAATCATGCCTTTCCTAATATCGCTCTTCTTCGGCTTTGCCCCCATGTTCCTCTTCGCCTATATCCTATACTGGACAGACCGCTACGAGCGAGAGCCTAAAATCCTGCTTGGGGCGGTTTTCTTTTGGGGCATGGCAATTGCTGCTGGGGGCGCATTTATTATCAACACCGTTTTAGGCATGGGCATCTATATTTTTACCGGCTCCGAAGCTGCAACCGACATCACCACGGCCTCGGTTATTGCGCCCATTGTAGAGGAGACTCTCAAAGGGATAGCTGTATTGATCGTCTTTCTTGTCTTCCGCAAAGAATTCGACTCTATTTTGGATGGCATTGTTTACGCAGGCATTACGGCACTGGGCTTTGCCGCCACTGAAAATACCCACTATATCTATAATATGGGCTATCTCGAAAGCGGCTGGGAAGGGCTTTGGTTTTTGGTCTTTGTGCGGGTTATTTTAGTTGGATGGCAACATCCCTTTTATACTGCTTTCACCGGGATCGGTTTTGCGATCATGCGGATGACTCGCTCTGGCTGTATCAAATATGCAGCACCGATCATTGGCTTTTCTGTAGCCATGTTCACGCATGCTTTTCATAATGGATTGGCATCTATAATGAGCGGGCTTGGTGGTCTTGCCTTTGGCACTTTCCTGGACTGGACAGGCTGGTTCTTCATGTTCCTCTTCATTTTATGGGCAGTCTCCAGCGAAAGGAAATTACTTGAGAAACATCTTCAAGAAGAATATACACAGGAACTGATCACGGCAGCACAATATCACACCGCCGTTTCAGCATGGAAACAAACATCCGCGCGTTTTAGTGCTCTCACATCAGGGAAATATAAAGCCACCAGACGCTTCTATCAGGTTTGTGGAGAGTTAGCCCATAAAAAAGAACAGTTTCAAAAAATGGGTAATGAAAGGAACAATCTTGAGATCATCGAAAAATATCGTGCGGAGTTGTTAGTGCTAAAAGATAGCGTTGAGACATAAAGCTTTTTTCATCACAGCGCTCATTTATGCAGGTTGTGATGAAAAATGGTAAAATCGCCCCCGCGCACTTCGAGAAACTCAGTGCATTCAAAAGCCCCCGTAGCTCAGTGGATAGAGCGTTGGCCTCCGGAGCCAAAAGCCTGAGTTCGAGTCTCAGCGGGGGTACTTTTCTTTAAAGCAAACTGCCGTTCTAAAAACCCTTAAGCTAACAGAAGTTCTTTTTCTATGGATACAAAGGATAGAGAACAGGTAGAGCGATCATCGTTGCAATGAACAAGAAAACAGTTAACAGACCGCCAACTCTGGCATAGTCAAAGAACTTATACCCGCCCGGACCAAAAACCAGTACATTGGCTTTATGTCCTACAGGTGTCAGGAAACTGGTTGCTGCACCGATAACCACTGCTAATGTGAAAGTCAGATGGTTAGCGCCCAGACTAAGTGCTGTGTCTAGCGCGATTGGAACCACTAATACCATTGCTGCGGCATTTGACATTGGCTGAGTAATTAATGCGGCTAATAAGTAAACTCCGGCAAGGGTAACCATTGGACCAAAATTACCGACAGAGCCTAATAAGAGATCTGCAATATATCGAGCGGTTCCTGTTGCTTCCATTGCCGCGCCTAAGGGGAGCATGCCTGCTACAAGAAAAACTGTTCGCCAATCAATGCTTTCGTAAGCTTCATCCATGCTTAAACAGCCGGTAAGTACCATACCGACTGCACCCGTAACCATTGCTAATGCAATATCCAATGTTCCGGTGACTGCCAGAGCGATAATAAGCAACATCCATCCAATTGCGATAGGCATTTTGCGACTGCGACGTTTCGGAATATTGAGAGGTTCTAATACCAGAAAATCGCTCTTCTGCTCCAGGTCTGACATGCGATGGCGGGGTCCTTGCAAGAGTAGATCATCACCAAATTTTAAGCGTATGCTGCGTAAGCGCTTAGTGATCATCTTTCCATCGCGGCGGATTGCTAAAACGGTGAAACCATATCGTTCTCGAAAGTTTAAAGAACGCAGGTTGCGATAAACCATAGATGAGCGCGGGGCTAGAGTAGCTTCTACAATACTAATGTCCTCTTCTTTGAGCTTGTCTAGTTCGGCATGTCGTTTACTTTCATTGGCAGTCACTAATCCCAGTTCGTTTCTGGCACGCAGTAGGTTCTCAGCTGATCCTTCAACCAATAAAATATCATCAGGCTCAATTATAGTATTACGTTCCAGCGAAGTGATAGTCTTTCGACCTCGAACGACAGCAATAGCGGTTAAGTCATAACTTGCGCCTAATTTTGATTCTAGGAGAGTACAGCCTGCTAATTTGCCATCTGGCAGTACGCGCATCTCGCTAATATACTTGCGTAATTGGCCGACGGATTTATCGTCGCCTGTTGTTTGCCGCACAGGCAGTAAATGTCGTCCGATAAGGATCATGTACAGGATCCCTGTACCAAAAACAACTGCACCAATAATCGTAAAATCAAAGAAACTAAATGTTGGTAAACCGCTCTCTGATACGATACTGGTTGCGAGAATATTTGCAGGTGTACCTATCAGCGTTAGGCTCCCCCCCATTAGAGAAGAAAATGAAAGCGGGATCAAAAGCTTCGATACCGGGGTTTTAGTTTGTTTTGCCACGCTAACAACAGCGGGTAATAGCATTGCTGTTGCACCTACGTTATTCATAAATGCAGACATCAGACCACAGGTTAACATAATAACTGCTATCAGCTTAATCTCGCTATTACCAGAAAGCTTGTATATGAATTTTCCCAGTATATCTGCAACGCCTGTCTTGAATAAGCCACCGGATACGATATAAACCGCCCAAACCGTAATAACTGCTGAATTTGAGAATCCCGCAAAGACTTCTTTTGGGCCAATCAAGCCTGCTAGCGCAACAGTTAATAATACAAGGAGGGCAACAACATCAACGCGCAGTTTTTCAGTGCCGAAAATAATCAGTGCGCCGATGATAATGGCTAGAGTTAGAGCAATTTCAGTTGTCATCAAGTTCTCCTTCTCACTTGAGTCAACGGCATAATATTTTTTCTATAGACTCCGTGTTTAGCATTATATCTGGCTCACCTTACCTTTTCAACAATGTGTCTTTTGTAGCAATCTCTGTGAAAAGGGACAATGTATAATAATCACACCCTTGAGCAAAAGAAAACCTAAAACTCATTCCAACAGAGCTATTAATACCGAGAGCAATCGGCTAACTTAAAGTGATTTGGAGAATGCGCTATGACTTTTGAAATCATCATTGTCTTGAGTATCTTAGCTGTATCGATTCTACTCTTCATCACCGAATGGGTGCGCATGGATGTGGTTGCCTTGTTGGTATTAAGTGGCCTTGCCGTCACAGGACTAATTACCCCACCTGAAGCACTTTCGGGTTTTAGCAATCCAGCCGTAGTCACCGTTTGGGCGATTCTGATCCTTAGTGGAGGCTTAGCTCGTACGGGCGTAGCAGGCTTACTCGGCAGACGTTTGATGCGCTTGGCCGGAGAGAGCCATATTCGCTTGCTCCTAATTATCATGCTCACCACAGGTATTTTATCTGGCTTTATGAATACGATTGGCGTGGTCTCGCTTTTCCTCCCTGTCGTTCTGGATATCTCCCGTCGAACCAAACAACCACCTTCTAAATTGTTGATGCCTCTAGCTTTTGCAGCCTTGTTGGGTGGATTAAACACAATGATCGGCACGCCGCCTAATATTCTGATCACAGAAGCACTTAAAGATGCCGGCCTGCGTCCATTTCAGATGTTCGACTTCGCCCCGATCGGTATCTTAATTCTTCTAGCGGGCACTTTTTATATGCTAGTGATCGGTCGTCATTTATTGCCCAATCGTAACCCTGCACAAGAGCTAACAACTGGCTCTCAAGATTTCAAAGCACTCTATGAAATGCATGATCGTTTGGTAATGCTGAATCTTCCAGACAACTCAATTTTGCATGGGAAAACACTCGCCGAGAGCCGATTGGGTTCAGTGCTGGGACTAAATGTAATTGCGGCCATCCGAGATGGAAAAACCCAGCTTTCCCCCGAGCCAGCCTACACCCTAAACTCCGGAGATTATCTGTTGGTAGGTGGGCGGCTAGAAAAACTAAAGGAATTACATGATCATCAGCAATTGATATTTGAAAAAGAAGGCTTTCAGGTCAAACAGTTGGTTAATGGGAGCATAAAAGTTCAAGAAGCGCGCCTTTC
Source organism: uncultured Anaerolineaceae bacterium (assembly GCA_964581545.1). Taxonomy (GTDB): domain Bacteria; phylum Chloroflexota; class Anaerolineae; order Anaerolineales; family Villigracilaceae; genus Desulfolinea. Next base: position 7,372 of record CAZOOX010000016.1, read on the forward strand.
CCCCAGCTCCAGTTTGGTTGGTCAAACCCTGCGGCAGGTGGATTTTCGCCAGACTTACGATGTTATCGTCCTGGCGATTCGACGCCAAGAAGTTATCTACCGCACCAATCTTGAAGCCATTCCACTTTTACCGGATGACGTTCTGTTGGTACAAGGATTGCGCGAAAAACTGGATTCTCTGCACGAAAACGCTGATCTGACCCTCAGCGCTCCCGAATCACTCGTAGACTATAAGCTTGATGAGCGCTTAATGATCGTTCACGTACCCGAAGGCTCTTCTTTGGTCGGCAAATCTCTTATCGAAAGCAAGTTGGGCGATTCATACGGGCTAGGCGTAATGGGCATTATCCGTGATGGAGATACTCATCTGATCCCTGGCCCCGATGAAATCCTGCAAGTGGGCGACACTTTACTTGTTAAAGGAAAGCAAAGCGACTTGCAGTTGCTGGAAGGTCTCCAAAATCTGGAAGTTGAGCAACAAGCAGTCCCCAATATAGGCGAACTTGAATCAGAAGAAATTGGTCTGGTGGAGGCCGTGCTCTCTCCGCATTCGAATATTGCAGGAAAAACTTTACGAGAGTTGAATTTTCGCTTCAAATACGGTCTGAGTGTTTTAGCCATTTGGCGCGGCGGACGAGCCTATCGTTCCAACCTCCGTGATATGAAACTACAGTTTGGTGATGCATTATTACTCTACGGTCCGCGTGCACGATTACGCATGTTAGGCACAGAATCAGATTTCATTGTCTTGACTGAAGAAGCGCAAGAACACCCTCGACAAGAGAAAATTCCACTCGCATTACTTGTGATGGCGATAGTCCTAGTGCCCGCTATCTTTGGCTGGCTGCCAATTGCTATCACGGCAATAATCGGCGTTGCGCTCATGATTCTAACCGGCTGTTTGACAATGGAAGAAGCATACCGCTCTATATCGTGGAAAGCAGTCTTCCTGATCGCAGGCATGTTACCTTTAGGGATTGCCATGGAACGCACCGGTGCAGCTCAATTTCTAGCAAATGGGATGATCGGTACAATTGGTGATCTGGGACCGGTAGCTATCATGGCCGGATTCTTTATATTATCGGTATTGGCATCACAATTTATGCCAAACCCCGCTGTAGCAGTTCTACTAGCTCCTATTGCACTGCGCACTGCCTCCGATTTGGGTATTTCCCCATATACACTGATGATGACCGTAGCTGTTTCAGCCTCAGCAGCTTTCCTCAGCCCAGTTGGACATGCCGCCAATGTGCTGGTCATGGGCCCGGGTGGTTACCGCTTCTCAGACTATCTTAAAGTTGGCATTCCCTTGACATTGGTAGTACTTGTCGTTGTATTACTCGCTATGCCAATTATCTGGCCATTTTAATGCTATTTGGCTTAAAGATGCTTGTGCGCAATTTGGCCAATAAAATCGACAAGTAACCCTCGGTTAGAGATAAAAGGAGAAATAATGAACTTCACAGGAAAAAAGTACTCATCACCGGCAGCTCACGTGGAATAGGAAAAGCCTGCGCAGAAGCATTCGCAGAACGCGGCGCAAAAGTAGCCATCAATTTTGCACAAAGCATTAGCGGAATTGCTTGCAGAAAAATAATCGCCATCCCCAAAAAAGAGCCTGAGAAAACTCAGGCTCTTTTTTGGGGCACTCTCCTTGTCAACCAATATCTCAATTCATACTGAAGTGGATATAAGGGCAGCCAGTTGATGTGATAACCCTTCCCTGCGTAATCTTGCATTAGCTTTGCCGCGCGACGTAAATTATCACGATCAAAATTGAGAGGCAATCTAAGTATCTCCTCCAAAGCAGGATGTAATCTTATCGGATGGATTTCTTTGTAAAAGCGAAATTCCACCTGCCAGGCATCCAGCTCCCCATAAACAGAAAGTGCAGTGATCACTCCCTGTTTAAGATGATGCACTTCATGCACCAACAGGCTCAATATTCTGGGGTTATTCACATCACCGTCTGGAGAATAATAAAGATTATTTAAAGAAATTTGTCTAAACAAGAACCAGCGTGCGCCAGTACTCTTGGAGTATTTCTTAAAGTGCATCCGCACATTATTTGCGTGAATATACTCAGCCGATTCTTTGCCTAAATCACCTTTTTCAGCGAGCTTTGACAAAACATCTTTCTTCCATGCTAAATGTGCCATTTTGATAGACCTTGATAGTACACTCGGTTAGAATTATTCACAAAGTATATCAAGGCTTTTGTAGAAAGCCCTAGTAAAAACATCTTCACAATATGAGGCAAAATCATGCGCGAAGTCGCAATTATTGGCATCGGACAAACAAAAGTACACGAACATTGGGGACTATCTATCCGCGATTTGGCAGGCAAAGCAATTTTCGCTGCCTTTAAAAACGCAAACAGGGAAAGTGCGGAGGCTCTCTTTGTCGGCAATATGCTCTCTGGGCTAATTGACCAACAAAACAATCTAGGCTCAGTCGTTGCCGATTGGATCGGCTTTAAAGGCGAGGCAACCAAAATAGAAACAGCTTGTTCATCTGGCGCATCCGCTTTTCGAGCAGGGATCATGGCTGTTGCATCGGGCGAGGTAAATTCGGCAATGATCGTCGGAGTGGAAAAAATGACTGACGCCGCCCCCACCGAGGTCACATCTGCGTTGGCAACGGCTGCCGACTCCGATTGGGAGTTGGAACAAGGCGTTTCCTTCGTTGGTTTAAATGCACTCGTTATGCAACGCTATATGCACGAATATGGCTGGAAGCACGAAGATTTCGCCCCTTTTTCTATCAATGCCCACGCGAATGCTATACATAATCCTTATGCGCGACTATCTTTTGCGATTAGCAAAGAACAATATTGCAAAGCCGGAATGGTTGCAGCACCTATCAGCTTATTGGATGCCTCGTCTATCGGCGACGGCGCGGCGGCAACCTTAATTGTGCCCCTCGACGAGGTGCGCGGCGACAAAGGCGCGGTACAAATACTCGGAAGTGGAGCTGCTACCGATACCTTGAGCGTTCACTCACGAAAAGCACCTTTGTTCTTGCAGGCGGCATACCATTCAGCACAACGTGCTTATGCCCAGGCAAATATCAGTCACAAGGATATTGATTTTTTTGAGTTGCATGATGCCTTTTCCATCATGGCTGCGCTCTCCCTCGAGGCATGCGGATTTGCAGAACAGGGACAAGGACCGAGACTCGGTTTAGACAACGAGATCACGCCAAAGGGCGGGTGCATCCCGGTCTGTACCCGCGGCGGACTGAAAGCTCGCGGGCATCCCGTTGGCGCAACAGGTATGTACCAGATCGTCGAATCCGTCCAGCAACTACGTGGCGAATGTGGTGAAACGCAGGTTGAGGGTGCGAAGACCGGTATGGCGCAAAATATCGGTGGTTCGGGCGCGAGCATCGTTACCCATATCCTTAAAATTCCATAACAAATTGTTGATTTCGCTTTTAATATCATCTATACTAAAGTTGTATTTGTCTGGAGGTTTTTAATGGATGACAAAAGAGTTGAAAAACGCAAAGACTTTTCTTACTATATGCAACTAACTGATGCAGCAACCAGAACGCTGGTTGGGCATTTAGCAGATATTAGTACAGGCGGCTTCAAGCTGGATAGCGACACACCTATCCCCACCGAAAAAGAATATCGTTTTCATCTTGCTCTGACACCAGATGTAGCATCGAAACCTTTTATGATCTTTAGAGCACAAAGTAAATGGTGCCAATCAGACCCGGTTGACCCCTTTGTTTATAATACGGGGTTCCATCTGATAGAAATGCATCCTGAAGACCGTGAGATTTTCAATCGTGTTTTAGAGCTCTATGGAACGAAAAAACCAAAGGGAGGGCCAACGCCCTCGCGTAGAGGTCATTGGTAAAAGAAGCCCCTAACGGGGCTTTTTTGTTGCTCAGCTTTCTAAAGTAACATACAATTGCTCTATGACAAGACATATACTCCGCGCCATTATTCGTTTGCTCCTTCGCCTGGTAGCCAAGGTAGAAATTATCGATAAAGAAAAGCTCCCCGAAACAGGGAGCTACGCTTTTGCAACCAATCACCTTGGCATTTTAGATGCCACTCTTGCTTATTATGTTCTTGACCGCTGGGATTTCTTTATTCCCGTCGCAGAAAAATGGGAAGAGTACTCCTTTTTGCGCTGGCTGGGAAAACATCTAAATATAATTTTTATTGATCGTTTCAACCCTGATATTCGTGCTTTGCGAAGTATACTGAAACGAATGGACAACGGTGAAGTTCTTGTGATCGCGCCAGAAGGAACACGCAGCCGCACAGAAAAAATGGCTGAGGGGAAGCCCGGGGTCAGTTATCTTGCATCCAAATCCCAGTTTCCTGTAATCCCAATTGCTTTAGCTGGTACTGAAGATCGAATATTGCTTAGTAATTTGAAGAAGTTCAAACGCACAAAAATCACCGTAACCATAGGAGATGCTTTTGTCTTGCCTCCTCTGCCGCGAAAAGATAAAGATACTGTGCTGAAAGAATATACTGACGAGATCATGTGCAAGATCGCGGCAATGCTACCGGAAAAAAACAGAGGCTTTTATGCAGAACATCAGAAACTGAAAGAGCTATTGGCAAATTAAAGGCAAAGAGCGCGAGAAAAATCTCGCGCTCTTTTTTTAGGCAATTTCATTCACTTTTTCAAATGTGCCATCTAGATGCAGGTAATATAGCTCTATAGCTAGATTTTTGTAATTGGCACCGACCTTTTCACGCGCAGCACGAAGATCTTCCGTATGTAGCTTCTTATTTCCTTCTGCCCCGTATGCACCGCAATCTTCATGATTAACTAAAACCACTTTCTTAATTTCATGCAAACGCTCTGAAATTTCAATCTGTTTGAAAATAGTTTCAAAATCGAGTACGCCCCCAGCATACGCCACGCGGTCGTAATTGCCGTGCCCAAGATTTTCAACGAGCCATTTATCAAGATACTCCTGAAAACGAAAGTCTATACAATGAACTACAACAGCTTCTGTAACGTATTTTGGCATCTTATCCTCCTCAGGATAGATTTATATAACTTCGCCTTCTACTCTTCTCAAAAACTGCCCGCCGCCGCGTTTGCCAAGCCATTCATCGCCATCGACGATGAGTTCGCCGCGCAAAAAAACTTTTTCGGGAAAACCTGTCAATTCCCAGCCTTCGAAAAGATTGTAATCCGTGCGCTGATGGCTATGCGCTACGCCATATTTCACTTTGCGCTCGGGGTCCCAGATCACAATATCTGCATCTGAGCCAGGGAGCAGCGCGCCTTTTTTCGGGTACATACCAAAAATCTTGGCGGGGTTGGTGCTATTTAGCGCCACAAATTCATTTGCGCTGATACGTCCCTTTATAACCCCTTCTGTCCACATCACTGGCAAACGATCGCCCACAGCGGGCAATCCGTTCGGGGTTTTGGTGAAATCGTCCACGCCTAATTCCTTACCGGGGATAGCAATCATCTCACCTTCATATTCGATCGGCGTCGTTCCATCATAATAAAAGGGACAATGATCAGTACCGATAGTCTGCATCTCTCCCCTTTCCACGGCCTGCCAAAGCCGCGCATTATCTTCTTTGCTGCGCATTGGCGGAGAACAAACCCACTTTGCCCCATCTGGCTGGCGCATATTCTCGATCGTGAAAAAGAGATATTGCGGGCACGTTTCACCCATGATCTTGATCCCTCGCTCGCGAGAATACTTGAGCATGTCAGCGCCAATTGCCGTATTCATGTGGACGATATAGAGGGACGCGTCCGCCGCTTGAGCCATGCCCGCTATCCTTAAAATAGCCTCACCTGCACCCCAAGCCGGTCTCGTTAAAGCATGCCACTCCGTTGACGTATTCCCGGCCTTCAGTGCATCAGCAACAAGAGTCTCGATTACATCCCCATTTTCGGCGTGAAGGAGGGTTAACATTCCATATTTAGCTGCCGTACGTAAAACATTAAAAATACCGTCATCGCCCAATCGCAAAACACCATTGTAGGCAGAAAAAACCTTCAAAGAGCTAATACCCTCATCTAACAAATGGGGAATTTGCTTTGCCACATCATCATTGAAATTGACCATGTTCATGTGAAACGAGAAATCTATGGCGGCTTTATCATCTGCCTTGGCATGCCAAGCATCTACACATTGCCTGAGCGAGTCAAAATCTTGATTAATGAAGTCAATAACTGTCGTTGTACCACCAAAAGCAGCGGCTTTGTGACCTGTGTAATGGTCATCAGATGAGACGGTGCCAAACATTGGCAGGTCAAAGTGCGTGTGCGGATCCACGCCTCCAGGGAGTATCAACTTTCCATCCGCGTTGACCCGTTCCGCGTTCGGGGCATGTAGATCACGCCCGATTGCAGAAATCTGTTCACCTTCGATCAAAATATCCGCTTGGAAAGTTTCTGAGGCTGTGATGATGGTTCCATTTTGAATCAGTTTCGACATTATTCTTCCTCCAGTGGCACAAATCCGCCACCTAACACATTTTTAGCAGGCATAATCATTACAAAAGATTTCGGTGAAACCTTTGCAACGATTTTTTTCAAATTCAGTACTTCTGTGCTCGTGATCGCAACAAGGAGTGCGCTGCGCTCCTCCCGAGTATATGCGCCTTCACCAGAAAAGATCGTCGCGCCACGGCGCATATTTCTTGTGATCTGATCAGCTACTTCTTTGGGTTGATCTGTAATAATGATCGCGACCAATTCCTGGCGTCGACGAGAGCGCCGGAACCAGGCTTTTTTACCTGATACGGATCGAAGAATACCCTGCTCATCACCCGTATCAAAGCCCATCATTTCAGGGTTTGCCAAAACCTCGCCAGATGCACGCCGCAAGCCAATGGTCATGGATGCCAGCAAAATAACAACTCCATAGAAAACCCCTACGGCACCCACCATCCATTCGCCGCTGACATTTTCAAAAGCAGCGTTTTGAATGATTTCATAGAGAGTGTGTGCAGGTGTTGGGTAGAGCGCCAACCTGCCTATCCAGGCGATCCCGACAATGAGATAGATCCACAAATAATTGCGACGCAAACGGCGACCAAGCGCCTCCATCTCCGAAATGGGGAATTCGGGATGCAACAAGGTTTCAGCCATCCCTTCTGCCCAATCCGAAGAGGGCTTAAAAGGCGGGACAAGCATGGCTGCAAAGAAGTCCGTTTCCATCATGCGGATGCGGGAAGACCAAAGCTCAAAATAACGGTAGCGACGCGCCTCGATGATCAGAAAGACCGTCACAAGCAGCAGGTTCAACAAAATCACAAGATGACTGACTTGCTGTGCAAAGGCCAGAGAAATGACCGCGCCTGTCGTGATGACTGCCCAATTGGTCGTCGCATCCAGACGCTGACGCCAAACATTGGCACGATTCACTTCAGCGCGGAAAAGATGCACCAGAGCGGTATTAAATTCTCCAGCATGGAGTTCATAACCGCGATAGGTCCAGACGGGTTCGGAGGTTTCTTCGGGGGGAGGGGGAGGGTTTGAGGAGGTCATAGGTTTTATAGGGGTTACAAGGGTTACAGGGGTGGCATGGGGGGCAAAGACGGGTTATTTCACGGATTGGGATAAAGCGATGAAGTAGATAGCCTGTTTTTGCTCGCAGTTCTTCAACTCTCTTGATTTTATCAGAGTCTCCATACTGTAGATCTTTTGCAAGAATTAAAAAATACTCAACCTCGGCAAGAGAGCCTTTTGCGATGAGTAAAAGAATCGCAAAGAAAGCAATAAAAGAACGACTAAAAGAATTTAAAAAAAACTCGTGACGAAGCTTCTTTACAAGGGTTATTTTTTATAGAAAAGCAACAATAAAAAACATCAAAAGAGAGGCCGCATGGAGAAAATCGTCATCACTGGAATGGGAACTGTTAATCCACTAGGATTAAATGTCACCGACACGTGGCAAAATATCATCAACGGAGTTTCGGGCGTTGCGCCTATCACCCGTTTCGACACATCGGGATGGCAGGCTCAAATCGCATGTGAAGTAAAGGGCTTTGACCCAAAAGAATATATGCCCATGAAAGAAGCACGTCGCCGTGACCGATTTGAACAATTCGGCGTAGTAGCTGCGCAAGAAGCCCTAAAAAACTCCGGTTTAGAAGTCACGCCCGAAAACGCCAGCAGGATCGGCATTCTCGTTTCCTCTGCGATGGGCGGACTAGAATCCCTTCAGGAAGCGATATACACGCTCAAAGATCACGGGGCACGCCGCGTCAGCCCATTCTTAATTCCCATGTTAATGCCAAATGGTGCAGCGGGATTGATCGGCATCGATAACGGCATCAAAGGTCCTGCAATGTCTGTGGCTTCGGCCTGCGCTTCCGGGATTGACGGGATCGGCCTCGCGTGGATGATGCTTCGCACCGGAATGATCGATGCCGCCCTAACGGGTGCATCCGAATCGACCTTGACCGAAACCGGGATCGGCGCATTTGACAGGATCGGCGCCCTATCACGTCAGAATGATGACTATACCATGACCCCTGCACCTTTTGACAAAAATCGCGATGGTTTGGTGATGGGCGAAGGCGCAGCGATATTAATGCTGGAAACTGAGAGCCATGCAAAAGCGCGCGGGGCCAATATCCTGGCCGAATTAGCGGGATACGCCGCTACAGCGGACGCGTACCACGTCACCGCTCCCTCTTCAGATGGTGCCGGGGGCGCCTCAGCAATTTCAAACGCGCTCGTTTCCGCAGAGGTTAATCCTGACGAGGTAGATTATATTAGCGCGCACGGCACCGCAACGCCACTTAACGATGTTACCGAAACAAGGGCGATCAAGCGTGCTTTTGGAGAGCGAGCGTATCAAATCCCAGTATCATCTACGAAATCCATGACAGGGCATATGATGGGCGCAACAGGCGCACTGGAAACGATCTTTTGTGTGAAGGCCATTCAGGAAAATGTCGCTCCCCCGACAATCCACTATCAAACCCCAGACCCCGAATGTGATCTGGATTATGTTCCCAATCAGGCGCGTGAGCAGAAGGTGGAAATTGCGCTCAGCAATGCCTTTGGCTTTGGGGGGCATAACGCGGTCTTGGTAGTAAGGAAGTGTCAATAAATCCTTTTGCTACAAAAAAGTTGACAAAGGCTTTTAAATTTGCTACGCTGAATTTACCCTAGCAAGAAAGATTCCTGCGGGAAAGTTGGGGGCATCTCAGATCGCATCATAGCAAACACCCTCAACATATTAAGTGATGATGGTGTTTTTTATCTACAAAAAAGGGAGACAAAATGACCGAAGCAAAAGAAAATTCTGGCGAATGGGGAATTATTAACTGCCATACCCATGTTCTACCAAGTAAGGGGCTAAACACGTTGTTATATACTTGGCCAATTCCTCTTCCAGCGGTATCCATCTTAAGATTCGACTTAACCAGAAAGCCCTTATTAGCAATATTAAGATTCCTGAGTTGGATAATTGCGAGATTTGGATATGATGCCCTTGAAAAACGCTGGGATCGCCTTGCTTCACTAGCAAACATGGAAGAAATGATAAGAGAAAAAATGGGGAAAACAATTTCGGACAGCGAAATGTTTCATGAGCTCTTCAATATTCTAAAAGGGCATTACCCAAAAGATAATTCGCGATTTGTGCTATTATCGCTAGATACAGAGTATTTGTTTACTGGTTTTCGAAAATTCGGAAAAAAAGTAAGTCTGTCATTTTACAAACAATTAGACCATCTCGAAGAACTAAAGAACAAATATGGGGACTCTATTTATCCCTTTATTCACGCTGATCCACGTCGCCCAAATATAGTAGAATTAGTAAAAGATTGCATAGAAACACGAGGGTTTAGTGGGATAAAGATATATCCTCCATTTGGACACTTACCAACAGGTAAGTTACCTTATATAAAATCAGCAGCAAAAGACGGCACAAATAAATTTGAAAAATCTTCAAAATTCCTATCCCCGCCGCAAGCGGACGGGGTATTACGGAATTTTGCCCCTACGGGTACAGATTTTTCTTAATGCTCGGAACCCTCGTAGCAAGCTACGGGGTATTCAGAGAAGAATAAACTTGATGAAATCTATAAATATGCAGAGCATGAAAAGATTCCAGTAATTGCGCACTGCACACCCACAGGCATTATTGGGTACCCATATTACGACGATACACATGGGATTTTCACAGATCCAGACAATTATCAGAAAGTATTAGAAAAATATCCTGAACTTCATCTTTGCCTTGCACATTTTGGCGGAGACACCGAGTGGACCCACTTCCTTGAAGAACCGTGGGAGTTTTATTCGGGGTCAAGAATGTCTTGGGGACAGAAAATTATGGAACTAATGAAAAAATACCCTAATCTATATACTGATATTTCGTATACAAGCTACAATCTCCACACATTGGCTTTATTGAAAGTGCATTTGAGTGAAGAAAATCTAGACTTTCTTCGGCATAGAATTTTATTTGGTTCAGATTTCCCAGTTCTTCAGGCACAAATATCTGACAGAGCTTTTTCAATAAATATGCGGGGCTATCTAGGTGAAGATCTATATAAATTAATCGCTTGGGAAAACCCCAAAAGATTTCTAGGGATTAAATAACAAGAGGAGGAGAAAACATGAAAGTAAAACACACTCAACAAGCTCTTTGGCTGTTTATTGCAGCTATTGCTATAATTGTTTTTCATAGTGTTGCAAAATCAACATTCTGGAAATCAATATGGATTATTGCCTGTCTAATAATATCCTACAATCTAATGGGGATTGTCGTAGCAGAGCGCATGCCAAAAAAAGTCAAGCCTTTAATTAAAAAAGACCCTCGCAAAGCAATATGGAATTTTGTATGGATCAATATTAGCTCATTACTCATGCAATTTTTGGTATTTCTCTTATTCAAAATGCCTATTAATGCAACCGTACTCTTTGCAGCAAATATCTTGTCACCCTTAATTATTTGGATTTACTTCCGACTGAAAAATATCGAAGACATCCCATTGCCGCAAATCCGTTATGCCGTTTGGAGCGGCATAGCTGTCACTTTGATCATTCAGCTTTCTAATCACTTTTTTTTGTAAATGTTTCTGCCATTTTTTAACTAAATAAATACACCTAGAGAAGGGATCTCAAATGTTACAAATTATTCATTTAACAGACACACATATTAAAGGGAAAAAAGGCAAAGAAGCAAAAAACCTAAACGTAATAGTCAAAGATATTCAGAAGCGCTATAGCAATTCCAAAAGCAAAACTGTTGTCTTATTAACGGGTGATATTGTTGACGATGGGCGCAAACATCAATATAAAATTGCAAGAGAAATTCTATCCCCATTATTTCATAATGATAACTTTCTGGTGTGGGCTACACCGGGAAACCATGATTATGGATGGCAAGGTACTTTTGCAGACAGTAGTAAATTCAAATATTTTAAAACATATTTATATGGAGGCTATGAAAACGTAACTTATCCTCATGTTAAATATACAGGAACGCGCAATCTTGATGTTAGGCAATATGATGGGCACATTTTCATTGGTCTAAATTCAATGAAAGCTGAGCTTGGAGATGAACCCACCAAAAAAGAAGAAAGTGAGTTTTTGGAAGAACTATTGGCTGATGGCGATCTAGGTCAAAGACAATTAGAAGATTTGAATGGAATTCTAAACACATGGGATAATCGCAACAGAGAGAAAAGTAAAGTAATTCTGCACTTACACCACCACCCATTTATATTTCCAGATCGAAAAGACAGTATCATTGCAAAAAGTTATGAAAAAAAATGCCATCAGCTAAAGGATTGGGACAAGCTCCAACTCGTAATAAAAGGTCGCGTAGATATTCTTCTATTTGGCCATGATCATGAACATTTAGATTTTTCCGACACCACAATAAGCGGTGAAAATGATTGGGACATTCCAGTTATTCTCTCTGGCGGAAAATGCACATCCTCGAGAATGAAAGAATATAAACTTGACAAGGATGGAAGAAAAACAAAGCAAGTTTTAAACAGAGGTTTAATGGGCAGCTTGATCAACATTGATAACTTGGGGAAAATTTCAAAAAGCACAATAGTATTTGGGGAGAAATAATTTCAACTAACTAAACAAAAGGAGGCTTGTATGTTAAAAGTAATTTATGAGATTACTGAAGTAAGTTGCCGAAGCGGAGAAGGCTTTGTCCACATATTAGTGTATGGGAAAGTAAATTCTGGTGGTTGGGAAAACCCTCAGCTTGTTCCTTATATTTATATTGATCCACCTGAAGATGGCATCTATGATTTTGATTTTATAGCAGATGCCCCCGAAGGCAATGTAACCTTGGCTCTTGAAGAGATTGTCGCTGAACTTGAATGGGCAGATATACCAGACGACTTCAAGGGAGTAAGAGTTCATTCATCATCCAACAATATAGAATCCATTTGCTAAAAAAGGAAAACTCCCAAAATATTATTCTTGAAGAGTTTTCTTGGATAACTAACTAGCACTTGCTTGTCCTTGAAGAGGGAATCCACGACATTCTTTAAAAGAAAAACCGTCGATTATTTCGACGGTTTTCTGGGTGGCTGATGGAGTTTGCCTGTTTCCATAAGAAAGGACCCACGATGCCCAAGAAACGCCACCCCACAAAATATCCTTGTTAAATTTGCTTCCGTAATAATTTACAACAATGGGGTATCATATGCAAAGAAATTCTATCCTCCTATTGGCAGGCATGAAATATGACCACTCTTTTACTTATCCGACATGGAGAAAATGAATATGTTGCCAAAGGGCGATTGGCTGGTCGTTTGCCTGGGGTTCATCTCAATGCAAATGGGAAAAAACAAGCCCAGACTCTTGCTAAAATCTTAGCTCAAGCACCTATTACGGCAATTTATTCCAGTCCACTGGAGCGCTGTATAGAGACGGCTCAACCTTTGGCGGATGCTCTGAAACTTAATATTATCCCCCGCCAGGGTCTGCTTGAAATCGACTTTGGTAATTGGCAAGATAAAACCTTGAAATCCCTGCGGCGGCGAAAACTGTGGAAAACCGTTCAAAGATATCCATCTCGCATGGAATTTCCCGAGGGCGAAACTTTTGCTAATGCCCAAATACGAGCCACACAAGAGATAGAAGCTCTGAGCAAGCTACATACCGGAAAGGAGATGGTCGCCTGCTTCGCACACAGTGATATTATTCGACTGGTACTTGCTTATTATATTGGCACTCCTCTCGACCTCTTTCAGCGTATCGTGGTTTCGCCAGCTTCAATATCGACCATTCGCCTTGGAGAAATGGGTGTGTACATTTTTAATCTCAACCAAAACATCTCCTTTAATTTGACAGCTCACAAATAAAAAAACAGCTCTCTTTTAGACCTCTGCCCAACATCTTTATCAGGAACAATATTTATCAAATTATTTCAGGAGTCCAAAACATGCCCCGTTTCGACATCGAACTTTCCCCTGTAGATCACATTACCATCGACGCAATTGGCCCTAAGGGAAAGCGCGTTTTTTATATTCAAGGAACTCAAGAACACCAGATCGTGACCTTGATCGCAGAGAAATTTCAAATTCAAGCCCTAGCCATAGCCATCGAGCAATTCCTGGAGGAGGTTGCCAACCGATACTCAGAACTACCTGAATTATCCGGTGAATATCAAGAGGATATTATGCGAATTATCCCCCCTGTTGATCCGCTTTGCAGGCTAGCCGATATTGGCTTAGGCTATGACGCTGAAAATGACAGGGCAGTATTGATCATTCACGAATTATTACCTGAAAATATAGAAACGCTTGATGATGACCCTGCTCAAGAACCCGGGATCATCCGTTTTTCGTGTACGCGTGACCAACTCAAGGCGCTGGGAAATTGGGGTTTGGAAGTTACGAAACGCGGGAGACCGATCTGCACACAATGCGGACAACCAGAAGAGCCAGAAGGTCATTTTTGCGTAAAGAAAAATGGTGGACACAAATACAACTAGCATGAGCATTTTTATCAGAAAAGAACTTTCTTTCTGCAAATTTGCCATCCTTATTCATCATGACTCCCCTTCAATTTGACAAAATTCTCGATCACCTTAGAGGGGGGGAGATCAAAATCGAAGGCAGGTTTATTCATGGCTCCAATTACACCTTCCTTATCAAAATTCACCCCAAAGAGGACGCCCCTTTTTTAGCGGTCTATAAGCCAGTAGAAGGCGAGCGCAGCCTGTGGGATTTTCCTGAAAACACGCTCGCACAGCGCGAAATAGCCGCCTTTTTGGTTGCTGAAGCTCTTGGCTGGCAATTAGTTCCTCCTACAGTTTTTAGAGAGGACGCCCCCTACGGCCCCGGCTCGGTCCAGCTTTTCATCGAACACGATCCCAACTTCCACTATTTTAATTTTGGCGATGCCGAGATTCAGAGACTGCGCCCAGTAGCACTTTTCGATTTACTGATCAATAACGCTGATCGCAAGGGCGGCCATATCATTTTTGACGAGGAAAAGCATATATGGCTAATCGACCATGGCGTATGCTTCAATGTGGAAGAAAAACTTAGGACCGTTATCTGGGATTTTGCAGGGGAAGCAATTCCTGATGAATTTCATGCAGGTATAAAAAAATTACTTTCTAAACTTGAAACATCTTCTGAGTTTCTCGCCAAATTAGAGGATTTTCTTTCCTCAGAAGAGATCATGGCTCTGGCCTATCGAACAAAGGCTCTCATAGCTTGCAAAGAATTTCCTTTTCCGCCAAAAGATCGGAGAGCTTACCCTTATCCTCCTGTTTAACATTATTCAGCTATGACTTCACAACATCGCTAAAAAAAACCGCCAATTTTCATTGACGGTTTTGGGTGGCTGACGGGGCTTGAACCCGCGACATCCTGTTCCACAGACAGGTGCTCTGCCAACTGAGCTACAGCCACCATTTTTATAGCCCGCAGATTATATCACTACCATTATTCACCTGCAAGCATTTTTTTGATCTTTTCTGGGATATCGGCGCGCGCGACCTTAACTTGCTCGCCGCTGACCAGATCTTTGACAGCGACCTGAGCAGATTCCACTTCATCTGCGCCTAAAATCAGTGCTATCTTCATCCCCATCTTATTCGCAAACTTGAACTGTTTCCCGATCTTGTCTGCTTTGGGGTAATTGGTCACATTGATACCCACTGCACGCAATTCTGCGGAAAGAGCCAAAGATTCTGCCATAAATTCTTCGGCAAAGACCGTCACCAAAACAGGGGCAGGGGAAGGCTCAAATTCGGGGATCAGACCATTATCTTCCAATACGATCCCGGCAACCACATCGCCCATCGCGAAGCCGACCGCCGATAGCGGGTCGCCGCCCACGTCGGCAAGGAGGTTATTATAGCGTCCGCCGCCTAAAAGGGCACGACGCACACCACCGCTGAGATCAAAAGCTTCGAAGACTGTCCCTGTGTAATAGAGCAAACCACGCATGATATTGGGGTCAAATTCTACATATTCGCTAACACCAAGAGCATCCAATGCTGTGAAAAGGCGAACGAGATCATCCCATTCTTTCCAGAGTTCTTTGTTTTCGAGCAAAGCGATCAGCCCAGCTAATTGTGTTTGGGATAAACCAGCTTCAAGAGCATATTTTGCCCAGACCTCTGCTTTCATTTTGCTGCGCCTATCAACCAGATTGGAAACCATTAAACGGGATTCTGTTGGGATATCGAGTTTATCGAACTCAGAGTCCATTAACTGGCGATTGTTTACATAAACGCGAGCAAGCTTAGGGTTAAGTCCGACCAACTGCATGAATTTAACGGCAACTGCGATCAGTTCCGCATCCGCTTCCGGGGAATCGGGACCCAGCATATCGATATTCCATTGAAAAAATTCGCGAGAGCGTCCCTTTTGTGGACGTTCATAACGCCAAAATGGTCCAAATGACCACCAGCGCAAAGGGTAGACAAGCTGGCGCTGTTTTTTCGCGATCATGCGTGCCAAGCTAGGCGTTAGCTCTGGGCGCAGGGTTACTTCCGAGCCGCCGCGATCTGTAAAGGTAAAAGCTTGCTCTTTGACCAATTCTTCGCCGGATTTTGCAGCGTAAAGCTCGAGGGTTTCGATAAAAGGTGCGTCCCATTCCTGATAACCAAAAGACTGCGATGCCTCGCGCACTTTTTCATAAATAAAATTACGCCGCGCCATCTCTTCGGGGTAGAATTCTCGCGTCCCTTTAACTGAGGGGACGATAATGTTTTTTGCCATGATATTGCTCCGTTATTTGCTAAGTGTCGCGGAATTCTAACATACCTTAGGGTAGTGTTGGGCAGGCAAAGCCGTAAGTAGAATCGAAACTGAAATATTCACCTGTGCCCGCCGGATAACCAGATGTTGTAGTGGTGCCGCCACCGTGGAAGGTATTGTTATTGAAGCTATCTGTCGCCATAAAACGCCAGTAGGCTATATCAGATGAGGTCAGCGGGATAGATATCGTCTCCGACCACGTATTAGCACCTGAAAGAGCCAAAGGGACTTTAGTGGTTATACCAGTAAAGGTCAGGTCGTTCAGGATATATTCCACTTCCACAGTAGTAACGCCATCCACATCGATCACGTTCACGCTGTAATTTTGTGAACAATCTCCTGGCCCTATAACCGTAAAGCCATTAGGTCCTGTTGCATTGTAGAAATACGCATCATTACTTGCGGCAACAAATTGCACCACCGCCGTAGAGGTGCTGGTGGTGAAATTCGCGTCTCCACTATAACTGGCAGTCACACTACGTGCGCCAGGGTTAGAAAAAATGACAGAACAACTCCAAGGCGCAGCAAAAACTGTGCAGGTATCCGAAGTAAAGAGGGTATCAGTAAATGTGACGGAGCCTAAAGGCGTTCCGCTCCCTGGTACATCAACATCAACCGTCGCGTTAAATGTAACTGCATCCCCAGTTTTAGAGGGATTCGGAGCAAAACTCTGAATATCTGTTGTTGTACTGGCCTGGTTCACAGTGTGCATGACAGATCCTGATGTACTGGCAAAGTAATTAGCGCTGCCTGCAAAAGCCACGTTCATGGTTTTTAAGCCAGTAGTGGTGAAAGCCACATCGCACTGCCCTACAGACGCACTAACAGTACAGGTATCTGTGCCATCTCCCACTGTCACCATTCCAGTCGGGATCCCGCTCCCAGGGGCACTCGGAGCAACCGTAAAATTCACTGTCACGGCCTCGCCAACGACGGATGGGCTGGGGTTATAGTTATCAAGCGTTGTTGTTGTGCTCGCAGCTGTAACAGCATATGCCTGACTAATAGAATAATTTGTCCCGTAATAGGCATCGCCCGTGTAAAAAGCCTGAACATTGTGAGTTGTAGCTGTGGGCAGCGTCCCATTGCAGGAACCTGATCCCGTTGCGTTTAGTGTGGCGGTGCAAATAAGCCCAACCGCCGCTTTGACTTCCACGCTTCCCGTCGGGGTCGGACCTCCAGCCGTCGGCAAAACACTAACACTGTAGATCACAACTTCCCCTACTACAGAGGAAGCAGGGGCGATATTATCTATTTGCACAGCGGGGGTGGGCTTCGTCGGAGGCGGAGGTGGCGGTGGAGGAAGAATCCCACCCACTCCTGCATTTGTGGGGATCGGGGTAAAAATAGCTGTAGCCGGCGGCGTGAGCGCAAGCGCGATCTCTGTAAGATAGGGGACAACCAAAATCGCTTCGGGGTTATTATCCAGCCAATTTTGTATATCTTCCTGGCTCATTTTCCCTGTCTGCGGAGGCTCTCCGGCTCCAGAGATGATCGCAGTCTCTCCGGCTGAGATCTGCACAGTCCCATTCTCATTACTTAACGAACAATCACCTTCGAGACAAGTGATTCGCATTTCTCCAGTCTCAGGGTCATATTCTGTATACATATAGGAGCCACGCACAGCCGCTACGCCAGAAGGTGTTTCTACTTCCAATGCCCCTCCATTTAAAATTACCCACACTTTTCCAACTTCTAAGCGAATACGTGCAAGAAGCCCCTCCACTTCTTCTTCAGGATGCTCAAGCGTAAAGAGGCTATTTTCGCCAAGCCTGATCAGGGTATTATCAGAAAGATCCAGCCGAACCTTTGCGCCGCTTTTGGTTTCTACTTGCCCTAAAACTTCCAAAACAAAACCGTTGCCTACTTCAGCAAAGCTTTCTTCAACACCAGCTCGTGCCAATACACGCCCAACAATTTCTCCAAGAGCAGCTCTCAGTGGCTCTACACCCTGAGCAGCCTCTTTTGTCTGGGATGGCGTAGCACTACTGCCAGCAGCAGGTTGAAAGCTGCTATCTGTTTCGGTTTTTTTTTCACTATCTCGACAAGAAAGCAAAAGAGAGAAGGAAAATAAAAAAATCAAAAAAATTGATATTTTTGCACGCATAGGAGTATCTCCCTAATAAGGACTCGATGCTGTATAAGCCACTGCATTTTAACATAAGTTGTGGTATATTCGTGCCGTTAAGACAAAGCAAAAAACTATTTCAAATATAGAGGAAAATATGAAAATAGACTATAGAGAAACAACCAATGATTTGTTAAAACGCATCAATATTCATGAGGAATTTGGTGCCCGGGATATAGATGAATGGATGCTCGAACTTCTTGAGCCAAAAGCCGATGACAAGATTTTGGATGTGGCCTGTGGTGCAGGAAAACAATGCAAGCTTTATCATGAGCACACCAAAGGCAGTGCCAAGATCACCGGCGGCGACGTGAATGAAGAATTGCTGGAAAAAGCCCGCAGCGTGAACGAAGAATTGGGCAACGCATTCACGTTGATGCCACTTGATTTTGACAAAAAATTCCCCTTTGATGACAATCAGTTCGATCTGGAATCTTGCTGTTTCGCGATCTATTACGCATCCGATATTCCTTTCACCATCAAAGAAATGCACCGTGTTCTAAAATACGGCGGCCGTCTCTTTACATCCGGACCCTTGCCCGCAAACAAGCAGCTTTTTTATGAGATCATCACCGAAGCAACCGGGATGGTCATCCCGCCCATGCCAGGAAGCTCACGTTACGAAAGTGAGATCTTAGCAGCAATGAAAGCGACCTTCTCAAAAGTTGATGTTCACGTTTTTGAAAACCCGCTCACTTTCCCCACTGTTGAGCCTTTTATCGCCTATGTCCGCGCATCATTATCAGAAGATCGCAAATTATGGAGCGACCTCTTTAGCGGCGCAGATGAATTTGAAGCCGTCATGGCAAAAATCACAGAAACAGCTCAAAAACGCCTTGAAAAAGATGGCAACTTAGTCATGACCAAAGTTGTTGGTGGCTTCGTCGGCACGAAATAATACACACGTCACTGCGAGGAGCGTTTTTTGCGACGCGGCAGTCTCCCCAAAAAAACAAGAGATTGTCACAGTCGCTATCGCTCCTTTGCAATGACAATATATTGGTCTTTTTATGAACTTTTACGGAAAACGAGTCCTTTTTGTTGGTGCGCACCCCGACGATATCGAATTAGGCGCAGGTGCATTGATTCACAATATCCTGCCGCAATGTGAAGTAACCTGCGTTACTCTCTCAGATAATCAAAAAAATCCCAAGCTCCAAAATTTACTTTCTGAACACTATCAAAGCATGAAAGTTTTGGGCGTACCACGCGAGAACGTCATCGTCGAAAAATTTGAAACACGCTACTTGCCTGCCCATCGCCAAGAAGTATTGGAATACCTGCTTAAGTTGCGCCATGAGATCAAACCCGATATCATCTTTGTTCACAGTGAACAAGATATCCATCAAGATCACAACACCGTCACTCAAGAGGCACTGCGCGCTTATCGCGGCATCACGGTTTTAGGCTTCGATGTTGTTCGCTCCAGTCATGGTTTTTTTCCGAATTATTTTGTCGAAGTTACTGAAGAAGATGTAAGAAAAAAAATAGAGGCTTTGGCACAATACAAAACTTACGCAGGAAAATACTATTTTGGTAAAGAGTTGCTGCGCGCAACAATGGTGCGACACGGAGCCTTAGCTGAAAAACCTTTTGCAGAAGGATTTGATATTCTCAGGATCGTAGGGGAATTCAAAAAGTGTACATAACAGGATAATAATTCCGGCACGCTCCCGATTTGAAGAGGGCTGCGCCATTATCATTTTCTACACTCCCGCTTTTCTCCGCAAAAACATCTCCAAGCGCAATCTTCTTCAGAAGAAGATTGCGCTTGCGTTATAAAACAAGTAATTTCCCTAATATAAGCTTACTATACTCAAAACACATTTCTGACTTCACAAAAAAACATGTCTAAAGCAATTATCCCCATCCCCCACCCTATAGGCGTCAGCGTGCGCGTGCCTGGCTCAAAATCGTTGACCAATCGTGCTCTGCTCATCGCCGCACTTGCTGAAGGGAAAACGACTTTATCCAACGCGCTTTTCTCTGATGATTCGCATTATTTTGCGAATGCGTTGAAGGCATTGGGATTTGAAGTCTCAGTAAACGAAGAAGGGAAAACAATGAGTGTCGTTGGATTGGGAGGCAGAATCCCCGCATCCGGCGCCGAACTCTTCATTGGCAACGCAGGGACAGCGGCGCGCTTCCTGACTGCCTTCCTGAATCTCGGCAATGGCCAATATATCCTCGACGGTGAACCGCGCATGCGCGAACGTCCCATTGGTGACCTTGTGGACGCACTCAAACCCCTCGGCGCAACCATTACGCAACACGCAATACGCAATACAAATCACTCATCACTCGTCACCCATCACGGAGTTCTCTGTCCCCCACTCAAGATCAGCGCATCTGGCTTGGTAGGCGGAAAAACCCAACTCGCAGGGAATATCTCATCCCAATATCTCTCCGCGCTTTTGATGACCGCACCTTATGCCAAAAAACCCGTTAAGATTGAAATCATAACAGAGCTTTTTTCCAAACCCTACGTGGACATGACCATCCACATCATGAGCGATTTCGGCGTAGAGGTTGAGCGAGAGGGCTACCAATACTTCAAAGTCTCCCCTAATACCTATTCCCCAATCACCAATTATCAAATCGAATCCGACGCTTCTGCCGCATCCTACTTTTTTGCTGCGCCAGCCATCGTCGGCGGCACTGTAAAAGTGGAAAACATTTCTCGAAACTCGGTGCAGGGCGACATTGATTTTCTGGATGTTTTGGCAGAGATGGGATGCACAGTCGAAGAGAAAGACAACGCCATACTCGTCACTCATCACTCGTCACTCAAAGGCGTAGACGTGGACATGTCCGACATCCCCGACACAGCCCAGACCCTTGCGGCTGTTGCTCCCTTCGCATCTTCGCCGACGCGGATTCGCGGCATTGCATCCGCGCGTGTCAAAGAAACGGATAGAGTTTTTGCCGTTTGTACCGAGTTGACAAAGCTCGGTGTCAAAGTGGAAGAATACGAAGACGGGATGACGATCTATCCCTGTGATGATATTCAGCCTGCATCCATCGCAACTTACAACGATCATCGCATGGCGATGGCTTTCTCGCTGATCGGCTTACGCGCGGAGGATGTGCAGATCGAAGACCCTGGCTGTGTGTCGAAAACTTTTCCGAATTATTTTGATGTTTTGGATGAGTTGAGATGATTTTCACCACAAAGAGCACGAAGAAGCACAAAGTAAAAAGATAAAGAGCCAGCGGAGATTGAGTAGCCTGACAGCACTATCGTCAGGTGTATCGAAATCAAAGCGAATCACAAATAACCGCTATGGTTTCGATACGCTATAGCACGGAAAAACTGTGCTTCCGCTACTCAACCGCCGCTAACTTTAGAAGAGAGAATATGAGATTTTATAAACTTGGCTTAATCGGCTACCCCATCAGCGCCAGCATATCGCCGAAAATTCACGGAGCCGCACTCAAAGAAGCGGGCTTGGACGGGAAATATAAGCTTTATCCCATCCACCCCAATGACAAGCAGGGATTGAAAGACTTGCTCGACGAAGTTCGCTCGGGCGAGCTTCAGGGGCTGAATGTGACCATTCCGCATAAGCAGAATGTCATTCCGCTTGTGGATGCGTTGAGCGATACCGCTGCGACAATTGGCGCAGTCAACACGATTGTATTGAAAGACGGAAAACTGATCGGCGAGAATACTGACGCACCTGGATTTTGGAATGATTTACAGAAATTATTAGTACAAAAAGAAGTATCAAATCAAAACGCCACCGTCCTTGGTTCAGGTGGTGCATCACGAGCGGTGACTTATGCGCTACTCAACGCAGGCTGGGATGTCACGCTTGCCACACGCGAAGCGGACATCCCCGAAGCACAGACGCTGATCTCAGATCTCACTTCGCAGAATCCCGCATTCGCTGATAGGCTTGCTAATATTGATCTCAACACCACTACTCTCTCTTCTCTTATTCCTACGCTCTCCCTGATTGTCAACACCACACCTGTCGGGATGAAATCTCATCACGCGGGCACGCCGTGGCCTGAAGGTCTATCCTTCCCTGAGAATGCCCTTCTCTATGATGTGATCTACGCACCTGCGGAAACTCAATTGATGCAAGATGCCGCTCAAGCAGGGCTACCCACGCGCAACGGCTTGGGGATGTTGATCGGGCAGGCGCTATTCTCGTTTGAGATTTGGACAGGGAAGAAAATTTCTGCTGAGAAGATTATTTTGACGAGTGAAAAGTGATGAGTGATTCACTTCTCACTCGTCACGATTAAAGGATTTTTTATGCCCATACGCTTTTTAACCGCCGGAGAATCACACGGCCCCGCCGTGACCGCCATAGTTGAAGGAATTCCCGCCGGATTGGAACTTGATATTTCGCAAGTCAACGCTGAGCTTGCTCGCCGCCAAAAGGGATTTGGTTCCGGCGGGCGGATGAAGATCGAAAAAGATAAGGTCAACGTCTTGAGCGGAATGATGGAAGGCAAGACGATGGGAATGCCCATCTCTTTGCTGGTCGAAAATCTCAACCACAAGCAGTGGAAGGGAAAAGAGACCGCGCAAATGACGGCTCCCCGCCCGGGGCACGCTGACTTGACAGGGGTGGTCAAATATGGCTATAACGACCTGCGCCCATCGCTCGAGCGGGCATCCGCACGTGAGACGACGATGCGGGTGGCTGTCGGGGCGATCTGTAAGCAGTTTTTGGCGGCGTTCGGGATCGAGGTCGGCGGGTACGTGAGAAGTATCGGGGAGATAGATGCTGATTTTGGAATGACCAAGCATAAATCCAGGTTCGTAGCGGCGGAGGAGAATGATCTTCGCTGCCCCGATGACGTCGCAGTCGAAAAAATGCGGGCGCGGATCAATGTCTGCATCCGAGAAAAAGATACACTGGGCGGCGTGATCGAGATCGTTGCGCTGAACGTGCCTGTTGGCTTGGGTTCCTTCGCGCAATGGGATACTCGCCTTGAAGCAAAATTGGCGCAGGCGGTGATGTCGGTGCAGGCGATCAAGGGCGTGGAAATTGGGGATGCGTTCGAGAACGCGCGGATGCCCGGCACGCAGGCACATGATGCGATAGCGCTGGAAAGTGGTAAGTTGGTGCGCCCGACAAACCGCGCAGGCGGCACCGAAGGCGGCATTTCGAACGGCGAGCCGATCATTATTCGTGCGGCGATGAAGCCGATTGCGTCCACGCTAACGCCGCAAAAGACGGTTGATCTGGTAACGGGCGAAGAAAGGGTCACGACCTACGAACGCTCGGATTTCTGCCCTGTTCCGCGTGCTGTGCCCGTGCTCGAAGCGGTCGTTGCGATTGTTTTGGCAGACGCGCTGATCGAGAAGCTCGGCGGCGACTCCCTGGCTGAGATGAAGCCGCGTTTTGATGCGTTGAAAGAAGCGAAGTTGAGCGATATTGAATTGGACAATCGCCCACATATCTTTTGGTAAGAGTTGCACCACAAAGGCACAAAGTACACAGAGTTCTTCTTTGTGAACACAAAGAGATTCTTCGTGCTCTTCGTGTCTTTGTGGTGAATCTTCAGGAGCAATTATGCATATTTTCTTATACGGACCATCAGGCAGCGGCAAATCGACACTGGCAAAAGAGCTGGCAAATGCCCTTAATATTAACATTCTTGATTTAGACGCTCAAATCGAAATAGATCTGGGTGCGAGCATCACAAATACGATCACAGAAAAAGGGGATGAAGTCTTTCGAAATGCAGAGATGGCGGCGTTGAAGAATGCCGTTGCGCCCCCCTCTGTCCTATCGGACATCTCCCCCCCTCGGGGGGAGAGTTTGCTCTCGCCCCCTTCGGGGGGAAAAACAAATGAGAATATGACAGATTCTCCCCCCCCCCGGGGGGGAGTTAGAGGGGGGGCTGTCATCGCCTTAGGCGGCGGCGCACTTTTACGAGACGAAAACCGAGCCATCGCCGAAGAAAACGGCACCATTATTTTCCTCGAAGCAGATGTCCCCACGCTCGTCTCGCGCCTGACGGCGGACGATAACAAACGTCCCCTTCTCGCAGGTGAACTTAGCGAAAAACTCACCAAGTTGCTCGAAGCACGCGCCGAACATTATGGCTCCTTCAAAACCCGTGTGGATGCAGCCAAAAGCACAAAAGAGATCGTCTGGGATATTCAACGCAAGCTCGGGCGCTATCATCTGCGCGCCATGCCGCCCAGCTACGATGTCATCGCCGAAGAAGGCGGGTTGGATAATCTCGGTGAGCATCTCAAAGCGCTCAATCTCAACGACCCGATGATCGTCGTCAGCGACTCCAACGTTGCACCGCTCTATATGGAACGCACGCTGGCAGCCCTCGAAAAAACGGGCATCAACGCCCAGCAAGTCGTCATCCCCGCCGGTGAAGATCATAAAACGCTTGAAAGCGTCCACAAACTCTGGGGCGCATTTCTCAAAGCAGGCCTCGACCGAAAAAGCACCGTCATCTCGCTCGGCGGCGGCGTCGTTAGCGATCTGGCGGGCTTTGCCGCATCCAGTTTTATGCGTGGCTGTAGCTGGGTCGCCATCCCGACCACGCTGCTGGCGATGGTCGATGCCAGCATGGGCGGCAAGACGGGGTTCGATCTGCCCGAAGGCAAAAATCTGGTTGGCGCATTTCACCCGCCGCGCCTTGTTCTCGCCGATGCGAATGTCCTCGCCACGCTGCCCGAGCGTGAACTCCGTTCGGGGATGGCGGAGGTGGTTAAACACGGCGTTATCCACGACCCCGAGCTCTTCAAGATTTGCAACCAAGTCTGGGGCACGGTCGTCTCGTCCCTTCCTGAAATCGTGCGCCTGGCGATGTCCGTCAAGGTCAAGATCATCGAAAAAGACCCCTTCGAGCAGGGCATCCGTGCGTCGCTGAATTTTGGACATACCATCGGGCACGCCGTCGAGCTGGTGAGCGGATTCAGCATCTTGCACGGTGAAGCGGTGGCGATCGGGATGGTGGCCGAAGCGAGATTGGCAGAGCGGATGGGCATCGCCCCGAGCGGGATTGCCGAGGAGATCGGCGAAACGCTCGTGGCCCTCGGCTTGCCCGTCGAAATCCCCCAACATCTGCCCCGCCCCGACTTGCTCCGCGCCATGCAAATGGACAAGAAAAAGGTCAAAGGTGTCGTCAAATTTGCCCTGCCGACAAAGATCGGCGCAGCGAAGGTTGGTGTAGAAATCGAAGATTTGGAAAGTACGCTTTAGAAGCTGTTTAAAAAGAGTGCGTCGCACCTAACTCGGCCCCCTCTGCCCTTCGGGCAAAGTGCCCCGAATGGGGTATCTCCCCCAAATTCCAAAAGCGTGGAATTTAGGGGAGAAAATTGTAGCTTTTCTTCTCAAAAAAGAGAATCTATATTTGTCCCCCCTATTTTGCTTGCAAAATGGGGGGATGCCCCAGCGAAGCGAGGGGCAGGGGGGCTGAACGTCTGAATTAAAGAATAGAGTGCGTAACATCACTTATTAAACTGTCTCTTAAATTGAACCAATCTCGCATGCCAACAAAGAGGAATGCATTATGAAAATTGCAACCATCCTACATAATGGACAGGAAGTTTCCAGCCTTGTTACCGGTTACGGGTATTTACCTATCCCTGCTATCAATCAGCAATTTGATAAAAAGTGGCCGCATACTTTATTCGATATTCTGGTTGAAGGAAGATTAGAAGAAATACAAAGATGGTTTCATGAAAACGACATCTTTTCATCTCAGGAAGTGGAAAAGCTCTCCGTTTCAAAAGAAAAGGTTCGATTTGCGCCTTTATATCGGCACCCAAGAAAGATTTGGGGGATCGGTCTAAATTATAAAGATCATGCTGCTGACCTTTCTGAAAAAGCGCCTACAGCAGAGCCTGCAAGCTTTATGAAACCAGATACATCTATTATTGGTTTTGAAGACACGATAAAAATCCCCACGCTCTCCAAAAGAACCACAGGAGAAGCCGAACTCGGGTTGATCTTTGGCAAAAAATGCAAAGATGTTAAACGCGATGAATGGCGTTCTGTTATCGCTGGCTTCACGACGATTATTGATATGACAGCTGAAGATATTCTGCGAAGAAATCCCAGAAATTTAACTCAGTCCAAAAGTTTCGATACATTTTTTAGCTTTGGGCCGATTTTTTATACCCTCGATGAAATAGAAGATGTGTTTAACCTTCGTGTTCAGACAGTCATTAACAATAAAGTACATGCTGAGAACAGTGTCTCAAATATGACCTTCCCGCCCGATTTTCTGGTCTCGTATCATTCAGAGATCATGACAATGCTGCCGGGAGATGTGATCTCAACAGGCACACCCGGTGCAGCACCGCTGAAAGACGGCGACATTATTGAATGTCGCATTGATGGATTTCACCCACTCATAAATCATGTTATTGATTTAAAGGAAAATAAGGAAAAATCATGAATTTAGGTCTCGAAAAGAAACCCGTTTTGGTAATGGCTTCCAGTTCAGGGATAGGTTTTGGTGTTGCTTTGGAATTTGCTCGTGAAAAAGCAGATGTGATGTTATTTGGCAGGTCTGAAGAGAATCTCAAAAAAGCCAGCGAAGAAATATATGCTCTCACTCAAAAGAAGGTTGAGTACACAGTTGGAGATATGACAAATAAAGAAGATATTGAAAAGGCTGTAGCCCGAACAAACGACATCTTCGGGTCCATTTACGCCCTCTTCAACAACACAGGTGGTCCCCCTGCTGGGAAATTTGATGACTTCGATGATGAAGCATGGATAGATGCCTTTGAATTGACAATGCTCAGCTATATTCGTGCAACCCGTGCTGTATTGCCGATCATGCGTAAAGCCGATCAGGGGCGCATCGTGATGAATACTTCATCCTCTGTAAAGCGCGTTATCGATAACCTGATCTTATCCAACGCATTTCGAACAGGTATATTGGGTTTGAGCAAAACCTTGAGCAGAGAGCTTGCGCCAGAGAATATCCTTGTGAATGTGGTCGCCCCTGGAAAAATTGCGACAGAACGTGTTGCTTATCTGGATTCCATTAAGGCAGAACGAACGGGCACACCTCTGGAAGAGTTTCAGGAGAAAAATGCAAAGTCCATTCCCAGCGGACGTTACGGTTCAATTGAAGAGATGGCTAAATTAGTCGTCTTCTTGTGCTCCGAGGCAAACACCTATATCACCGGCCAAAACATATTGGTTGATGGTGGAATGGTACAGGCATATTGAGGAGAGAAAATGTCAAAAATCTTAGTCCTACACGGCCCCAACCTAAACTTACTCGGCACCCGTGAGCCAAGTGCGTCGCACCTTTAAGGTGCAACGCACTTTAACCTACAAGGAGGAGAAATGGCATCCAGAAAGGTAAGCTTTGTCGCTGGTGGGTACTATCATATCTATAATCGTGGTGCCCATAGGGCTTCTATCATTCGAGAAAAAGCGAATTATTTCTTTATCTTGGAGAAAATAAAAACCTATATCCGCAAATATGACTTGACCATTATCGCCTATGTGCTAATGCCAAATCATTATCATTTTCTTGTGCGCCAAAACGGGGAATATAGAGCGGGACTGTTGCCTCAACGAGTTTTCAATAGTTACACAAAAGCCTATAATAAACGCTATGAGCACAGCGGCACACTTTTTGAAGGACCTTATGAAGCCATTCATGTAAGCACCTATAACTACCTGCTTCACTTGTGTCGTTATATTCATGCAAACCCTGTTAAAGATGGGCTGGTCGGCAGGTTAGAAGATTGGGAGTTTTCCAACTACGCCGAATTTATTGGTACACCCGATGGCTCATTAATTGACCGCGAATTTGTTGATGATAATTTCCACTCACCCAAAGAATACACCGACTTCGTTAAAGATTATTTGCTGAAACGTGATTTACCAGATGATATAAAAGGTTATTTGACAACTTGGGGAGCGGAATAAAAAAGTGCGACGCACCTTTAAGGTGCATCGCACTTGATGGAGAAAAAATGACAATTCTTTTAATTCTAAACGGCCCCAACCTAAACCTGCTCGGTACGCGTGAGCCTGAAGTCTACGGCTCGATGACGCTTGATGACCTGAACGAAAAACTGATAGAAGAAGGCAGAAAGCTGGGCGTTGAAGTTCAATGCAAGCAGTCGAACCATGAAGGCGAGCTGCTTGATATCCTGCACGAAGCCCGAAACTGGGCAGATGGCGTTGCTTTCAACCCTGGTGCCTACACGCACACATCCGTCGCATTGCGGGATGCGGTTGCGGGGATCAATATCCCTGTCGTGGAAGTGCATCTCTCGAATGTCTATGCCCGTGAAGAGTTTCGACATAAATCCTACCTTTCTGCCGTTTGCGCGGGGAAGATATCGGGCTTTGGGTGGATGTCGTATAAGTTGGCATTAGATGCACTTGTAGAAATGATTAATCGCTAAGATTTAATATGATTCTGCGAGGAGCATGCTTTTGCGACGAAGCAGTCTCACAACAACAGAAGATTGCTTCGCTCCGCTCGCAAATTCACTTCCATAATTTTATATTCTATGAAAAAACACTTCTTCGCACAACTCGATGAGATGGTCGCCACGCTCAAAACACAGGGCGTGGATGTAATTCGTCTCGACATTGGCTCGCCCGACCTGCCACCGCATCCCGACGTGGTGGAGATCATGCAGCAGGCTGTTGCACGCCCAGATTCGCACGGCTATCAACGACATATTGGTCCGCTTGAATATCGTCAAGCCTGGGCGGGGATGTATGAACGCGTCTTCGGCGTGGTGCTTGACCCCGAAAGAGAAATCGTCCCCTTGCTGGGTACAAAAGAAGGGATTTTCCATCTCAGTCAGGCCGTCATTGAACCCGGGGACACGGTACTCATTCCCAACCCGCATTACATCACCTACGTGCGCGGCGCGGAGTTCGCAGGTGGCGTGCCCTACTTCATGCCGCTCTTGCGCGAGAATGGCTATCTCCCCGATCTGGATGCCATCCCCGACGATGTGGCAGATGCCGCAAAAATGATGTGGGTGAATTACCCGAATAATCCGCTTAGCGCGACGGCACCGCTCTCGTTTTATGAGAAGCTGGTCGCCTTTGCGAAGAAACACGATATTCTCATCTGCGCGGATGCGGCGTATACGCAGGTCTACTATGGCGATGAAGCACAGCCGAGCATTATGCAAGTCGAAGGCGCGAAGGATGTGGCGGTTGAGTTCAACTCGCTCTCCAAATCGCATAATATGGCGGGCTGGCGCATCGGGACGGCGGTCGGGAATCCGTCCACGCTGGAAAAACTGTTGAAGCTGAAAACAAATGCCGATAGCGGGCATTTTGGGCCAATCCTTGAGGCCGCATCCCATGCTATGGGGCTGCAACCAAGTTGGGTCCACGAGCGGAACGCCGTTTATCGCGAGCGTAGAGACATCATCGTCACGTCCCTGCGTAAATTAGGCATAGATGTCGACAGTCCACAAGCATCCCTTTATGTTTGGTGCCCGATCCCCGAGGGCTGGACATCCGAAAAGTTCGCGCTGGCGATGCTCCAAGAAGCGAATGTCAGCGTTGCGCCGGGGACGGTCTTTGGCTCGCGCGGGGAGGGTTTTATTCGTATTTCCTTTGTGCAGCCGAAGGACGTGATTGAAGAAGCCATGCAGAAAATGAGTGATTGGTGGAAAACTTTATAGAGAAATGACTCTGCGAGGAGCGTGTACTTGCGACGAAGCAGTCTCACGAATATTGAGACCGCTTCGTCGCAAGTACACGCTCCTCGCAGAATCATAAGGAGTACTATGAAAAAGAAAATCGTCGCATTTCAGGGCGAGGCGGGCGCGTATAGCGAAGCCGCCGCCTACGCCTATTTTGGAGAAGAGATCGAAACCCTGCCCTGCAAGAGTTTCGACATTTTGTTTGACGCCGTCAGCACGGGGCGCGCCACGCACGGAATGGCGCCCATCGAGAACTCACTAGCGGGCAGCATTCATCGCAATTACGACCTTTTGCTGCGCCATGAACTGCACATCATCGGCGAGTATCACCACCGTGTCAGCCACTGCCTGATGGCGCTGCCGGGCGTCGAATTGAGCGATCTGGAGCGCGTTTACTCGCATCCGCAGGCCTTGGCACAATGTGAGAGCAGCCTAAACGAGCTTGGCCTGCCCCCCATCATCGCGGGAGATACGGCCGGCAGCGCGCGCGCACTAAAAGAAAACAACGACCTGAATTCGGGCGCACTCGCATCAGAATTGGCCGCGCAGGTTTACGGGCTGAATATTTTGCAGCGCAACATGGAAGATAACCCCATCAACTACACGCGCTTCTTGGCGCTCGCCCCGCAGAAAAACGCAGAAAGGGTCGCGGGCGACTATCGCACCTCCATCGCCTTTAGCCTGATCAACAAACCCGGCATCCTTTTCAATGCCCTGAGCATTTTCGCCCTGCGCGAGATCGACCTGACAAAGATCGAATCCCGTCCGCAGCCGGGGAAGGCATGGAAATATCTCTTCCATATCGACTTTGTCGGACACGAGGACGACGAGCCTGTAGGACGCGCACTCAAACATCTCGAAGAGATCGCGCCATTTATTCGCGTCTTTGGATCCTATCCGCGCGAAGAACGGGATTGGTCGGGTCACGCCTGATTTTGGCTTGGTTCCGTTATGGGAAGTTGGTGCGTGGTGAGATAATGCAAGTGACTGTCACCTACAGAACGACTTTTCGAGTAACGAGGTTTTGCATTCAAAGTATTCTTCGTTCTCACAGGTCTCAAAGGTGACAGTCACTTTTCTCCCGATAAATATTGGTGCAACGCACATCCCGCACTATCCAGACTGCAGCGCACGCTATCGCGTGCAATGCAGCCTTTTCTTTTACTGTGAATATGATACAAAGGAAGAGAAGAAAGGAGTGAAAAAATGAACATCTATCTTTATCTTCTCTTCTACATTCTAACAATTCTTTTCGCTTACTACGTTTTCCGCGTGGCGGTTCGTAAAGATTACGAAAAGAAAGGAGAGTTGTCCAATTACGCAACCTTTTTGGAGTTTCTGATATTTGCCGTGCATGCAAATCTCTCGTTCACTTTTCTCCCCGCGCCTTATCCGCAGATGCCGCCCTATCCCGAAAATAAATTTCAGGTCGTACTTGGGATAGCCCTCCTCGTCATCGGCATCTTTCTGACCCTCTGGGCAATGAGCGGGCTAGGATTCAAAAAAGCCTTCGGGCAAGATACCCAAAAGCTTCATCGCGTTGGCTTTTATAAGTATTCGCGTAATCCACAGATCGTGTTTTATGGCATCGCCATTCTCGGAATGCCCATCATCTGGCCTTCATTTTATGCGCTGGGATGGGTGCTGCTTTACGCCATCATTGCCCATATGATGGTTGCCACAGAAGAAGAACATTTATCAAGTATCTATAAAGAGGCTTACGAAGATTATTGCAAAGATGTTCCACGCTATATTCCCGATTTTTGGCGAAAAAACAACTAAGCCAAAGGCAAATTTCTGCACAGACGAAGAACTCAAAGAATTCCTCCGCTCCTGCCCTGAGTTTGAACGAATGCTCGCCCGCCCAGGAATTAAACTCATCCAATATCTGACCAAGCCTTTGTTCTCGAAATCTATTAGCTCCTCTAAACTCAAGACATCACGCCGTAGGAGCTAACCGTTTATGCGATAGGCGCGGCAGATTGAACTTCACAAAAAGCTTCCCCGACAGTTGTTGGAGAAGCTTTTGGGTTGTCAGTAACGATATTCCAACCACAGATGGATTTTGAAAGCCATATAAAACTTTATATAATGACTTAAACCTTACA
>CAZOOX010000017.1:0-39087 GCA_964581545.1 uncultured Anaerolineaceae bacterium
TAACAAGAAACACAAAATTTCTTAGCCAAAAGCCACTATACTAATCCTATGACCATACGAATTCTTGCAATAGAAACCTCCTGTGATGAGACCGCCGCTGCCGTTCTTGAAGATGGACGCGCGCTCCTCGCTTCTACCGTCGCTTCGCAAATGGAAATGCACGCCCGCTTTGGCGGTGTTTTCCCCGAAGTCGCCTCCCGCCAGCATGTGCTCAGTATCACCCCCGTGATCGAGCAAACTTTGGCGGAGGCTCATCTCACCCTTGGGGATGTGGACGCTATCGCCGTGACGCGCGGACCCGGTTTGGCTGGCTCGCTGGTCGTCGGCATGAACGCGGCGAAAGGTTTGGCGCTCGGCAGTGGACGCCCGCTCGTGGGCGTGAATCATCTCGAGGGGCATCTTTATTCTGCCTGGGTGCATGATGCAGATGAAGATGCGCCCCCAGAGCCACAATTCCCGATCATGGCTTTGCTTGTCTCGGGTGGACACTCCGAATTGAATTTGATGACGGATCATTTAACCTATCAACGTCTCGGTGGCACCCTCGACGATGCAGCAGGCGAGGCTTTCGATAAGGTTGCTCGCATGTTATCTTTGCCTTATCCAGGCGGACCTTCTATCCAAAAAATAGCCAAAGATGGTAATCCAAAGGCTTTCGACTTCCCGCGCTCATGGCTTGGCAAAAGCTATGATTTCTCTTTTAGCGGGCTAAAAACCGCTGTTTTGCGCGAAGTGCGGAAGCTAGAAAAAGAAGGCGACTTACCCGTCGCCGATCTTGCTGCCAGCTTCCAGGCTGCTGTGGTGGATGTTCTTTTCACGAAAACGATCAAAGCTGCGCGTGAATATGGCGTAAAAGAAATTTTGGTCGCCGGTGGCGTTTCTGCAAATGCTGCTCTTCGTGAGACATTTCTGGCGCAGGATGAATTTCCCGTCAATATTCCCCCGCTAAAACTTTGTACCGATAATGCTGCCATGATCGCTGCGGCTGGCTATTGGCGTTTTATGGCCGGTCAGCGCGATGAACTCAATCTGGATATTTTGCCCACTTGGCGGCTTTCTTCGTAATATTCAAAAGTGACTGTCACCTGACTCACTCGCTATGCTCGGAGTGCTGGGCAAAGGTGACAGTCACTTCAGAAAAGGAGTTTTTCTATGGATAAAAATCTTCAAGAAAAATTTTCAGATCCTGTTCTCAAATTGATTTCACAAGGGGAAAATACTGTCCGCAACAAAAGAAATTTTGATTACCTTTCCTTGGGCATCGACAAAGAACATATCCCTGAACTAATCAGGATTATTCAGAACGCTGAGTACTTTATATACAACTTGGATGAAGATGATGAAGACTGGGGTGCTCCCATCCATGCTTGGCGTGCCTTGGGGCAGCTAAAAGCGATTACAGCGGTCCCTGCTCTGATAAATTTATTAGAGGAAAACGAGGAGTTGGATTTAGACTGGGTCATGGACGAAATCCCTGATGTCATGGCAAAAATCGGACCAGCCTGTATTCCCTCATTAGAAAAATATCTAAAAAATCCTAAAAGACTAGAATGGGCTTCGGTAACAACTACTGTCTGTCTTGCAAAGATTGGCACAACAAATCCAGAAAGTCGTTTGGAATGCATAAAAGTTCTTGAAAATTCACTGAAAAATTACAAAAAAAACACAAAAGATTTTAATGCTTTTCTTATCTCATCTTTGACGGATTTAAAAGCGGTCGAATCAGATGCTTTGGTCAAACGCGCTTTTGATTCAAATGCTGTTGAACTCTCAATGATGGGAGATTATGAAGAATATCAAATTGAAGTTGGGCTGTTGGACAAACGGATAACACCAGCAAAGCGCTTTTATCCTAAATGGCACCCTCTTTATGAGGATGAAAACAAAACTCCAAGTATCACAGAAAAAGAGTTGAGTAACTTTTTTAATTTGGTCGACCCAGATATAAAAAAGGGTAAATTCTAGTGTGCGGACTTTCTCGGCGAGATTTTCTCAAACTAAGCGGCGCATCCCTCGCGGCGAGCGTTTTGGGAATTCGCGCACCCTATCTTTTACCGGATGAGAGGGTGGATGAATCGGGGCGGATCTTTTGGCACGGGAGGCGTGACCAAGCCCAAATCGCGTTGAGTTACGACGATTGCCATTTGGTCACGAAACTTCGAACGTTGGAGGAAATGCTTCGGGAACGCCCGGCTGTCAAGGTCACATTTTTCCCCACAGGTGAAGCTTTGCTAAAAACCAACGATAAAGACGCGGGGATTTGGCAGCGTTTTGTCGACGCAGGGCACGAGATAGGCTCTCATACTTTTGACCACGTAAACCCCGATGTGCGCTCGACAAGAGAATTGCTCGAAGATTATGCCAAGTGGATCGCTGCACTTTATCAGGTGACGGAGAGTAGACCACCCGTCCGTTTTGCGCGTCCGCCTTTTGGCTCAAGAAGTCCAACCTATAGCAGGATGTGTGCGGAGCGTGGATTGATCTCGACGATGTGGTCAGCAAGCTGGGGCGGGGAGTTGGAGTTGGCGCAGAAAAATATGGAGGCGGCCGATTATGGGGATATTGTCCTGATGCATACCAGTACGCAGGATGTGGATGTGAATAGTCCCGTTGCTTTCGATTTGCTGGATGAGCGCGGCATCCGCGCCGTAACGATGTCTGAACTTTATCTTGCCAGCATTGCTGAGGAGCTTGGTACAGGAGATTGCGGCAATCTTTCTTATTACGGACAAACTTGCCCCGAATAAGGAAAAGTGTGAGTTTTCTAATTTGACTTTCGCTATTATCTATGCCATACTTTTTACATGCAGGGTGACCTGCTCTTAAATCGCTATCCTTTTAGAAGAGGAGGTGGTGCTTATGAACGATAGTAGTAGACTTAGTGCGGCGGCATCCCTCCTCGACCTTCGATAAGGTCGATACGGGTGCCGTCGCACGCAACAGAAAAGCCGTCCAGAAATGGGCGGCTTTTTGCTTAGTTCTTTTTAGAGGGGATTTCTTATTCGCTCAACGCACGCGCAGCATCGTTCATTTGTGCCAAAACCGCGGCAACTGAGCCAGACTGTACATTGGAGCGGAAAATAAATTCAAAGCCATCACCTAAAAGATAGCGGATTTTATGCCACGAAGCAAGTTGAGGGTAAGTTTCTGCTTGCGCAATTAGATCAACAGCATCTGCCCATTGGGGATTTGCCTTCTCATAATCGGATAGCTCATCTAAAGCAGAAATGCGGAGGGGATAGAGCCCGGTACTTTTCACCCATTTGGCTTGATTCCGGGGAGTGAGCATCCACTTGACGAAAAGCCACGAGGCTAATGCTTCGGCATCTTCCGTTTCAAGGAGCGCATACGATGACCCATAGGTGACCAAAGATGTCCGCTCCTGCCCGGGGAAGGGGATAACCGTCCACTCGTCGCGGTTGTCTGCATCAAGGAAAGCGCGCCTGATCTCAGGGAACTCTTCCATGCTCGCTGTGATGAAGAGCGCAGAGCGTAGCGCAAATTGTTCATGGGGTCTTTCTGCTGTGGTAAGCCAGGCGCATTGATCATCGTAAAGAGTTTTTAGGCTTTTGAAAGCGTCAATATTGTTTGAGTTAATAAATTGATAATCATCGTTCACAAAAGGCCCGCCGTCAAAGCCGAGCATCCACGAGAGAACGCCGTTTGATTCATAATCAATGATCCAGCCGCCTTTACCATCGTTTTCAAAGTCTTCATCGGTGCGCATGGCTTGATTAGCGGCACAAGCCTGCTCTTCAAACTCATCAAAGCTGAGGGGTGGCTCGTCAAAACCGAGTTCTTCTCCCCAGCTTTGGTTATAGAGAATGAAATGTGCTGTCCGTTGAGCGGGGAGGGCAAGGGTACGCTCTTCGTGTTGGTCTTGCTCAAGGAAAACGCTGGGGAAGTCGGTTTTTTCAGCGGGCGTGTATCCCCAGATGGGATCAGAGATGTATGGGGCCAGGTCTTTAACGGAACCCTCTTCATCCCAAACCGAAATCTGTTCGGGGAGTGCCACGATCAAAGAGGGGCGTTCCGTTGCATCCATCACGTTATAAAAAAGCATATTGTAGCTGCCCTGATAGCTTTCGCGGACAGTGATCCCCCATGGGTTTTCTTCGTTAAAATCGGCGATTTGCAGCTCAAGAAGAGATGCTGGTGCGCCGAAGAAGGTATGCCATATCTCGATTTCTACGCCATTAAGGTCAGCTTCTTCGACATCAAAATTGCTCGTGGGGAGAGGCGTTGCAGTAGGGCGCGGAGTCTTTGTCGCTGGCGGGGGCGTTGATGTGGGCGTCTGTGTTTCAAGGGAGGATTGACATGCCGCAAGAAAAAAGAAGAGGGAGAGAAGTGTGAGTTTTTTAGCCATAAACCACCAAAGGAACGGGAATAAAGACAAGGATAAAAACGATCAGCATAAAAAGAGCAATTTTTCGGCGTGTTGGGTCAAGCTCAGTGATCTGGTCGAGAGGTTCTGCGTGTCTGCGTCCTAAAAAGTAGAGCATGAATGCCCAGAGCCACCATCCCTGCCAGGCAGAACCGAGCAAAATGAGTGCCGCAAAAATAAATGGGGCGATCTTACTCGCTTTTTTGCCGAAAACTGAGTAGAGGATATGCCCGCCATCGAGCGTGCCCATTGGAATCAGATTGAGCGAGGTAACGAGTAATCCTGCCCAGCCTGCCCAGGCGACATTATGAACTTGCACATCCAGTCCACC
The DNA here is from genome assembly GCA_964581545.1 of uncultured Anaerolineaceae bacterium. Classification (GTDB taxonomy): domain Bacteria; phylum Chloroflexota; class Anaerolineae; order Anaerolineales; family Villigracilaceae; genus Desulfolinea. The sequence goes on from CAZOOX010000017.1 coordinate 4,716, forward strand.
CAGGGGGGATGGAAGAGAGGTGAAAAGGTAGCGCAACCAATAAAGGAAAGGTTGTACGCCCTGGTAACTGACCGGCTCCGGGAGCCATTTGCCAAAAACGACATATTTTGAAAGCAAATAAAGGATGGAGTTGCCTTCAAGCATTCCTGTGCCATTGAGCGGGGCAAGCTCAGAGAGCGATAGCCCATAAAGGAGAACGGGGATGGCTACGACCAATCCGGCGAGGGGTCCCGCAATGCCGATGTCGAAAAGAACGCGTTTGTTTTTAGGGCGTTCTTTCATCTGAATAAATGCGCCCAATGTGCCAAGAATACTTAATGGATAGGGTAGCGGTAAAAAGAAAGGGAGCGTAACTTTTGTTTTGTGATAACGTCCGACCAAATAATGTCCAAATTCATGCGCAAGAAGGATACTTAATAGGCTAATTGCAAAAGGAGCCCCGCGCCAAATGTGAATTAGTGCATCCTTTGCTAAAACACCGAAAGTGACGTTTTCGGGAAGATTCGTTTCGAAAATTGCTCCTGTAAAAAGAACACTCAGCAAAGTAACAAGAAAAAAAAGGATATTCTTTGAAACCTTTGGCAATTCTGGTGGCTCTGCCTCATGGACGAGGAAAATGACTTGCTTGTCGTTCTCTACATGAAAAAGCGGCGTGAGGGAATAAGGGGAAAGACTCTCGGTAAGTTGATCGTAAGTAGCAGCGGAATCATCGCCTAGCAATTGTCCTTGATAGCGAGCTACATATCCGCGTTTGCTGTCGCCGAGGGTGATGCTTTCTATTCTAAAAACTCTTGCAATAATGTTGTTCAGGATTTCAGTCTCTAAGAGAGGCATAAGTTATTCCGTATTATCTACCCATCCTTTATGGATGAGTCTGCGAGGAGCATGCACTTGCGACGTGGCAGTCTCATTTTGCATGAGATTGCTTCGGCGATAAATCCGCCTCGCAAAGTCATACCTTTAAGTCGTTAGGAAGATTTTACATAATGCTGCATGTATAAGCAAATAACAAAAAGCGGACGGAAGACTAAAGTTCGCCCCCCTGCCCGTAAACGGGCATCCCCCCGCTTGCGGGGGGATTATAGGGGGGGATTTAGGCGGGAGTGCATGGGAGTCGAACCCACCACGGCCCGCAACGCGACCCGTCACCGATGTTGAAGACCGGGAAGCCCACCGGGACTTAACCACTCCCACCTGCAAGGATAATCGAAGCTAGAAAAGCTGGCAAGGTTGGAACGATTTTTGAATATAATACGTCATGCTTATAAGGAAAGGTATTATGAAAAAATATATATTCTTGCTCATTGCTCTGTTTTTACTCTGGCTGCTAACATCCTGTGGAGGGGCACCCGCTCCCGAAGCCCCTGCGGAAGAGGCGGCGCCTGAAGAAATGCCGGCAGAAGAAGCAGCTGCTGAACCCGAGGAAAGCCTCCCTAAACGTATAAATGAACTCTATGTTCTGGAAAGCGCTGTTTGGGAGAGTAGCATCATCAATGTGTGCTGGGAAAACCCGGATCAAAATAATCAAGCGGACAGGGTGCTGATTCAAAACGCGATCGAGAACACCTGGGAGGCGGTTTCAATGGTTGATTTTGTCGGATGGGAAGTGTGCACGCCTGAATCGGGAGGCATAAGAATTCAGCTTAGCGATGAGTCTCCGCAAACAAAGGGACTGGGAGCGAATATCGCTGGATTGGAAAATGGGATGATATTAAATACCACATTTCATAATTGGGGTTGTAGGGGTGTTGATGGTAATCGAATGCCATGTGTTTTTCCATACAATGGTTACTCAAGAGAAGATTATATTCGGATCAGTACCGTGCATGAATTTGGACATGCGCTTGGTTTTGCTCATGAACAAAACAGGATCGACACACCATCCTGGTGCGATCTGCCACAGGGAGCAGAGGGCACGATGCCTGTTGGGGGATGGGATTTAAATTCTGTGATGAATTATTGCAACCCCGAGTGGGGAGGAGATGGTCAGTTGAGCGAGATGGATATCGCTGGGGTGCAAGCGATCTATGGCACTAAAATGGTAGAGAAAGGTCGCAGAAAAGTTGATGATTAGTTTTAAAAGCCCCGTTTTTTTGCAGGGCTGTTCAGTGCTAAAAAACGGGGCTCTTTGAGCTTTTGTAGGGCATCCCCCCTCTGTCCTTCGGACATCTCCCCCCAAAGGGGGAGAATCAGTCCCTTCCCCCTTTGGGGGAAGGTTAGGAAGGGGGAAACTCCACGATAACTCGGATAACCAAAAATGGAACGCAGATTTCACAGACTTTGCAGATTCTTGCAGGTTTTTAAATCCGCGTTCTATTTACCCGAAACTGAACAGCCTTCATTTTTGGGAGGTAAAAAGTAACTCGAGGGTGGGCAAGGTTGCAAGAGAAGCTCAACAAGAATTCAAGCGTTAATATTTTTCCTATAAACTATTAATCGATGCTTTGATAAAATCAAAGACAGAAATTTTACAGGAGGCACTATGTCTGATACTCAATCATTTAACTTTAAAGCAGAAACCAAACAGTTACTCAATATCTTAATTCACTCGCTCTACAAAGATAAAGAAGTCTTTTTGAGAGAATTGCTCTCGAATGCTTCAGATGCGCTGAATCGCATTCATTTTGAGATGTTGACCAATCAAAATGTACTTGATCCCGAAGTGGAGCTGAATATTCGTATCACGGCAGATAAAGATGAGCGGATGCTGACGATCCAGGATACTGGTGTCGGGATGACCAAGGATGAGATCATTGAGAACTTGGGTACGATCGCTCAATCTGGCGCGCGGAACTTCATCGAAGCAACTAAAGACAAAGATGTGGACATCACCCAAGTAATCGGGCAGTTTGGCGTTGGATTCTATTCTGTTTTTATGGCAGCAGAATCGGTGCGGGTGACATCGCGTTCGCATAAGCCACGCGCGAAAGCTGTAAGTTGGTATGCCACTGGCGAAGATAATTTCGAGATCAGCCCAGCCGAAATGAACGAACGTGGGACAAAGATCGAGATCAAGCTGAAAGAAGATGCCGTCGAATTTGCTGAAGAGTATCGCGTCAAGGAGATCATTAAAAAGCATTCAGACTATATCGGTTTTCCGATCTATGTTGGAGAAGAGGAAGAGCAGGTTAATAAACAGACATCGCTTTGGCGTACCGCTCGTAATGAGATCACTGATGAGCAATATAAAGATTTCTACACCCAAATGACGATGGAATTTGAAGAGCCGCAGCATCGCATCCATGCTGTGACGGATGCACCTGTGCAGCTTTTTGCGCTGCTTTATATTCCCAACAAAGCCGAGCGGGGCATGTTCTCTTTGCGCAAGGAAGATGGTCTAAAGCTCTACTCGCGCAATATCTTGATCGATGACTATAATAAGGACTTATTGCCGGAATATTTGCGCTTTGTGCAGGGCGTAGTCGATTCAGAAGACCTGCCACTAAATGTCTCTCGCGAGACTGTGCAATCTAGTGGTTTGATGCCGCGCTTTAAGAAGATCGTCACGGGGCAGGTGATGCGCGAACTGGAAACCCTTGCCAGAAAGGATACTGAAAAATATACTGCTTTCTGGGAAGAGTTTGGTGTCTTTCTGAAGCAGGGTATTGCCGCTGAACCCTTGGAAACCGAAAAAGTACAGCCTTTATTGCGTTTCAAAAGCAACTTGCATCCTGAAGAATGGTCTTCGCTCGATGAATATGTCGAGCGAATGAAAGAAGAGCAAAAAGAGATTTTCTATATTATCGGCGATGATCCAAAGTCTGTTTTGCGCAGCCCACATTTGGATTATTTCCAATCTGAGGGCGCCGAGGTTTTGCTGTTGACCGACCCAATGGATTCTTTCATGCTAGTTGGGTTGCGTAAATACAAAGAGTACGAGTTAAAGAATGTAGCGCAGGCAGATGTTGAAACAGCGGAAGCAAGTGAAAAGGAGAGCGAAGCGGAGAAAATTCCCGAAGATGAGTTTGCCGCGTTGCTTGAACGTTTCAAAGAGACTTTGGGCGAACGTATTACCGATGTCCGCGCGAGCAACAGGCTTTCACAATCGGTGGCGCGCTTGGTTGACCCGGAAGACAGCCTTAATCCTGAAATGCAGCGCGTCTATCGCTATTTGGGCAAGGATTACGAAGTGCCCAAGAAAATTTTGGAACTTAATCCATCCCACCTGATCTTGAAGAGTTTGTTGGCAGAAAAAGAAGGGTCTGATCTACAAAAAGAAATCATTGAGCAGATCTACGACAGTGCTTTACTAGTGGAAGGTTTGCACCCTGATCCTTCGAGCATGGCGCCGAGAATCCAGAAATTGATGGAGATGCTCTTGTCGAAAGGTGCGTAGCATTTTCCAAAGAAAAAGCGTGGAGGAATTTTCTTCCACGCTTTTTTGTGTTTTACGAGAATAATTTCCCTAAACTCTCTACAAAATAGTCAATATCTTCTGATGAATTATAGCTCTGGATGGAAATCCGCAAAAAGGATTGGTCGTGCCATTTTGTATGTGGAATTTCGATGCGGTATTCATCATAAAGGCGTTTTTGCAAAGCCGCACCATCCACGCCTTCAGGGAGGGGGAGCGCTGCCATTTGTCCGTACCACGCTGATGGATGGGGGGCGATGGGGGGCATCCCGATTAGGGCTTGGATTTTCTCTATCGCAACCCCGAGCAAGTTTCGGGCACGAGCGCGCACGTGACCCCAATCTTGCTCCCGTTGATATTTAATGGCTGCCGGTACCGAAAGAAATGCCGCAATATCCCGCGTTCCCTGCCATTCGTGATAATCAATAAACTGGATGCCGCTCCCAAAGCTTGGTTCGGAATCGTATCCCCAACTGACCACCAGCGGGTCAAGAGAATCTTGTAATTCGCGGCGTACATAAAGAAATGCCGCACCCTTCGGTGCCATCATCCACTTATGACAGGCTCCGGTATAAATATCGGCATCTACTTCTTGCAAATCGAGATCAATTTGGGCGGGTGCATGTGCGCCATCGACGATGCAGAGTATGCCTGCTTCGCGTGCTCTTTTGCAAATTTCGGCGGCGGGGAAAACCAACGCAGTGGTACTGGTGATATGGCTGAGAAAGATGATCTTGGTTTTTTGCGTAACGCCAGCCCAAAAATGCTCCACAAAATCGGTGTGAGTGCTAAGAGGCAGAGGAATATGCCGCTGTATATAATGTGCGCCCTTTTTCTCGCAAAAATATCGCCAGGTACGATCCATCGCGCCATACTCATGGTCGGTGCTCAGGACTTCGTCGCCGGGTTGCAAATCGAGATTGCGAACGACCATATTGATGGCTGTGGTCGGGTTGGGAAAGTAGACCAGATCGCGCGCGGCACAGTTGAGATATTGCGCCAACTTCTCGCGCGACTCTGCCAACAAGGAGAGCGCGCGCCTGCCAAGAAACTCGATGGGGCGTTGCTCCAACTCAAGCTGCCATTGCTGATATGCGTCGAAAACAGGCTTTGGGCAAGCCCCAAAAGAACCGTGATTGAGAAAGGTGATGTTAGGGTCGAGGAGGAAATGTTTTTTCATATGAATAATACTCCTTGTTTGGGGAATTCTACTCTGAAAAATGAAATAGAGTAGTTATAGAAACTGGAAAGATGCTTCTCTTTTACCAAAGAAATTGCCAAGTTATAAAGATTTCATTAACAAATTGTGATATAGTAGGCAATAGCTTGACATATCGCATTCCATCCTTTAAACTTGCGCGAAATTACTAAGCAAAACTCAGGAAAAAAATGTTTTCAAATCAACTCGCTCTTATTAGCATCATCCTTATTAACCTTGTCCTTCTTGTAGGGATTAAGGAAATTCCGCATGTCTGGGTGAAGGCGAAGTTTTAGCGAGTAAGCGCAAAAGCATAAAACTAAGAAAAGCAAAGCTGCCCAGACGGGCAGCTTTTTTTTTAGACTTTTCACCCTCACCCCGCCCTTCTCCTATAAATGGAGAGGGAGTAAAACAAGGAAAAAATATGCGATCAGATACCATTAAAAAAGGCTACGACAAAGCCCCACATCGCTCTCTTTTGCGCGCAACCGGCGTAAAGGAAGATGATTTCAATAAACCTTTTATTGCCATTGTCAATTCTTATTTGGACATTGTGCCCGGACATGTTCATTTGCAGGAATTTGGCAAAATGATCAAAGAGACCGTGCGTACAGCGGGCGGTGTGCCTTTTGAGTTCAATACCATCGGTGTGGATGACGGGATCGCCATGGGACACGGCGGGATGAAATTCTCCCTCCCCTCCCGTGAGCTGATCGCTGATTCAGTCGAGACGATGATCGAAGCCCATCAATTCGATGCGATGGTCTGCATCCCGAATTGTGATAAGATCGTGCCTGGCATGTTGATGGCGGCGATGCGCGTCAATATCCCGACCATTTTTGTTTCGGGTGGGCCGATGCCTGCGGGGAAGACGCCCGACGGCAAAGCCATCGACCTGGTCTCTGTTTTTGAAGGCGTTGGCGCCTACTCTGCTGGAAAAATTGACGAAGAAGAGTTGACAATGCTTGAAAAGCTGGCTTGTCCCTCCTGCGGCTCATGCTCCGGAATGTTTACTGCCAACTCGATGAATTGTTTGATGGAGGTTTTAGGTTTAGGACTGCCTTTCAATGGCACAGCATTGGCTACAACGCCAGAGCGTGAAGCATTGGCTACAAAGGCTGCTTCACAGATCATGAATTTGCTGGAAAGAGACATCAAGCCTCGTGATATTGTGACTGCCGAAGCCATTGACGATGCCTTTGCTTTGGACATGGCAATGGGCGGCTCGACAAATACTGTGCTGCACACGCTGGCGCTGGCGCACGAAGCCGAAGTACCCTATACGATGGCTCGAATTGACGAAGTTGCCCAAAAAGTGCCCCATATTTGCAAAGTTTCCCCGTCTGGGTCGTGGCATATGGAAGATGTACATCGTGCGGGCGGTATCCCGGCTATTTTGAACGAAGTACAACGGGGACGAGATATTTTGCATTTTGACCGTATCACGGTTAGTGGTACAACGCTGGGGGAATCAATTCAAGGAAAAGATATTCAGGACGATGCCGTAATTAAAAGATGTGAGAACGCTCACTCACAGCAGGGTGGCTTGGCCGTGCTTTTTGGTAATTTGGCGCCCGATGGTGCTATTGTCAAGATCGGTGGTGTGAGCAAAGAGATGATGGTTTTCACGGGCACGGCTCGTGTCTACGAATCGCAGGATGCAGCGCTTGTTGGTATTTTAAGCAGCGAAGTGCAAACTGGCGAAGTAGTCGTCATTCGTTATGAAGGTCCTAAAGGTGGCCCCGGTATGCAGGAGATGCTTTCTCCCACCTCAGCAATTATGGGACAGGGTTTGGGCGATAACGTTGCGCTCATTACTGATGGCAGGTTTAGCGGAGGTACTCGTGGGGCGTGTATTGGGCATGTTTCACCGGAAGCTGCTGCGGGCGGCGCCATTGGCGCAATCAAAGATGGGGACGTCATCGATATTGATTTGCCGGCACGCAAGCTGAATGTACGTTTGACTCCGGAAGAGATCCAACAACGTATTGACGCCCTGCCGGAATTTCGTCCTCAGACGAAGAGCAAGTGGCTGAAGCGTTATTCCCATTTTGTAACATCCGCCGATACTGGCGCTGTGTTGAAGACAGATTTTTAGCTAATTCCCGCCCCCTCCCGTCCTCCCCCAAAGCGGCGAAAAAACAGCCGCGCGACGATAAAGCTGTCGAATTCGGGGGAGGGGATGAGAACGGCGGAAAATAAACCAAGAGGAGAAGAAATTATTATGAAGATGACAGGCGCAGAAATTATGATGGAATGCCTTGTTAAAGAAGGTGTGGACACGATCTTCGGTTACCCCGGCGGCGCAATTATGCCCGTGCATGATGCGATGCTGAAGTACCCTGTACACCATATTTTGACAAGGCATGAGCAGGGTGCTTCTCATGCTGCGGATGGGTACGCTCGTGCATCGGGCAAGGTCGGCGTTGCCATTGCAACTTCCGGCCCCGGAGCAACGAATCTCGTTACCGGTATTGCGACTGCAATGATGGATTCGGTGCCGATCGTTTGTATCACTGGGCAGGTTCCCGTTCATTTGATCGGTGGAGATGCCTTCCAGGAAATTGATGTGACGGGTGTTACGCTGCCAATTACCAAGCATAACTATCTCATCACTGATGTGAGTGAGATAGCTCCGATGGTGCGTGAGGCTTTCCATATTGCCCGCAGCGGACGACCGGGCCCTGTTTTGATCGATTTCTGCAAGAATGCCCAGCTTGGAGAAATGGAATTCGAGCATCTGGAAGGTGAAGTGTCTTTGCTTGGTTATCACCCGCCTGAGCGTGCACCTAAAGCTGACTTGGAAGAAGCTGTAAAGATGATCGAAGCCGCTGAACGTCCTGTCATTTTGGCGGGGCATGGCGTGCAGATGTCCGGGGCGATGGAAGAATTGAGAATGTTTGCGACCAAGACCAATACTCCCGTTGCAATGACCCTGTTGGGGTTGGGTTCGTTACCGGCTTCTGATCCGCTGAGTTTGGGTATGATGGGGATGCACGGCGAAGCTTACGCAAACGAAGCCATCCAAAATTCTGACCTTCTTTTGGCTTTCGGCATGCGCTTTGACGACCGTGTGACCGGCTTGCTCAGCACCTATGCCCCCAAAGCAAAGAAAATTCATGTTGAAATTGACGCCACCGAAGTTCACAAGAACGTAGCCGTTGATCTGCCTCTGATGGGCGACCTGAAAAAGGTACTCTCAGATCTGATCCCCATGCTAGATGAGTACGATCATCCGACATGGATGTCGGAAATTGCGGAATGGAAAGCCGAGACCAAAGAACGCAGTATTATGTCCTGGCGTGATGATGGCAAGCTTTATACCGCCCATGCTATTCGTGCTTTGTGGAATGCTACCGAAGGCGATTCTTTAGTCGTGACCGGTGTTGGTCAACATCAGATGTGGGCTGCCCAGTATTACGAATTTGAAAAACCCTATCGTTTGCTCACTTCTGGCGGTGCCGGCACAATGGGATACGGTGTGCCCGCTGCTTTGGGCGCATGGTTTGCCAAAAAAGAAGAAGATATTTGGTTGATCGATGGTGATGGTAGTTTTCAGATGACACAATCTGAATTAGCTACGTTGGTGCAGGAAGGGGCGAATGTGAAAATTGCGTTGATGAATAACAGTTTCCTGGGCATGGTGCGTCAGTGGCAGGAATTCTTCTTCGATAAACGCTATGCTGCGACCCCGATAACAGGCCCTGATTTTGTGAAATTAGCAGAAGCCTTTGGTGTGCCTGCAAAGCGCGTGGAGAAACCCGAAGATGCGATGGATGCGATCAAGTTTGCGCAGGAGACCCCTGGACCGGTTTTGATCGAGTTCCGGGTTGAAATGGAAGAAGCGGTTTACCCGATGGTGCCTTCTGGTGCGCCATTGAACGAAATGCTGCGACGTCCGATACAGGAAAAATAAAGGCTTCACCAAGCTCCCATCTTAACCTTCCCCCTCGGGGGAAGGAACAGGTTCTCCCCCCGAAGGGGGGAGCTAGAGGGGGGAGTGGTGAGTAACAGGAGAAATTGAAATGGATCATACAATCGTTGCTTTAGTTGAAGATAAGCCTGGCGTGCTGAATCGCGTTGCTTCTTTGTTCCGTCGCCGTAACTTCAATATCAAGTCCTTGAACGTTGGGAATTCTGAAACCCCCGATGTTTCCCGCATGACCATCGTTGTGGATGACAGCGTGGATGCCAGCAAAGTGGAAGCCAATCTTTACAAATTGGTCAACGTCATTGATGTGCAAGATGTGACCGCTCAACCCGCTGTTGTTCGTGAATTGGCGCTGATTAAAGTCGCTGCCACGCCCGGTCAACGTGCCGAAGTTGCCAGCCTTGCGAGCATCTTCCGTGGCAATATCGTGGATGTTGCAGCTGACTCTGTTGTTGTCCAGATCACTGGAACGGAAGACAAGATCGCCAGCCTGCTTGAATTGCTCAACCCGCTCGGTGTTTTGGAGATGGTTCGCACAGGCAATATCGCCATGATGCGTGGTGCGATGAGCGGTAAACGTTATCATCAGGAAAAGTAATTTAGGAATCAGGTAATTAGGGACTAGGAATCAGTGAAAAACTGATACCTAATCCTTGATTTACTGAGACCTTCAAAGTGAAACGTGAAAACGTGACATATAAAAATAAAAAAACAAAGGATAAATAAAAATGGCTAAGATCAAGTTTGGAAATGTAGAAGAAACCGTTGTAACCCGTGATGAATTCTCTCTCGAAAAGGCAAAAGAAGTTCTTAAAGATGAAGTAATTGCTGTATTGGGCTATGGTGTTCAGGGTCCCGCACAATCGTTGAATATGAAAGACAACGGCATTAACGTCATCATTGGGCAAACCCCGGACGATAAGTTCTACTGGGACAAAGCTATCGCTGATGGTTGGGTTCCCGGCGAGACCCTTTTTTCTCTTGAAGAAGCTGCTGAGAAAGCCACTGTTATTCAAGTGCTTATCTCTGATGCCGGGCAGATGGCAATTTGGCCCATGCTTTCCACCAAGCTCAAAGAAGGTGATCTGCTTTACTTCTCACACGGTTTTAGCGTTACCTATAAAGACCAGACTGGCGTTGTCCCTCCCGCAAATGTAGATGTATCTCTCGTTGCCCCCAAAGGCTCCGGCACCAGCGTTCGCCGTAATTTCCTCGATGGCTCAGGCATCAACGCCAGCTACGCCGTTCACCAGAATTTCACCGGTCGAGCCGAAGATCGCACCATTGCACTAGGTATCGTCATCGGTGCAGGCTATCTCTTCCCGACCACTTTTGAGAAAGAAGTTCACAGCGACCTGACCGGCGAACGAGGCATTCTCATCGGCGCTCTCAGTGGCGTAATGGAAGCTCAGTACAATGTCCTGCGTAAGAACGGACACAGCCCCAGCGAAGCCTTCAACGAGACCGTTGAAGAATTAACCCAATCCCTGATCCGTCTCGTTGCCGAAAATGGTATGGACTGGATGTACGCCAACTGCTCCACCACCGCCCAACGTGGTGCATTAGACTGGCACCCTAAGTTCCGTGATGCTGTCGCTCCTGTCTTTGAAGATCTTTATGAAAGCGTTGTGAATGGTGAAGAATGTCGTGTCGTTCTTGATAAAAATAGCGATCCTAAATATCGTGAAAACCTTGGAGAAGAACTTAAAGTAATGCGTGACTCAGAAATGTGGCAAGCTGGTGCAGCAGTCCGTTCGCTGCGACCAGAAAACTGGAAGAAATAAGTAGAGAGAAGATGATTAGAGAGTAAAGAAGAGTAAAAGAATGATGATAGCGGCGTTTGAGTAGGATGACAGCTTTATCGTCATCCATATCGAAATCAAAGCGGAGTTCTGAATGCCAATTCGCTCTGGTTTCGATACGCCGAAAAGCATCGGCTACTCAACCGCCCCTAAAAACTACTCTCCAATCTCCATTCTCTCCTCTCTAAAGAAGGAAAACCTTATGAACGACAACCGTGTCCGAATTTTCGATACCACCCTGCGAGATGGCGAGCAATCGCCTGGTGCATCACTCACATCCAATGAGAAGCTTGAGATCGCCCGTGGGTTGGCAAAACTCGGCGTGGATGTGATCGAAGCCGGTTTCCCTGCCGCTTCGCCCGACGATCTGGAAGCCGTGCGCCGCATTGCCAAAGAGATCGGGAACAGCGACGAGTTCGAGCCGCCCACAATTTGTGGTCTGGCACGCACGACCAAATCCGATATTGATGCGGCCTGGGAAGCTGTCCAACACGCCCAAAACCCCCGCATCCACACCTTCCTCGCCACTTCCGAGATCCACATGAAGCATAAACTTCGCATGGACCCCGAAGAAGTTGTCGACAAGGTCAAAGAGATGGTCGGCTACGCCAAAACCCTCTGCGATGACATCGAGTTTTCCCCCGAAGACGCGGGACGCAGTGACCCTGAGTTCCTTTACCTTGTGCTGGGCGAAGCCATCAAAGCCGGAGCAACCACGCTCAACATCCCCGATACGGTTGGATACACCACCCCCGATGAGTTCGGCGGGCTGATCGCAGGCATCATGGAAAACACCCCCGGCATCGAAAACGCCATCGTCTCTGTGCATTGCCATGACGATCTCGGCCTTGCCACCGCCAACACCCTCGCAGGTTTGGCCGCAGGCGCACGTCAGGCCGAAGTGACCATGAACGGCATCGGCGAGCGAGCGGGCAATACATCCCTCGAAGAAATTGCAATGGCTATCCAAACCCGCCCGCAATTCTACGAACTCGAAACAGGCATCGACTCAACCCAGATCACCCGCATGAGCCGTACCGTGTCCAATTACACGGGCATGAGCGTTCAGCCCAACAAAGCCATCGTCGGCGCAAATGCTTTTGCACACGAAGCAGGCATCCATCAGGACGGCATGCTCAAAGAGAAATCCACCTACGAGATCATGACGCCCGAAACCGTTGGCTTGAATAAATCCAACTTGGTGCTTGGCAAACATTCTGGCAGACATGCGCTCAAAGTCCGCTTGAATGAACTGGGCTACGAAGTGGATGACGAAGAACTGAAGAAGATCTTCAAACGTTTCAAAAATCTGGCAGATAAAAAGAAAATTATCGCAGATGCAGATCTGGAAGCCCTCGCCGAAGATCAAGTCTATCAAGTCAAAGATCTTTATCACTTGGATGGATTGCAAGTATCGTCCGGGACAATGGGCTTGCCCACTGCGACCGTACGGATGCTCGGCCCCGACGGTGAGTTGTACACCCAAGTCGCCCTGGGCACCGGCCCCGTGGACGCAGTTTACAAGGCGATAGACGAGATCGTACAGATGCCCAACACCCTGCTCGAATTCCACATCGACGCCGTCACTGAAGGCATCGACGCCATTGGCGAAGTGACCGTCCGCTTGAAACCGAAAAACGGCACTGTCCCCAAACGAATATCGCCCCAAAGTGAAAGAGAACGCCGCCGCACCTTTGGTGGATACGGCGCTCATACCGACATCATCGTCGCCAGCGCAAGAGCCTATATCGCTGGTTTGAACAAACTTCTCACTGCCAGTGGACGTTTTGGCGCCCCCGAAGAAGCAAGTGAGATTGGTGGATAATTGGTAGATGTGCATTGCACTCGATAGAGTGCGTAAGTGCCCCGAATGGGGTATGCACGTCGGATTAGTGCTTCCCCTCGAACTGCAACGCACTTTCCGCCCCGCTCCAAGTGCAATGCAGTTCTAAAGTCTTCAAAAAGGAGAATGAAGATGACAACAAAAGCAGAAGAAAAAGAAGAAGCAAAAGAGCACGTTGAACACCTAATGGAGAAATTCCCCGGCTTAAGCGGAATGCCTTCTGAATGGCATGAGCATGACCTGATTGTCACCAAGCAAAGAATTTTGGATCAAGCCAAAAAAGACAAAATTGCCAAAGAAAAAGCGGCTAAAGCTGTTGTTAAATTTGAGAAAGATGTAGAAAAAGCACAGCATATGATGGAAAAATTTCCCAGCCTGAAAATTGAGCCTAAAAATTGGCATTGCACCCATTGCGACGACGAAGAGAAGTAAAACGTGATGATGTGAAGCGTTGCTAACCCGCTTTGGTTTCGATACAGGCGAGAAAGAACTTCGCCTGACGATAGTGCTGTCAGGCTACTCAACCGCCGCTAGATTTTTTATGTGATCTAGCGTAGTCGCCGATTGAGTAGGCGGTGCACTTCGCCGTATTGACACAGTGCCCTTTAGGGTAAATCAAGGCGAAGCGGTATATCACGCATCACGCTTCACTCATCACGTTTACACCTGACACCTAAAACACATTATGACCCAATCCAAAACCCTCTACGAAAAAGTATGGGAGTCGCATATCGTTGCCGAGAGTGACGATGCGCCTTCCATACTGTACATTGACCTGCATCTCATTCACGAGGTGACCTCGCCCCAAGCCTTTAGCGGTTTGCGTGAAAAGGGATTGAAAGTCCGCCGACCGGAGCGCACTGTCGCTACGATGGATCACTCCACCCCGACCATCTCTCTCGATTACGAAAGCGCCGACGAGATGGCCGTCATCCAACTCAACCAGATCACCAAAAACTGCGAAGATTTCGGCATCACGCTCTACGACGCCGGAAGCGCCGAGCGTGGCATTGTCCACGTGATCGGCCCGGAGCAGGGACACACCCAGCCCGGCATGACCATCGTCTGTGGCGACAGTCACACCTCCACGCATGGGGCTTTTGGCTCGCTGGCCTTTGGCATCGGCACATCTGAAGTGGAGCACGTTCTTGCCACGCAGTCTCTTTTGCAAACGAAGTCGAAGACCTACGAAGTCCGCTTCGAAGGCGAGCTTCCTGTTGGTGTAACGGCTAAAGATATGATTCTCGCCCTTATCGCTAAAGTCGGCGTCGGTGGTGGCACGGGACACGTCTTCGAGTATGCGGGCGATGCTGTAACAGCCCTCGATATGGACGGGCGCATGACGCTCTGCAATATGTCTATTGAAGCGGGCGCACGTGCTGGCATGATCGCTCCTGACGAAGTCACTTTTGAGTATCTCAAAGGTCGTGCCCACGCTCCCAAAGGCACAGATTGGGATGCGGCAGTCGCACGTTGGTCCCAACTCCCTTCGGATGAAGGCGCTGTTTACGACAAGACGGTGACAATTGACGTATCCACGCTCGAGCCGATGGTCACATACGGTACCAACCCCGAGATGGGCATCCAGATCGATGAAACGATACCAAGCCTAAACACGGGCGATGCGGCGCAGCAATCCGCTCTGAAAAAGGCGCTCGGATATATGGATCTCTCCGCAGACAGCCCACTCAAAGGTCAGCCTGTAGATGTGGTTTTCATCGGCTCCTGCACGAACTCACGCATGAGCGATCTGCGTGCGGCCGCATCCATCCTGAAAGGGCGCAAGGTCGCCGAGGGGATGCGTCTGCTCGTCGTGCCCGGCTCGGAGACTATTCGTCATCAAGCCGAAGCCGAAGGCATCGACAAGATCGTCCGTGATGCGGGCGGCGAATGGCGTTTTGCGGGTTGCAGCATGTGCCTGGCGATGAACGGCGACGAACTTGAGCCAGGGCAGTATGCCGTGAGCACGAGCAATCGCAATTTTGAAGGACGCCAGGGCAAAGGCGGGCGCACCATTCTCGCAAGCCCCCTGACGGCCGCCGCCAGCGCCATCACCGGCAAAGTGACCGATCCGAGAGAGCTAATGTAGTTGCAAGTTCAAGGTTTAAAGTTGAAGGTTTTTACGCCTACAACCTTAAACCTGCAACCTTCAAACCTTAAACCAAAAAACTATGAAATCATTTACAAAAGTAACTTCAAAGATCATCCCGTTGCCGCACACCGATGTGGACACCGACCAGATCATCCCCGCCCGCTATTTGAAAGTGATCGACAAAAGCGGCTTGGCAGATGGGCTTTTTGATAGCTGGCGCCGTCTCAAAGATGGCAGCCCCAACCCCGATTTTCCGCTCAATCAGGATGAATATCAGGGCGCCGAAGTCTTGCTCGCTGGCGATAATTTCGGCTGCGGCTCTTCACGGGAACACGCTCCCTGGGCGCTGACGGGATGGGGAATCCGTGCGATCATCAGCACATCATTTGCGGATATATTCCGGAACAACTCCCTTAAGAACGGCTTGTTACCGATTGTCGTCAGCGAGGAGGTCCAAAGATCCCTCTTCGACCTAACCGAAGAAGCCCCTGCCGCCACGATCAACATCGACCTGGAGAATCAGGTTCTGGATCTCCCCGATGGCTCGCAGGTTTCATTCGAGATCGATTCCTTCAGCAAAACATGTCTCCTTGAAGGGATTGACCAGCTTGGCTATCTCTTGAAGCACGATGAGCAGATCGCTGCGTTTGAAGAAGGGCGTGAAGCGTAAAACGTATTGCGTAATGATTCTGCGAGGAGCATGCACTTGCGACGAAGCAGTCTCATTATTCCAAAAGATTGCGTCGCTTCAGGATGAAGCCCTTCGCTCGCAAAGACATTTTTAATATTATGAAACAAAAAAAGAAGGTGACCTGGGCGAGGGAAATTTCCCCCGCCCAGCGTATTAAAGAAACTCCATAATGCAAATGTGCGTTGCATCCGAAAGGATGCATTGCACATGGGTCTTGCAAAACCGTCTTGATTAGCCAGACCCGCACTGCAACGCACCTGATAGGTGCAATGCAGTGCTGACCCTGATTCCTAATCCCTAATTATCTAATTACCTACTCTCTAACAAACGGAGTTTCTCATGAAAATTCAACTTTACGACACCACCCTTCGAGACGGAACGCAATCTGAAGGCATTTCCCTTTCCGTCAACGACAAATTAAAGATCACCAAACGCCTCGACGATTTTGGCATCAACTATATCGAGGGCGGTTGGCCAGGCTCAAACCCGAAGGACGCCGAATATTTCGAGCGTGTCCGTGACCTTGACCTGAAACAGGCCAAGATCGCTGCTTTTGGTTCCACACGCCGCAAGAATAGCAATGTCGAAGATGACCCCAATATCAAAGCCCTCGTGGATGCGCAGACGCCCGTAGTAACCGTCGTCGGCAAAAGCTCGGAGCTTCACGTCCGTGATGTGCTGGAGACCACGCCCGAAGAAAATCTGGCGATGATCGAAGAGAGTGTCGCCTATCTCAAAGGTCTCGGCAAGGAAGTTGTTTACGATGCCGAGCATTTCTTTGACGGGTACAAAGCTAATCCCGAGTATGCGCTCGCAACTGTCCAAGCGGCAGAACGTGGCGGGGCCGATGTACTGGTCCTCTGCGAAACGAACGGCGGAGCCCTCCCCTGGGAAGTCGGCGAGATCGTTACAACGATCGGCGAAAATACAGAAATGCCCCTTGGCATCCACACGCACGAAGATGGCGGCAACGGCGTCGCCAATGCGCTGACGGGTATCCGTGCCGGTGCTGTCCACGTGCAGGGGACGATCAACGGCTATGGCGAGCGTGTCGGCAATGCGAGTTTGTGTACCATTATCCCGAATTTACAGCTCAAAATGGGCTACGATTGTGTTTCCCCTGATAATTTGAAGGGTTTGCTGAAACTTTCCCATTATGTTGCCGAGATCGCCAACCAGCCGCAGAACCCCTATTTGCCTTTTGTTGGCAAAAAAGCCTTTGCGCACAAGGGCGGCATTCACGTTGCGGCAATTTTGAAGAATGAAGATTCTTACCAGCATATTGACCCCACGCTGGTCGGCAATAAGCGCCGCACGCTCGTTTCTGAGCTTTCAGGGCGTGGCAATATTATTGATAAAGCCAAAGAGTTTGGCATCGAAGTCACCAGCGAAAAAGCCCGCAAAGTGGTCGAGCAGATCAAGGGTCTCGAAGCACAAGGCTTCACCTTTGAAGGTGCTGGCGCATCGGCACAATTGCTCATGGAGCGTGCCGAAGAAGGCTATGAACCGCCTTTCAAATTGATCGACTTCATGGTCATCGTTGAAAGCCGTCAGCGACGTGGTGTTTTCGCCGAAGCTACTGTGAAAGTGGACGTTGGTGGTGAAGTATTCCACACTGCTGCCGAAGGCAATGGCCCCGTCAATGCACTCAATAGAGCTTTACGCAAAGCGCTTGAAGGCTCTTATCCACGCCTGAAAGATATTCATCTTTCAGATTATAAAGTCCGCATTCTGGATAGCGAAAGCGGCACGGCGGCAATGACGCGTGTATTAATTGACACAAAAAATGGCGACAACACCCGCTGGAGCACCGTCGGCGCAAGCACAAATATCATCGAAGCAAGCTGGCTCGCGCTGGCAGATAGCATGGAATACGCATTGCAGAAAAAATAGATCGTGAAGCGTGTTGCGTAGAAAAAGCCGCTATGGTTTCGATACGCCTGACGATAGTGCTGTCAGGCTACTCAACCGCCGCTAGTTGATTCTATAAACCAGCGTAACCGCTGATTGAGTAGCTGATGCTTTTCAGTGTATCGAAATCAAGGTGAAGCGGCTTCATTACGCAACACGTTTTATGCATTACAAAGGAGAAATCATGAAAGCAAAGATCACATTATTACCTGGCGACGGGATCGGTCCCGAGATCATCGTGGCATCGGAAAAAATCTTAAAAAGGATTGGCGAGAAATTCGGGCACGAGTTTGAAATGGACTCCCAGCATATCGGCGGGATTGCCATTGACGAGACCGGGAATCCGCTCCCGGACGAGACGCTTGATAGCTGCAAAAAATCGGATGCCGTGCTCCTGGGCGCTGTTGGTGGACCCAAATGGGATGACCCAAACGCCTTGGTGCGCCCCGAACAGGGATTGCTGGGCTTGCGCAAAGCCCTCGGCTTATTCGCCAACTTGCGCCCCGTACAGCCTCACCCCGAACTTCTGGGTGCTTCCCCGCTCAAGGAAAGCTATCTCGAAGGCACAGATATGCTCATTCTACGTGAGTTGACGGGTGGCGTTTACTTCGGTGAGCCCCGCGAGAAACGCATCAACGCTAATGGCGAAGAAGAAGCCCTCGATACGATGATCTACAGCGAGAGCGAAGTTTTTCGCATCGCCAAACTCGCTTTCGATATCGCAGGCACACGCCGCAAAAAAGTAACTTCCGTGGATAAGGCCAACGTGCTCGAATCATCCCGTTTGTGGCGTAAAACCGTTGCCAAACTGGGAGAAGATTACCCCGAGATCGAACTCGAAAATCTGCTTGTGGATGCGGCCACCATGCACCTGCTTTCCCGCCCCCGTGACTTTGACGTGATGGTCACCATGAACCTCTTCGGCGACATCATCACCGACGAAGCCTCCATGCTGACCGGCTCGATGGGCAATATGCCCTCCGCCGCCCTTGGCGAAGACCTGAACAGCTTCGGTAAACCTCGTGGCATGTACGAACCCATCCACGGCTCTGCGCCTGATATTGCAGGCAAAGGCATTGCCAACCCCATCGGTATGATCCTCTCCGCAGCGATGATGCTGCGTCACTCCTTCGGTCTCGCCGAAGAAGCGGATGCCATCGAAAAAGCCGTCAACGATACGCTTAACGCCGGTCATCGCACGGGCGATATCGCCAAAGAAGGCGAAACCTCGCTGGGTACAGATGAGATGGTGGAAAAAATTATAGAAACACTAGCGTGATTTTTTAGTCGAATCCGCTCCCTCTGATATGAGCGGATTCGATTTTCTGGGGGAGTTTCCTGTGATATACTCCCGAACGCAAAAAATAAAAACTAGATAAATAGATAGCAGGAGATTTTTCTATGAAACGCTTGATACCGATCATTATAATTCTTAGCATTCTTCTTGGTGGATGTGGTGCTCTGGGTGCTGCTCCCGCCGCTGATGCAACGGCAACCCTTAGTTCCGAAGAAATAATGGCTACTTCCCAGGTTATGGCCCGTGATATGCTCACTCAAACACAAGCAGCAATGCCCCCTACAGAAGTGCCGCCGACCAATACTCCGCTCCCGCCCCCAGCAACACCGACAATTACCTTGGTGCCCACACTCTCGGTTTTGGATGGCACTCCAACAGTTTCCGCGATAGCGACATCCACCACTGCAGGATTGGTTCTTCCTACGAGTACAAAAGCCTCTACATCTACATATCCTTGTACTGAGAAACCACTCAGTGGCTGGACAGGCGATAGTGTTCAGTTATCTGTTTCGAATTATGTGAAGAATTCAACGGCAAATGTTTTTCTTTGCATCACTACACCTTATGGAGAAGCAGGCTATATCAGTGTTCCAGTTGTGAATGTAAGTTCTGTTCAAGTTCCTTACGGTGTCTATACTGCAACGGCATGGGTAGACGGGAAAAAAGATTTTAATGCAACGACAGTCTTTGAGATTAAGAGTTCAGGCAATGTGCAAATTGTAATTGAAAATGGTCAGATCTTTTTCCGTGCAGGATGTGCTCCTAATTGCTAAAAGATAGTTTTTCAGAATTTGAAAAGGCTCCCCTTCGGGAGTCTTTTTTGTTTGAGTAGGTTACTTCTCCCTCTGAATTTTTCTCTGTTAAATATAGCAACTCTCTTCAGAATTCGATCCTAAAAAACATTCCATGAGAATGCACAAAGTTACCGTGCTTAAATGAAAAAACCTCCCATTTCTGGAAGGTCTTCCTCTGTCGGGGCGCCGGGATTTGAACCCGGGACCTCTTACACCCCATGCAAGCGCGCTAGCCGGGCTGCGCCACGCCCCGATTTGAGCAGGCGGTATTATAGCCCCTTTTTATCATTATGGCAACACTAAAATAATGATAAAATAGAAGACATTCCCCTGAAAAGTTGGAGATTGCATGACCGAAAATATGATCGAAGTTACCATCGATAGTGTCCGTGTAAGTTTAATGTCCCCGCAGCGGGTGATCCTTCTGCGCGAGCGTGACCAAGACCGATATTTGCCCATTTGGGTCGGACCCTACGAAGCTGAGGCGATCAGTGTATCGCTTCAGGAAATTGAAATGGCACGTCCTCTTACACACGATTTGCTCAAAAATGTTATCAATACTTTTGGCGCAAGAATTTTACGAATAGAGATCGTAGCCCTGCGTGAAAATATCTTTTTTGGGCATATTGTGACCGAGATCAAAGGTGAAGTCATCAAAATCGACTCCCGTCCTTCTGATGCCATCGCTATGGCTGTGCGTGCCCACGTTCCCATTTTAGTTGCTCCCAGTGTGCTGGATAGCGCAGGTATCTTCCCTGAAGAGGATATGCAGGACGAGACTCCTCTCACTAAGGAAGCAAGCCCAAATGATGAGCGTCTTTCCATCTTTGAAGATTTCTTTGACCAACTCGAAGATGATGATAAAGAATCGGATGAAGACCCCGAATCCGACCCTGATCCTAAAGCTTGATTCCCTTATGAATGACAATCTCCCTCCCGAATCATCTCCTGCCCCCGCTGCCCCTGGCATCCCACACAGCCGCGAAGCTGAAGAAGCCGTCATAGGGGCGGTGCTGATTAACCCAGAAGTCTATTACGATGTTGCTCAATTCCTGCAATCGGATGATTTTTATATTCACCGTTTGCGATGGGTTTGGGATTCTTTTACTCGTTTACACGAATCACGCACTCCGCTTGATCTATTAACTGTTTCCGAAGAACTTTCGCGCATGGATCAGCTTGCCGAAATTGGCGGTCCTGCTTATTTAACCTCGCTTGTTAATCAAGTCCCTACATCTTTGCACGCAGAGGCTTATGGGCGTGTAATTGAAGCTCATTCGCTGCGCCGAAAATTGCTCAATGCCGCAAATAGCGTTGCAACAATGGCTTACGATGAAGAAACCGGCATTGACGATGTAATGGGCGAAGCTGAGAAAGCTATTTTTAGTGTGAGTGAAAGGCGCATGACCCACGATGTAGAGCCAATAAAAACGGTCATGAGCAAAGTCTATGACACCATTGATGAACTCTCAAAACGTGATGAAGAGATTTTTGGCGTGCCAACGGGTTTTATTGACCTTGATCGTTTGCTTTCTGGTCTAAATGCCTCTGATCTGTTGATTGTTGCCGGTCGTCCTGGTCAGGGTAAATCTGGTTTTCTGATGTCTGCTGCTCGGAATGCTGCCGTTTTGCACAAAAAACATGTTGCTATTTTTTCACTCGAAATGTCGAATGAGCAGGTTGCCCAACGTATGATCTCCCAAGAAACGGGCATTGACTCCCAGCGCTTGCGGACAGGGAAACTCGATGACGATGAGTGGCCTAAGTTTACTCATTCCATCGAAATGTTCTCGGATACAAAACTCTTCCTTGACGATACACCTGCCGTTACGCCGTTGCAATTGCGCACGAAATGCCGGCGTTTACATATGGAATATGGCCTGGATTTGGTCATCATCGACTATTTGCAACTCATGGGCGGCGATACACGAAATGACAACCGTGTGCAGGAAGTTTCATATATTTCGCGTAGTCTGAAGGTTTTGGCGCGTGAATTGAACGTCCCTGTTCTCACAGCCGCACAGCTTAGCCGCGCAGTTGAGCAGCGCTCCGACAAACGCCCGATACTCTCTGATTTGAGAGAATCGGGAAGTCTTGAACAAGACGCGGATATCGTTATGTTTATTTACAGACCAGATCAGTATGAAGAGAATAGTGAAAGAGAAAATGAAGCTGAGATTATTGTAGCGAAGCATCGCAATGGTCCAGTTGGTACCGTAAAGTTGGTTTTCATTCCCAGATTAGCAAAATTTGAGAGTGCGGAAACGCGAACGATGAATTTTAATGAGTAAAGCAAAATGACCTTCAAAGGCTTCTTTGGAAAAGAAAATTTCACGCAGCTTCCTAATGAATTTTTTAGCAAATTACTCAACGAAATTGATGATTTGAGTGAACTCAAAGTTACCCTTTTTGCTTTGTGGCGCGTGGAACATTTGGAAGGAGCAGCACATCCACTTTGGGAGCAGGATTTTGCTGAAGAGCTGAATGCGGTAGATATTGTCTCGGGGCTGGAGAAATGTGTGCAGCGTGGAAGCCTGCTGCGGGTCACGTTTGAAGCGGATGAGGATGTCTATTTCATCAATTCCCCGCGTGGACGTGCATCTGCCGAAGCCGCCCGTGAGAGCGGCTGGGTTCCGTCTAAAAGACATTCGGCTCCGCCTTTGGCGCGCCCCAATATCTACCAACTCTACGAAGAAAATATCGGACCGCTTACGCCACTCTTGGCGGACTCACTCAAAGATGCAGAAGAAGAATATCCGACAGAAAGAATTGAAGAAGCTATTCTTTTAGCTGTCAAAGCAAATGCTCGAAAATGGATCTATGTGGAAGCCGTTTTGAAACGTTGGAAAGAAGAAGGTTATGGCAAAAAGCATGATAGACAAGACTCTGAAAAAGATCGCAACCGCTACGTCGAGGGCGACTACGCGGACTTCCTCGACTAGCCACGATTTGCCTGGCGACCCAAATTGCCTTATATGTAAAGGGAAAGGGTACTTACGGCAAGATTTACCTGTAGGTCACCCTAAGTTTGGCGAAATGGAAATCTGTGAGTGCCGCAATAGAGATGTAGCGGAGCATGTCCGTAAGCAGCTTTTTTCAATGAGCCATTTGGACGAACTAAAAGACCTGACTTTCGAGAGCTTTTTGCCGCGTGGGCGCAAAGGTTTGGGTGATCTGCAAGCGACTTCGATAGAGATGGCTTTTAATCAGGCAAGGGTTTATGCTCAATCGCTAAAAGGCTGGTTGCTTTTGGAAGGTGCGTATGGCTGTGGAAAAACACATCTTGCGGCTGCCATTGCGAATTTTGCAGTTGAGATGGGCGTGCCAACACTCTTTTTGACCGTTCCCGATTTGCTCGATATGCTGCGCTTTTCATATAGTGCAGAAGATACGACTTTTGAGCAACGCTTTGATGAGATCCGTAATGCGAAATTACTCATTTTGGACGATTTTGGCACACAAAACGCAACCAGTTGGGCGCAGGAAAAACTTTTTCAGATCATTAATTATCGTTATATAAACAAATTGTCTTTGGTCGTGACAACAAATTTGAGTTTGAGCGAAATTGAAGCCCGTATTCGTTCGCGTTTGCAAGACCCTGAGTTGGTCAGCGATGTACGCATCAATGCGTCAGATTATCGCCGCCCGACAGATGATATGGGGCACTCTGCACTTTCTTCGCTTGACCTATTGGCAAATAGAAGTTTTGGGAATATAGATGAAAGGCGTGATGAAGGCTTACTTGCTAAAGATGTTAAAACGCTTGAGCGTGCGCTAAAAGCAGCGCATCGTTTTGCTGAAAAGCCAAAGGGTTGGCTCATCTTTATGGGTGGCTATGGTAGCGGGAAAACCCATCTCGCCGCGGCAATTGCGAATTATCGTGCCAGCCTGGGTGCGCCGCCGCTCTTTATCATGGTGCCTGACCTGATGGATCATCTTCGGGCGACTTTTAGCCCGAAAAGCGAAGTAAGCTATGATCGTCGTTTTGACGAGATACGTACCGCGCCCCTGCTCGTTCTCGACGATTTGGGTACCCAGTCGATGACTCCCTGGGTGCGTGAGAAACTTTACCAGTTATTCAATTATCGCTATAACGCGGAGTTGCCAACTGTCATCACTACCGCTGATGCGCTTGATGAGATTGATGAGCGCATTCGTTCACGACTGCTGGATAAAAGACTCTGTAAAATCCATGCGTTGACGGTTCCTGCCTTTTATGGGGTGACGAAGAAAAAGCGATAACAGAACTCAAAGGAATTTAATGTTAAAGAAAAAACTATCAAGACGGGATTTTCTTCGTCTAGGTGCGTTAACAGCAGGCGCAACGACATTGACGTCTTGCGAAAAGTGGTTGGTTTCAGCGGGGCTTAAAGAAGAACGCCCCAATTTTTTGATCATCTACACAGACGACCAACGCTATGATTCGATGTGGCAAATGCCGCGCACTCAAGAACTGATCTTTGAACAGGGTGTGACATTTAATCACGGCTATATCACCACACCGCTTTGTGGCCCCAGCAGATGCAGCATTTTAACGGGGATGTACGCTCATTCGCACGAGATCCGCGAAAGCCAGGATTCCGGTTTCGATGAAACTACCTTTGCAAAATATCTGCAAGATGACGGATATTACACGGGCTTGGTTGGCAAATATCTCAACGAATGGCGAGTCAAAGATGAACCAAAGCCAGAGTTTGATTATTGGCGCGCTATTTTTGGTGGGCAAAGCCGTTATAACAACCCCGACATCATGGTGGATGGAGAATGGGTGCGGCATCAGGGGCAATATATTACTGACGCTTTTGGCGACTATTGCCTGGAGTTCATAGAGAATGCGGCGAAAAAATTGAAGCCTTTCTGTCTTTATTTTGCGCCGAATGCACCGCACGAACCTGCTACGCCCGCAGATGAAGATAAGTTTTTAGCAATAGACTTGCCAGAATTCCCTCCCAATTTCAGTGAAGAAGATATTTCGGATAAGCCAAATTGGTTGCAGGAAAAAGTGTCTCTGCTCAGTGACGAAGAAATCCACAGGATTAATGAGTTTCGTAACGATCAATTATTATCTTTACGTTCTTTAGACAGGAATATCGAACGCATTATTCAGAAATTGGAAGAAGAAAAACTACTCGATAAAACAGTTGTCATTTTCTTATCAGATAATGGAAAGCTCTGGGGCGAACATCGGATGACAACGAAAAATTCTTTTTATGAAGAGGCCTCGCGTGTGCCTTTTGCCTTGCGATATCCACCCCTTGTGCCGACCCCTTATATAGAAGATAAACCTGTTGCTAATATAGATATTGCGCCTACACTCTATGATCTGGCAAGAGTTCCGATCCCGGAAGAAGTGGATGGCGTCTCTCTTGTCCCGCTCTTGCTTGCCGGTGATATGCAGCGTGCTGGCGTACTCATCGAAGGTTGGCCCGGGCGCGGACATTATGCCGCCTATCATGTTGGGAGCTATGTCTACGCTGAAACAGGGGGTGATAAATCGGAATTCTATGATCTTGAAAAAGACCCCTATCAACTTGAAAATGCGATTGACAACCCCGCTTATCAGGAGTTGATCGCCGAGATGAAAGTTGCACTGGACGAAGTACGTGAAAAATAGCCCATTCCCCTATCACGTTATGGCAAAACCGACTGGCGCGATCTGCAATCTAGATTGCGCCTATTGTTTTTTTCTTGAGAAGGAAAAACTTTATCCCAAGAGCAATTTCCGTATGTCGGATGATGTGCTGAAAGCCTACCTGAAACAATATATTCAGTCGCAGCCGAGGGTGCCTGAGATCATGGTCACATGGCAGGGCGGGGAACCAACCCTGATGGGATTGGATTTTTTCAAAAAAGCAAGTAAATATGCTAACCAGTTCAAATCCCCGAGACAACGTATCTCTTTTGCGATCCAGACAAATGGCGTTTTACTGGATGATGATTGGGGGAAATTTCTGCGTAAAAATCGCTATCTGGTCGGGATCAGTATTGACGGGCCAGCGCATCTTCACGACACCTACCGCCGAGATAAGGGGAACAAGCCCACGTTCAGGAGCGTTATCGCGGGTTTAAATACCCTGAAAAAATATCGGGTTGAGACAAATATCCTTTGCACAGTTAATTTGGCAAATGGTGATCATCCGCTGGATGTTTATCATTTTTTTCGCGATGAGTTGCAGATGGCGTATATCCAGTTTATTCCCGTCGTAGAGCGTGAAAATGGCGTAATTACAGAGCGTTCGGTACGCCCGCAACAATGGGGCGATTTTTTGAAAACCATCTTTGATGAATGGGTCAAGAAAGATGTGGGCCGTGTATTTATTCCAACCTTTGAGTCGGCATTGGCAAATTTCTATGGTGTAAATGCTGGCATTTGTGTCTTCAACGAGATCTGCGGCTCGGCGCTTGCGCTTGAGCATAATGGTGATCTCTATGCTTGCGACCATTATGTAGAGCCGGACTATTTGCTCGGTAATATCACTGAAACACTGATGCCAGCATTAGTGGAGAGCGAAAAACAACAGGTTTTTGGAAAAGCCAAAAAAGATGATTTACCCATATTTTGCCAAAAATGTGATGTCCGCTTTGCCTGTCACGGCGAATGCCCTAAAAATCGCTTTGCTAAAACGCCCGATGGTGAAGCAGGGCTCAATTATCTCTGCGAAGGTTATAAAGCTTTTTTCAAACATATCGACGCGCCGATGAAATTCATGGTGAATGAGTTGCAAAATCAGCGTTCGCCTGCTCGGGTAATGAAACTTTATGAGGATGGATAAGATCAGAATTTGCAAGGTAAACGATCTTGCAGATATTCCAATTCACTTTCTGGTAAAGCAAAGTCTGCGAGAAAATTTCACTTTTATCGAGCGTCTGGAAAGAGAATATATCAATGGTAAAAATCGTTTTGACCAAAAAGGGGAAATATTATATGGTGCCTTTTTCAACACAGAATTGGTTGCAATTGGGGGGCTAAATCGTGATCCTTATTCAGGGGATGCTGAAATAGGTAGGGTGAGACACCTTTATATTCTTCCTGATTATCGTAAACAGGGGATTGGTAAAAAGCTTGTTGAAAAAATCATTGTAGAAGCAAAACACCACTTTCGCTTACTAACGCTCCGCACATTCAACGAAAATGCTCATCACTTCTATCTGGCAATTGGCTTTCAACAAACGAATGAGATCAAAAACGTATCTCATTTTCTTGCTCTAAAGGATAGAAGAAAGAATGGCTAATACTTTTTACATCCTTTTTACATCCCCCTAACCAAAACACAAAGAGTCTTGCCTAAAATATGGGTCATATCCTTCAATTTAAGGAGTTCTTATGACCAAAAATTTAAGCAGACGGGATTTCTTCAAGACCTCCGGGATTTTCGCCGCAGCGACGGCTCTGGCAGCCTGCCAGCCTTCGACGGAAGTGACGGAACAAACTTTCCCTACACTTGCTTCCGTTCCAGATTCATCTCCTGCACCCCAGCCGGGAGAGACTCTGGAAGACGACGCTCTCCTCCGCCACACCCTCAAGCGAATATCCTTCGGCGTGACAGCTGCCATGCTCGAACGTGCCCGCTCCATTGGGCTGGATGCCTATATTGAAGAGCAGCTCTCCCCAGAAAAACATGACAACGCAGCGCTTGAAAAACAAATTTCTTCCAGCTTTGAAACACTCTCCATGACGTCAAAAGAGCGTTTTGAATTGGAAAAATACGCCCAGCCCGTTTTTGAGTTGATCGGTGCAACGCTCCTGCGTCAGTGGCGCAGCGAGAGTCAACTTTATGAAGTAATGGCAGACTTCTGGACAAACCATTTCAACATCTACTTGGCAAAAAATCCCTGCCGCGTACTCAAAGCCGACGATGATCGAGATGTCATCCGCGCGCATACTTTTGGCAAATTTGGCGAGATATTAACAGCATCCGCACACAGCCCTGCCATGTTGACCTATCTCGACCAAGCCACAAGCACACGCCGTGCGCCCAACGAAAATTACGCCCGTGAACTGCTCGAACTCCACACCGTCGGCGTGGACGGGGGCTACACCCACGAAGATATCGTCGAGTTGGCACGGGTGCTGACAGGCTGGAGTGTGACGAGTTTCAGAGACAAATTCCAGGAGCAGGGACAGTTCACGTTTCGGGCACGGGCACATGATGATGGTCAGAAGCAAGTTATGGGCATGCTCGTTCCGGCGGGCGGGGGCGAGGAAGATAGCGAAATGGTGCTCGATATGCTCGCCGAGCATCCGATGACGGCGAAGTTCATCAGCACAAAGCTGGCACGCCGTTTCGTGGTAGACGATCCGCCCGTATCCCTTGTAGAAAAACTAAGCCAAACTTTTACCGATACTCAAGGCGATACGAAAGAAATGCTGCGAGTTTTGCTCAAATCGGACGAATTCAAAGCCTCAGCAGGGCAAAAGATCAAACGTCCGCTCGAGTTCTTCATCTCCGCACTGCGTGTGACCGGCGCAGAGATCAGGCGCACACCCCGCGCGCTGACCGAACATCTGCGCAATATGGGGCAGGTGCCCTTCTCATGGTCACCGCCAACGGGCTTCCCCGACTACGCCGATTGGTGGACAACGACGAGCGGCATGCTCAACCGCTGGAATTTTGCCCTGCTGCTGACAGGCGGCATGGTACAGGGCGTCGAACTCGATTTGAATGCCCTAACCACCGACGCCGCCTCCGCAGAAGATGTGGTGGACGTGCTCAGCATCCGCTTTTTGGGCGAAAAACTCCCCGATAACGCCCATGATATTTTGGTCGATTACGCATCATCCACGCCGCTCGATAAAGTTTTGCCGGAAATCTCGGGGCTAATTCTCGGCTCGCCGCATTTTCAGGTTCGATGAGTATTCACCCTCATCCTAACCTTCTCCCTCAAGGGAGAAGGGACTGTCCCCTCTCCCTTTTAGGGAGAGGGCTAGGGTGAGGGTCGAAATTCCGCAAAAGGAAGAAAAAATGACAAAAAAACTCTCCCGACGTGATTTTCTAAAACTCTCAGGCATGATGAGCGGATTCGCCCTCTCCCCTTCCCTTGGGCAAGCCCCCCGCTTTTCCTTCGCCCCGCAAGGAATCGAGCCACAAGGCGATATGCTCGTCGTCGTCTTTTTGCGTGGCGCCATAGACGCACTCAACGCCGTCGTCCCGCACGCCGAAAGCCGCTACTACGACCTGCGCCCCGAGCTTGCCATCCCCGAACCCAAAACAGGCGACGACCAAACCGCCATAGACCTCGACGGCTTCTTCAGCCTGCACCCCTCCCTGCGCCCGCTCAAAGACCTCTGGGACGATCAATCGCTCGCCATCGTCCACGCCGCAGGCTCGCCACACGACACCCACTCCCACTTCGACGCCCAAGATTATATGGAAAGCGGCACCCCCGGCACAAAACTCAGTACAGGCTGGGTCGGCCGCCATCTCCAAAGCGCCCCCTGGCTCAACGACTCCCCCTTCCGAGCCATCGGCATGGGTGGCGTCCTGCAAAGCGCCATGCGTGGCAGTGTCCCCGTCACCACCCTGCGCTCCATCGCCGATTTTCATCTACAAGGTCGTCCCAAAAGTCTCGCTGAAATGCAGCAAAATGTGGCAGCCCTCTACGCTCTCGGCTCTCCCCTCGATGCCCTCGCCGCTGAAACCTTCTCTGCTGTGAACACCCTTTCGCAGGTGGATGTCTCCAACTACACACCCGAAGGCGGCGCAGAATATCCTGAATCCGATTTTGGGATGGATATGCAGCAAGTCTCCCAGATCATCAAAAGTGATATTGGGATGGAAGTCGCCTGTGTCGATTTCGGCGGCTGGGATACACACGATCAGCAGGGCGTTCTCGAAGGAACCATGCCAACGCTCTTAAGTGGGCTTGCTACCGCTTTATCAGCCTTTTACCGGGATTTAGGCAGCTATGCCCAAAAAGTGACCATCGTCACCATGTCCGAGTTTGGGCGACGTGCCTACGAAAACGGAAGCGGCGGCACCGACCACGGTCACGGCGGGCTGATGATGCTCCTCGGCGGCAACGTCAACGGCGGCAAAGTCTACGCCGATTGGCCCGGCTTGGCAGAAGAAAATCTCTACGGCCCCGGCGACCTGGCAGTCACGACCGATTTTCGAGATGTACTCAGCGAAGTGTTAACAAAACGATTGGTAAACCCCAACCAAAATGCCGTTTTCCCCGATTATGCGAGTTGGAAAGATTTAGAGATACTCAATCCAACATAAAAATAGACCCTAAAGGTTTTCAAAACCTTTAGGGTCTTATCATCTTATGAGAAATTCTCTAAAAAGCTAATTATCTGCTCTTCAATTTCATCCCTTACCCTGCGGAAAACGGCCATCTTCTCTTCATCCGTCCCCGCAGCATCGGCGGGATCGTCGAAGCCGATATGTTTTTTCGCTCCCCTGCCCAGCCATGCGGGGCATTTCTCGGCGGCATCGCCACAGACGGTGATGACGAGATCAAATTCCATTTCACGGAAGTCATCCGTATGTTTCGATTGACCTTCGTGGGTGATGCCGATCTCAGCCAACGCCTTGATCGCCAGAGAATGGACGTAACCGGATGGCTCTGTCCCTGCGCTAAACGCCCGCCAGGAATTTTCCAGGCGGGCGTTGATTATCGCTTCAGCCATCTGTGAACGGCAGGAATTTCCCGTACACAGAAATAGCACTCTTTTCTTATTCACGATTAGATCGTCATCTCATCGTCGCTGATGTCAACTTCTTCCATTGCGCCAGTTGCAACGAATATCGTTCGTTCACAGATATTGGTGACACGATCACCCACACGTTCAAGATTATGTGCTGCCCAAAGCAACCAGTTGGAGCGCTCGATCGCAGAGGGGTCTCCCATCACGTAAGTGATCAATTCACGATAAATTTGGGTATAAAGTGCATCGATGACGTCATCTTCTTCAGGAATAGTCTCTGCAGCTTTGACATCTTCTTCAATAAAAGCCGTCAGCGCCCGATGAAGCATATCAACACTTTTTTCTGCCATACGTGGCAGATCTACTAATGGTTTGAGCAGTTTTTGCTCTCCCATAATGATATTGATCTTCGCAATACCTTTGGCGTAATCACCCATCCGTTCGAGTTCACCGGCTACGTCCAAAAGGGAAGCAAGCAGACGTAAGTCATGCGCCATCGGCTGTTGTGTGGCAATAGCGATCATAACAGCGCGTTCAATTTTGAAGCGTTTTTTGTTGATCTCTTCGTCGTTGTCGTAAATTTCTTGTGAGCGGGGAATATCTCTATGCTTAAGAGAATCAATAGAGTCAAGAAGGGCCTTTTCGACCATGCTCCCCAAAGAAAGGATTTCATCTTTCAGTTTTTGGATTTCGAACTCAAATGTTTTTCGCATCATGCACCTCGTTTAATCGGAAGTAAAGTATTATAACCACTTTTAACATTTTATCCAAAGCGCCCCGTAATATAATCTTCGGTCTTCTTCTTTTGGGGATTAGTGAAGAGCTCTGCGGTTACGCCATATTCTTCAAGTATTCCGGCATGTTCTTTATCATCGCTGAGATTGAAGAAAGCCGTGAAATCAGAGACACGGGCTGCCTGCTGCATATTATGTGTTACCACGATGATAGTGAACTCTTTGGCCAGTTCCTGCATCAGGTCTTCGATCTTGAGCGTGGCGATGGGGTCAAGGGCGGAAGCAGGCTCGTCCATCAAGATGATATCGGGTTTCACGGCGATGGTGCGGGCGATACAAAGACGTTGCTGCTGACCGCCCGAAAGAGAAAGTCCGCTTTTGTCGAGTTTGTCTTTTACTTCATCCCAGAGAGCGGCGCCACGCAGGGATTCTTCGACGAGCTCATCCATATTGCCTTTATAGCCGTTAACGCCAGCGCCCCAGGCGACATTATCATAAATACTCTTCGGGAAAGGGTTCGGCTTCTGAAAAACCATCCCGATGCGGCGCCGCACTTCGACGGGGTCTACATCGTCGTCGTAGATATTTTTACCATGATAGAGCACTGTTCCTTCAGCGCGAGCGCTTGGAATCAGGTCGTTCATGCGATTGAAGGCACGCAACACGGTGCTTTTTCCACAACCTGATGGGCCGATCATGGCGGTGATATTTTGCTTTTCGATCTTCATATCAATGCCACGCACAGCAAGGGTATCGCCATAATAAAGATTGAGACCGCTTGCCTCGATGGCGTAGGAGTTTTTGTTTTCTGTCATAATTTTGCCTTTTGATTCGTGATGAGTGACGAGTGAGAAGTGATTTTCACATTTCACTCATCACTTTTCACGCTTTACTATATTTATTCCTCATCACCACCGCAATCCCATTTAGTGAAAGCAGAATGACCAGAAGCACGATAATTGCCGCTGCAGCGATATTTCTGAACTCGTCCTGCGGGCGGGATGTCCACTGGTAGATTTGAATTGGTAGCGTGGTGAACTTCGAGAAGGGAGATTCGGGGTCGAAGGTGATGAAGGTCGAAGCGCCCACCACAATGAGCGGAGCGGTTTCACCCAGCGCACGAGAGACTGCCAGAATCGTCCCCGTTAGGATACCGGGCACAGAGTTCGGGAGTACGTGGTGCCAGATCGTCTGCCATTTGGTGGCTCCAAGCCCAAAGCTGGCCTGACGCAGGGAGCCAGAGACAGCACGTATCGCTTCCTGGGCGTTGATAATGATCAAAGGCAGTATCAAGAGTCCCAACGTCAGTCCCGCCGAGAGTATTGTGCGTCCGTTTGCCGTGGTCGGGTCTACTGACCCCAAAAATGCGCCGCTGGTCAGTGGTTCCAGTGCTCTCACGAAAATGGCTAATCCCAACATACCGTAGATGATGGATGGGACGCCTGCCAGATTATTGATATTAGTCTGGATGAGCCTATTGAACCATTTATCGCCCGCGTATTCTTCGAGATAGATGGCTGCGCCGACGCCCAGCGGGAAGGAAAAAAGGATGGTGATGGCAACCACCCAAAGCGACCCGAAAACGGCCGTGCGGACACCTGCTCGCTCCGGGTCAGCGGATTGCGGGGAGACGAGAAAATCACCGTTAAGCCACGACGTAAACATCAGTTCGGCATTCGGATACTTCTCGGCAACTTCAGCATTGATCTCCGCCTTGTGGAAAAGTGAGTCGAAGAGAGACCAAGTTGCGGCGGCTTCAGGCTCAACCACCCGCTCGATAACGAGATCATAGATCTCTTCACGGCTGCGCTCTTCAAAGGGTTTTCCATTATTCTGCGCCCTGAAAAAACCGGCTGAGACGTTCTCTTTGAGAATATGGGTCAGGTCAATGGGGTGAAGCTGCTCCAGCGGGATACCGTTAATGGCAAGGGTTTCGGGATCAATCTTGTTCTCTATTGCCACATAGCCAAAAGCGGAGTTGGTGATGTTCAGCAAAAGGGCGATCAGGGCAATAATGCCAACGCTGGTAGAGATCTGGAAGACCTTCTCCCAAATCCGCCCTGCGCTGTGACGTTGGGGGAGGTTGTCGGTAAAGCCTTCTTTCTTTTTGATCGGGGTCATTTTTGTGCCTCGCTGTAGAGAACTGCATTGCACGTGAAGCGAAGCGGAAAGTGCGTAAGTGCCCCATGCGGGTATGCAGTTCGGGTTTTCAAGAAGATGTAGGCTTGGGAAGACCCGATGTGCAACGCATCTCTTAGATGCAATGCACATCTACATTTTTTAGAGATCATTCGTATACCTCCCTATACTTCCGCACGATCCGCTGGCTGATAACATTCAGACTCAGGGTCATGAAGAAGAGCGTAAGGCCAATAGCGAAGATACTGTTGTAGTCAATCGAGTCGTAGCTCAGATCCCCACCACTGATGCGGACGATATGCCCCGTCATCGTTTCGGCTGCTTCGAAGGGGTTGAAGGTGAAATTTGAGCCAGCGCCCGCAGCTACAGCCACGATCATCGTCTCGCCGATGGCACGGGAGATGGCAACGATGAAAGCCGCCATAATACCGGAGATCGCCGCAGGAACGACAACTTTGATCGCTGTTTCGAGTTTTGTTGCCCCCAAGCCATAAGCTGCGGCACGCAAGGCACGTGGAACGGCGCTCAACGCATCTTCACTCATCGAACTCACCATCGGGATGATGAGAATGCCGATCACGATGCCTGCCGAAGCCGTGTTGTAAATATCCACTACATCCCTGCCGAAGATGGCACGCAGCAGGGGCGTCATGAAGGTCAGAGCGAAATAGCCGTACACGACAGTCGGGATGCCAGCCAACACTTCAAGAATGGGTTTTAGCACCTTTCTGGCTTTGGGCGTGGCGTATTCACTCAAATAAATGGCAATGCTCAATCCGATGGGCAGGGCGACGAGCATTGCGATCAGTGAAGTGACCAAAGTCGCATTGAGCAACGCCCAAATACCGAATTGCTCAATTTGTGGGTTCCAGTCTGTACCTGTCAGAAATTCCAAAACAGAAACTTCTCCAAAGAAATTCATCGCTTCTTTGCTA
>CAZOOX010000018.1:0-38800 GCA_964581545.1 uncultured Anaerolineaceae bacterium
TCATTTTTTAGCGTCGAATAGAAAGGCGGTCTATGGGCGCAAAAACAAGGTAACAAGATTAGCTTCATCTGTAGCGCGCGCAATAGAGGAGTTTTCATTACGCCGCTTTAGCAAGGAAAAAGAAGCTACCTTAGCCCTTTTTAGAGAAATGAACCAGTTTGCCAACAAGGGGGCAACGCTCGAGGAATTAGCAGATTTTTTGGCAAAGCAGATACCACCCATATTATCCTGCACAAGTGCCTCTGTTCATTTACTAGACAAAGAAAAAAATGAATTGCTCGTTTACTTTCCTAAAAATGACCAAAAGAGATATAAAAAAATAGAAGCGTTTCTTGGTGTTTCCATTCCCAAATTAAAATTATCTTTGGAAACAATTTCTATCTACGCTAATTTGATCTCAGATAAAAAAGAAAGAATACTCACAGAAAAAAAAGAATTAAAAAAACTCGTAAATGATTATCTCAACGCTGCTCCTTTTCCTCCCCAGGTCAAAAAGAAACTGGCGCCATTATTGCCTGCCTTGATCCCAATAATTGGTCGAGAAAAAGTGCATCTTATTCCTATTCTTTCGGGAGACCATGCAATTGGTTTATTAGAGTTATCGTATGATAAAAAAACCGATCAAAGTAACTCGGAAAAAATAGAAGAAGTTTTACAGCAAGTCTCGACTATTTTTTCCCGCAAATTGTCTGAAGTAGAACTTGCTCAATTACACCGCCAACAAAAACTAATTCTTGATTCGGCAGCTGAAGGCATTTTAGGGATGGATATGAAAGGCAAGCACATCTTTGTCAACCCTGCCGCCGCAGAAATGCTGGGCTACGAAGTAGATGAACTGCTCCAGAAAAAAAGCCATCAACTTTACCACCGTGGCTTTGAAGAACATATTTCTGGGGATATTGACGATTGCCCCATCTATCAGCACACTGATCTTGCAAAGCAAGCAGAAGAAAAAACAACCTTTTTCTATCGCAAAGATGGGAGCTCTTTCCCTATTTCTTATACCAACTCGCCAATTATGGAAGAGGGCAAGGCAATTGGGGTCGTGATGGCGTTCCGGGATATCAGCAAGCAAGTTGAGGCCAGGCGCGAAATTGCCCGCTTGGCGCAGGTTGTTGAGCAAGCACGAATTTCCGTCGGCATTATGGATCTAGAAGGCAAGGGAATCTATGTCAATCCCTTTGTCGAAAAAACTACAGGATACAAGAAAGAAGATTTTCTAGGAAAAGACCTGAAGATTCCCTTTGACAGCACTCAAAACAAGGAAGTTTACGAAAAAATTTGGGAAAGAATCACCTCAGGAAAAAATTGGGAGGGAAATCTGATCCATAAAAAAAGTGATGGCAGCCTCTACACAGAAGATGCCAATATCTTCCCCGTCAAAGATGATGAAGGTGAAATTATCAATTACGCTTATGTGAAGCGAAATATCAGCGCAGAGGTTGAGGCAAATAAAGCACTTAAAGAAGAGAAAGATTTTTCAGAAAAAGTTATCGATACCAGCACAGCAATTATTGTCGGGCTTGATAAAGATCATATAGTTCGTCTTTTTAATAAAGGCGCAGAAGACATTACTGGCTACAAAAAAGAAGATGCTCTTGGCAAAGACTGGTTTGCATTGGCCTTTAAACCAGAGATCGCAACCGAGATGAATAAAGTCTGGAATAATGCCTGGGGGGCAGATGCACACGCCTACATTAATCCTATCTGGGTAAAAAACGGTGAAAAAAGGATCATCTCCTGGCAAACAACAGGCTTCTATGAGAATCTCCCTAAAGAAAGACAAATGCTGCTTTCTATAGGAGAAGATATTACAGAACGCGTACACGCAGAAGAAGAGACGAAACAGACAAGAGACGAGCTTGCACGCCTCTATCGTGCATCCGGAGCCTTGCTTGCAGGTACAACACCTAGCCTGAATGAATTAGGACGCAGAATTGTAGAGACCGTCTTATTTGAATTCGAACATAGTAATTGCAGCCTTATTCTTACGGATGATAATTCTCTTAACCTAAAACGAGTTGCAGTTGCAGGAACGTACGCAAAGGAAGTTAGCCAAAGCACCTTAACAATAAAGGGCCAAGGTCTGGTTCCTGAAGTAATACGCAAAGGCATAGTGATAAATTCCCCAAATGTTACGCTTCGAAAGAATTACAAAGCGAACTGGGAAGCAGCACGCTCAGAAATGGCTATTCCTCTTATTGTAGGAAAAAAGACCATAGGAGCCATTGACGTACAAAGCCCTGAGAAAAACGCTTTTAGCACAGACGATCAACGCCTTTTGGTTGCATTCGCTGAACGCGCTGCCCTGGCTATAGAAAATATCCGTCTATATGAAGATGCAAAACGACGTCTAGGCCGGTTAGGGGCATTACATACAATAGATGTAGCCATCGCAAGCGCTGACAACAATCAAACCGTTGAAGTTATTGCTGAACAGGCTCAAAAAGAACTAAAGGTAGATGCGGTCTCTATTCTGGTAAGAAACCCATCCAGTGAATCTTTCGAGTGCCTTGCACGGCGGGGCTTTCAAACAGAAGCACTTGTGTACACTAATTTAGCCATGGGAGAGGGCTTGGCCGGGCAAGCAGCATCAAAACGCCAGATCATTCGAATTGATAATTTAGACGAAAAAAGCCCCTCTGCCAATACACCTGAGTTGGTAGGTGAAAACTTTGTTAGCTATTGGGGCATCCCTTTAATTTCAAAAGACAAAGTTAACGGGGTACTCGAAATTTTTCATCGAAAAACTTTATCGCCCAACGCTGAGTGGGAAAGTTTCCTAAACACCTTGGCTGGACAAGCCGCGATAGCTATTGATAATGCATCGCTATTTACAGATCTACAAAAAAGCAATCAGGATTTACGCCTGGCTTATGATTCCACCCTGGAGGGATGGGCGCGTGCCCTGGAACTACGCGATATGGAAACAGAGGGGCACAGCCGCCGCGTAACCAAACTTACAACAGAACTTGCTACCGCTATGGGGATAGATTCCCGTAAAATTGAGCACGTTCATCGCGGCGCCCTCTTACATGATGTAGGGAAAATGGGCATCCCCGATTCTATTTTGCATAAACCAGGTCCTCTAACCGATGAAGAATGGGCAATTATGCGCCAACATACGATCTATGCCTATGAAATGCTAAAAAATATCCCCTTCTTGGTACCGGCATTAGACATTCCCCGCTATCATCACGAAAAATGGGACGGCAGTGGCTATCCCGAAGGGCTAAGTGGAGAGGCAATCCCCTTACCCGCACGCATTTGTGCGATCATTGATGTATACGATGCCCTAACGAATGTACGCCCTTATCGAGAAGCTTGGTCAAAAGAAAAAGCATTGGCCTATATAAAAGAAGGTTCTGGCACACACTTTGATCCAAAGGTGGTCAAGGCTTTTAGAAAAATTATTTTAAAGAAAGATTGGGGAGAATAAAAGAGTAGAGCAGTTCCTGAGCGGAGCGACCGACAGGGAGTGCAGTCGCCTGTACCCGACAGGGTGAAGGGCGGAGTTATCTGTAAAACCCGCCCTTCGACTATCTGTTTTGCATTCGCAAAACCCTCTGCATTTTGAATTGCTGTGCCTAAATCCCGCCAAGGGATACACATAAATTGCATGTTATACTCAAAAAATAAAAGAAACTTCTAAAATTCGGCGGTGTTGTTATATGCAACCCTGCCGGCAAGAAAAGATTAGGAAAAGCCGGTGCCTGAACAAAACGAAAAAGAAATACTCAAGAAAGCTTCTCAGGGCGACAAAGAGGCCTTTGGCCTCCTCTATGCGCAATATCTCGACCGCATCTACAACTATATCTACTATAGAACAGGCAATGTTCACGATGCCGAAGATTTAACCGCACGCGTCTTTCAACGGGCAATGAAGCATATCCTAAATTATCAAGATCGTGGAGTTCCTTTCTCTGCATGGTTGTACAGAATTGCTCATAATCTCGTTGCCAATTGGTATAGAGATCGCAGCCGCAAAAAAGAGCTAACCATTACAGAAAAAATGGTGCTACCGGCAAAAAATGAGCATCCCGAAACAACCATTTTACGCACTGAGAAACAAGATGCCTTGTTGCGTCTAATTCGTACTCTCCCGCCAGATCGCCAGCAATTGCTCATCCTGAAATTCGTTGAGCATTACTCAAATGCAGAGGTCGGCGAAATTATGGGACGCAGCGAAGGAGCGGTCAAAAGTCTTTATCACCGCACCTTATTGGCACTGCGCGATCAAGTAGATGATTTAGTCATTGAAATTGAAGGAGAATAAAATGCTACATATCGTCACTGATGGCGCAGCCGACATGCCCCCTGAATGGGCTGATGAATATCAAATTCATACTATCCCTATAAATATTCAATTTGGAGAAAAAACTTACTTACAATTCATAGACTTGGATTTTGACAGTTTTTATGAAAAAGTAGAAGAAACCAAGATCGTCCCGAAAACAGCACAGCCTTCCCCCCATCAGTTTGCTGAGTTTTACAAAAGCATTGCCAAAGAAGGCGACACCATTCTCTCTGTTCATGTGACAAGCAAATTGTCGGGCACTTATGCTTCAGCGGTCATTGCAGCAGAAGAACTCAAAGATACCTTCAACATCATCCCCGTGGATTCTGAAGGCGGGTCTCTTGGGTTGGGATTCATGTGCCGTGAAGCTCGCAGAATGGAACAAGAGGGGAAGAACGTTGATGAAATTCTTGCCTATTTCGACAAAGTTAAGGGCGATATTCAAATTATCCTGACCCTCGACACCCTCGAATACGCTCGGATGAGTGGCAGGGTCGGCACTTTTTCCGCTGCGCTGGCATCTGCCCTAAACATCAAACCGATCGCTATTCTTCACGAAGGCATTGTGGATATGGTCGACAAAGTTCGAACGCGCAAAAAAGCGATAAATCGCATTATAGAAATGGGAAAAGAATTTTCGGGTCAGGACGAGATCTATTTAGGGATCGTCCACGCACGCGATATCCAATCTGCTGAGAAATTGCTAGAAGATGCAAAAAGTCAATACAATGTGAAAGATGTCGTTCTTACAGACCTTTCGGTTTCTCTTGCAACGAATTTTGGGCCTGGCACGCTGGGACTTGTCTTTTATCCCGCAGGGTAAAACAATGAACAAAAGAATCGAAAAGAAATATCAAGCTGTTAAAGAAGAAGTTAACGAGTTGGAAAGCTCCCTTTCCGGGGCATTGCAATCTGTACGTCCGCCAACCGATGTGATGCAACGCCTTCAAGAGCGACTTGGCAAGTTAGAGCCAAATCGTATTGCCAAACGCATTAGCACTTGGGAGCTGTCAATCATTATTGCTGGTGCGGTCATGTCTGTAGCCATGCTTATTCTGACTGTGGCAAGAGCTTTGTTTTACTTTTTCAACCGCCAGAAAAAACAAAGAGCATAATCAAAAAAAGCCGAGTTATAAAACTCGGCTTTTTTTTGAGAAAAACTCTATCGAACGTACTCAAGCGCACCATGAGCATCTGCATAAGGTGAATCGTTAATAGATAGCGCCTTTTCCCATGCAGCTTTTGCACCTTCGAAGTCATCTTGCCTATAAAGTGCCCATCCATACCAAAACCATGTCTCTTCAGACATTTTGGTGACTCCCCGTGCAAAGTCGCTGAGCAAGAGTAACTCATCTATGCGGTCAGCGTGGAAATAAGCCCAAAAAGGGCCAAATTGATAACGGAACATACGCAAGGGTAAACCTATTTCACGGGCCTTATCATAGGCAAGAGCAGCTTCTTCGTATTCTTCAAAATAAACCAGGTCGCTACCGAGATTGAACCAGGCATAGGCGTTGTTCGGGTCAGTTTCGATGTTCGAGCGGGCATTAGCAAGAGCACGTTGACGATTGGCATCCACATCCCAATCGGTACCAAGTAAAAATTCGAGTTCGCTTTCGTCTTCCGAAAAATATAGCACCATATAAAGGTTGTTAAAAGGTTCCCATTCTTCTTCAAGCTGCTCGTAAGAAATGGTCAAATCTGCTCCATGATAAGAGTCTTGAATCATAAAGCTTTGAGCATCATCATCGTATCCCGTCAGAAGAAGATAATGCGCAGCCCAAAGGTCATCTGTAGGGCCCAGGGCATCGTTGGGGTCAAGACTGGTAACACTTTCAACAATTACCGGGTAATTTGCTGCCAGAAGTTTTTTAAGCGTGGGAATGTCGCCCCCTACGCGATAGCCAATATTCAGCCATCCTGCAAAATTGCGCACATAGTAGGCCATTTCCTCTGGGTTTACATTACGATCCTGCAAAACAGGCTTGATCTGCTCTGCAATATCCGCCTGATCGCCATCCCAGCCATAGAGATGCAGCGCCATAGAGAGCGTAGCGGGTCCGCAATTATTGGGCGTTTGTAATTCATAGGGAGGACTGGGCAAAGATACTTGCACAGGAAGAGGAGCGGTTGTTGCCGTTGGCGTAGGAGGTAGCGATGTAGATGTAGGCTGCTCCGATTCTATATCTGCTGTAGCAGGCTGCGTGGCAGATGGTGCAGGGGTAATAGGCAATGCAGTCGGCACGGGCCCCGGTGGATCAACTATATTTTTAAGATAGATGTTTTGTTTTTTATTGAGCCAAGAGAGCGCCGATTCTACACGCGGGATCTGTAAAAGAGCAAACCCAAGAATGAGTAAAACGATAAGTGAGATAAAAAGTTTCTTTTTTGACATAGCGAGAGTTTACCAGAAGAAAATCTAACATGTTGTCTAATTATTGTCTTTCCAAACGAAAAAAGATGCCAAAAAAATCTTGGCATCTTCATAGTTTTATTTGCTTTACAACTAAAAAATCTTAACTCCCCTGAATTTGTGCCAATACTTTTCTATAATCATCTGCATTGGCTGGTTCTAATCTTAAGAGCATATTGATCGTTTTTATAGCTTGCTCATTCTCACCAACTTCCATGAACATTTCTGCGGCAAGATCAAAGGCTTTAATTGCCTCTTCTTTTTTCTCAAGACGAGCATACTCTTCGGCAAGCATACGATGCAGTTGAGGCACAGAATGATGGTCATCTATTAGACCTTGTAACAAGGTCAACACATCGGTCTCATCACTTGGATGCTCTTCAGCATAGCTCATATAGCTGTCTAACTCGCTTAGCGCTTGTGAGCGATTTGCCAATTTCAAATTTAGGTCGATCAAAATTCTGCGAGAATCAACATCATCAGGGCGCAAAGTACGAAGCTGCTCATAAACTCTTACAGCCCGTTTCCAATCCAAACGTTGCATGTCAATATCTGCCATGCGCCGCAAAATGCGTACATTCCAGGATCGTTCGGCATTCCCTTGTTGCGCAGCGCGTAATGCCGTTGTATAGGTTTTACGCGCCATATCCAACTCAGCAAGGCGATAGTATATATCGGCCAAATTAAGATACTCACGAATAGCATCATCTATCTCGCCACGCGCAGTCAATTGGTCAATTAATTTTGTACGTGAGGAAAGGTCCATTGGCGCAAGCTGGATGATCTTCCGCAAAAAGACAGTGGACTGATGCGCTTCTCCGCGAACGCCATAGGCATCGGCGATCACGCCATATTTTGCAATGGCCTCTTCTTTACGATCATCTTTGATGAGAAGATCCCCGATCAGCGAGTGGAGGGGCAAATAAGTAGGCGCATAAGTGATCGCCTGGAAAGCCTCATCCATAGCGGAACGAGCGTGTCCCGAACGCGCTAGCTCGTGGATACGGGACATCGCCCCCAACACTTGCCCGCTCTGTGCCTGGATCAGGATTTCAGCCAGAGGCATCAACATTTCATCATCAGCATTAGGGAGCTCTTTACGTGAATCACGAAGATTCTCACGCCAATTTCTTTGCATGAGCATTTCATCTACATTCTCACATAAACGCAGATGAGCTTCTTCATCATCCAATTGCGCTTGTGCTTCGACCAGAGGTTCATAAAGCTGTCGCAGAGAATCTGCCTGGTCTTCAGGGACGATCATTGCATCGGCAATTTTTAGCGCTTCGAGATATTCCGTGGCGGCTTCAGGGATACGCCCCAAAGCTCGAAGGTTCTGCCCCATCAATAAACGGGCAGCAAGCCCAAAGTCGGTGTGTTTAACCGCGTGTTGGAGGTGCGGCATCGCGCTCTCGATCCGCTTCCCTTTTGAACGGAGCATCCCCAAGTTAAAGTATAGAGCGGGGTGCTCAAATCCTGCCAAGAGAGCATGTGCTAATTCGTCTGCTGCAAGTTCATCCTGATTTTTTGATTGCGCATCTATCGCCTGCCCCAAATGAAGAACGACTTTAGTCTGCTCCAAATTTCTGAGAGATAATTGGGCAGAGCCATGCATAATCGCTTGCAAGCCTTTCTTTGCTTGTTGATCGTTACTTGCATCGGAATATTCAAAGAGGATCTCAGCAAGGATCATCAAGGATTTTTTGCTTGCTTCCCCAATAGGATCATCACTCTTGGAATTTTCCTTTTCCGGCTCTGTGAGTTGTTTGACTTTGGCAATACGAAGTGGGCCTGTTCCACCCTTTGGGCGGATTGGTTTTGGCAATAATTGCCCCGAACTGATCAAGCTATGTGCCTGTTGCGCCTTCTGGCTACCCGGCATAATTTTTAGCGCACGCTCTAGCAAGTCGATAGCTTTCTTCTCTTTTCCTGAACGTTGCATCAGACTGGCAAGAGCAATATATTCAGTTACGGCTCGTTTTTGCTGACCCAAACGTTCATGCACCAAAGCAAGCCGAGAATGTGCCAAAACATGCTCCGGGTCAAGCTGCGTAACTCGTGACCAGTTTTCAATGGCTTTATTAACGTCTTTTTGACTCAAATAAAGATCAGCGGCTTTTGTTGCCGCAGCTACAGCAGCCTGTAAATTACCTAATCGTTCTGATAACTGAGCCTTTTTTTCAAAGGGGATCGGATCATCGGGAGAGATCTCAGATAAACGCTGATAAGTCTGCAAAGCCTCTTCAAAATTCTGAATTTGATAAAGAGCCAAACCCAAGCTTGAGAGAGCTTTAGGGTCATCGGGAAATTCGCTCAGCGCTTCCCTATAGGCAGACGCAGCTTTATCCCATAATTGGTCCCATGCTGCAGAATGCCCCTTGCTCATTGCTTTTTGGAATTTTCCTTGGTTTCCTGACATAAACTTTATCTCGTTTTTTAGATCTTAGACTTCGGACCTCAGATATTAGACTTCAGAAAGCTGACGGCTTATCTCTCCTACAAATCTCCCCACGTTAATCCCGAGCGGGCTTCAGTGGAAAGCGGAATATCAAGTAAGTATGCTTCTTCCATTGCTTTGGTAACGACTTCTATTGTAATCTCTAATTCACTCTCCGGGCACTCAATTACCACTTCATCGTGAACTTGTAGAAGCATTTTTGAATTTAGCTTAGCATCTGAGAGCGCCTTTGCCACATTGAGCATAGCGATCTTCATAATATCAGCAGCTGTGCCTTGAATGGGCGCGTTGATCGCTTCGCGCTCTTCCCTGTTTTTCAACTGTTTATTTGCCGGGTTCTGCAAAGCAGGGAAATAGCGTCGCCGCCCGAGCAAAGTTTCTACATAGCCCTGTTCAGCAGCGACTTTGCGGATATTATCCAAATAACCTTTTACGCCGGGGAATTTCGTGAAATAAGCCGCCACAAAATCTTCTGATTCTGCCAAAGTTAAATCTGTAGAACGCGTCAATCCAAAAGCGGACATGCCATAGATCAAACCAAAGTTGATCGCTTTTGCATGACGGCGCATCTCCTTTGTCACTTCCTCTAGCGCAACGTTATAAACACCTGCGGCTGTCGTTGCGTGGATATCCTGCCCTGCGTTAAAAGCTGCCAACATGGTCTTATCTTGTGCCATATGTGCGACGATCCGCAATTCGATCTGGGAGTAGTCAATTGCCAACAAAATATTTCCTTCAGCGGCAATAAAACCTTTTCGTACGCGTCGTCCCAACTCCGTGCGAATGGGGATATTTTGCAAATTCGGATTAGACGAAGCCAAACGTCCCGTCACAGAACCGGTCTGATTAAAGGAAGTATGCACACGCCCGGTTGCGGGGTTGATCGCCGCAGGCAGCGCATCCACATAGGTCGATTTCAATTTCGAGAGTTCGCGCTGCTCCAGAATCAAATCCACAACGGGGTGGTCGCCGCGCATCCCTTCCAGCACAGCAGCTGAAGTGGAATAATGCCCGCTCTTTGTTTTTCGTGTACGGTCGGGGGGCTGCAAACCCAGCGTCGTGAAGAGCACGTCTGAAAGCTGCTGCGTTGAATTCAGGTTGAAATCTTTGCCTACCAACTCAGTTACTTCTTTCTTGATCTCATCTAAACGTGTCGCCAATTGATCTGAAAACTCGCTAAA
Organism: uncultured Anaerolineaceae bacterium; assembly: GCA_964581545.1. Lineage (GTDB taxonomy): Bacteria > Chloroflexota > Anaerolineae > Anaerolineales > Villigracilaceae > Desulfolinea. The sequence continues at coordinate 10,350 of CAZOOX010000018.1, forward strand.
AAATGGCATATTGAGCAAAATGCCTGCCATTTCCATTTCGGCGAGTACGTCGATCAGCGGCATTTCCATCTCGTCGAGTAATTCTCTTGAACCAACGCGCGCCAGATCTTTTTCCAGAAGCGGGTAGAGTTGCAAGCAAATCTCGGCGTCGGCAGCAGCATAGGGCGCAGCTTTTTCAATCACTACTTCCGCCATGCTGATCTGATTTTTCCCTTTGCCGATCAACTGCTCAATTTCGATCATCTGCTCGCCAAGGCGCGCAAAAGCGAGTTTTTTCAACCCCAAATTTCGCGAAGCCGGGTTCACCAGCCACTCGGCGATCATCGTATCAAAAGAAAGCGGCGCAACACGCAAACCGTATCTCGCCAACATGATGATGTCATATTTCAGGTTATGTCCAATTTTTTGAATACCAGAATTGGTCAACGCCGGGCGAAGTGCGTCCAAAACTTCATTTACATTCAACTGTTCTCCCTGCGAATGCCCGGTGGGGATGTAATATCCTGTTCCCATTTCTGTTGCGAGAGAGATGCCGACCAATTCAGCTTGTGTGGGATCGGTGGATGTCGTCTCGGTATCAATGGCGATCATCTCCGCCTTTTGGCATTTTTTCGCCAAATTGGCTAAGGCTTCGCGCGTGTCCACAACGTGGGTAGCGATAGACAAAGATTCTCCAGCCGAATAGCTTGGTGCCGCTTCCCCCGCGCTAAAAAGGGATAGCTGCCCATCCGTGCTGGACACCCCAACGGGCGTGGGCGAAAGCTTGTTCAACCTTCTCAGTAGTGAATGTATCTCTAGCTCGCGGAAAAATTCGGTGATCGCGGGGATATCCAGTTCGGTGGCGCGGGCATGTTCGAGATCCACCGAGATGTCGAGGTCGCATTTAATGCGCGCCAAGTCCCGGCTCAGGAAGGCGGCTTCTTTATCGGTAACAAGTTTATTGCGGAAGCGCGTCGGTATTTCATCCAAATGCTCATAGACGTTGTCAAGGGTTTCATACTCTTTGAGCAGATTTTGGGCAGTCTTTTCTCCGATCCCGTACACGCCGGGGATATTATCCGATTTATCGCCCATGAGGGCTTTCATATCCACAACCTGATCGGGGCGTACACCGAGTTTTATAACAACATCAGCGGGATAATAATCACGCGCGTCGCTCATGGAGCGACCGGGCAGGTTGACGATGACACGTTCATCTACAAGTTGCAAAAGGTCGCGGTCGCCGGTGATGATCTTCACGCCAAGCCCTTCTTCAGATGCGACACGGGCTACGCTGCCAAGAACGTCGTCGGCTTCAAAGCCTTCCATTTCGAGACGCGGCAGGTTGAAAATATCGACCATTTGGCGAATGCGGTCAATTTGCGGACGAAGATCGTCGGGCATTTTGGCGCGCGTGCCTTTGTATTCGGGATACATTTCATGGCGAAAAGTTTTGCCGACGTCGAAAGCAACCGCGAGATAGTCTGGCTTGTCGTTTTCAAGGATGCGAAGGAGGACGCTGGCAAATCCGTAAATGCCGCCGGTTGGTTCACCCGATGATGTTTTCCAGCGATCAGGGTCTCCTGCGCTGAGGGCAAAATAGGAACGATAAGCGAGAGCATGTCCATCAATGAGGTAAAGTGTAGGAGGCATAGGTTTTATTTTATGTGAAGTGGAAAAAGTATGGTGAGTGAAAAGTGACGAGAAAATCACGCTTTACTCGTCACTTGAATTCAGACCGAAGTCTTAGAACTTGAAAAATGCGCTTTGCTTTACATTCCTTGTCGCTCGCGCGTACGTCGGATATAGTCTTTCACCAAGGTAGAGGGATGCGGTTGGCTGCCACCCATAATAAGATAGCCTGGTGCCCAAAAATCGCCGGAGGGATTTTCCTTCTTTTGGCGTGGGAAGTCTTCGAAGATCCGCTCGGAGGTTTGTTTTCGCATGATGCGCATCAGGTATCCCGGCGAGACTGTGGGGGGAACATTGACGACCCACTGTAAATAATCGGGACGTACGGAAAGATGATCTAACCGCCAACCAAAAGCAACGCAAATATTGGGCATCCAATCGGAGAGGCGATCTGCGAGATCGCCTGTGAGGTGATGGGAGCCAAAGCGCGGAACCAGCAAACAAGCGTAGGTAAGATCATAAGTACCTGTGGGTGCAGATTCAAGAATGGCACGGCCTGCAACTTCGGTAATGGAATGAGGGCGTGTTGAGATCAATTCATCAGGCTTTGGTTTACGTACAGGAGTTTCGGGACGTTGCGATTTTGACACGCGCGTTGCATCGAGGTCAATTTCGATGGATTCTGGTTTTTGCGCAGCCTGTACGCGTGTCGCATTTAGGTCAATTTCAATATTTTGATGAGACTGTGCTGCTTGCACACGTGTTTCATCAAGGTCCACGTTTTGGTTGCTCGCATAGAATTCTTCGGCACGAATAGCCGGAGATAATTCTCGTGAAGAGAAGTTCGGCGTTTTATTAGAGACTTCTTCACGTGCCCTTGAAAAAGGATTAGGCATCGGTTCATTAAAGACAGAGTTTTTGGATAAGGCCGGGGGCTTGGGTGTGCTGGTTGGCACCGAAGTTTTCGCTTCTGATGCGGCACTGTTTGGCGTAGGATTCGGTATATTTTCTAAAATTTCGGAGATTGGAGGGAGGTTTCCACTCTCTTCTTCGTCAAAATCAAAGAGATCTATCAGGTCGTCTTCTTCTTTTTCTTGCGAAGACTTTTCTACTGGATGAACTGAAGGGGCTGCAACCACAGGCTTTGGCGCATCTTTTGTTTGCAAGGAAAAAGCGAGGGATTCTGACAGGTGAGTTGCCTGACGCCGTATTGCGCTAAAGGGTGTCTCTGCATCAAAGATCATCACCAGAATTGCTGTATTTCCAAGTTGGGTTGCGTATAACATGTGCTCTGCCTGTGTAGAAACAAGGCGGAGGAATTTTAGCAGGTCTCCTGTTTTTTTATCGCGGAGGACGGTTTTAACCAGTTCTGCAGAGGCTTCATCAGAAAGTTGGCCAGCATATGCCCACATCTTTTCACGGCGAATGATCAGCGCGGCTTGCGCAGATGATTCCAGGGTTAAACGTGTCAGATGTTGGGCAGCTTTATTTACGTCTTTAAGCCAGACCAAGGTATTACCATCTTCAAGAAGGTCTTCTTCTTTAATATTTTCAGGCACAATTTCTTTTACGGGAGAGAGTGAAATAGAAGGTCTTGAATCTCCATCGACAATTCGTAAAAGATCAGGGAGAAAGAAGGGCTTATGCAATAAGCTCCAGGGTTTGAGCACATCGAATCGGGGCATGCTCTCTCTCGGAGAGATAATGACCAAGCGCAAATCCGGGTCTTTTGCACGCAGCGCAAGCCCAAGGTCGGAGATGGACTCGTTTTTCAAATCCCTATCTAAAAAGGCATGGGTAAAGTGCCTTTCGTCTAATTTATAGAGAGCCGCGACTTTAGAATCCACAATCTCAACATAAGTTGGGTTGCTTTCTTCCAAGCTCTGGCGGATATGTTCTCCAAAACTAGCTTGTGGGGTGATAATAAGGAGGGAATTTGACATTTCAGGTAAAAGTTTATCATGTCAAAGATATGGAGGCAAGCCTGCCAAAAGGGGGATAATCTGTTATTCTCCACTCGCTGCTTGACAAAGCTTCTTTCCTCCTATACCCTCTAAAAATGGAACTTATCTCCGCACAATCAGATATCATCACCGCGCCCCTCGATTCGCGCATATTTCTTTCTGGTCCGGCCGGATGTGGAAAAACAACCGTTGGCGTGGAACGAATGCGCCATCTTCTTGAGCAAGGTGTTTATGGCGAAAGCATTCTCATTTTGACACCCCAACGTACCCTTCAGGAACCTTATCAGGAAATTCTTCGCAGCCCCGATGTTGGCGCGGGCGGTGAAGTGACCCTCGCTACAGTCGGTGGTCTTGCCCGCCGCATGGTTGATCTTTTTTGGCCTATCGCTGCTGAAGCGGCGGGATTCTCTAATCCCGACCAGCCGCCCGTTTTTCTAACGCTCGAAACCGCCCAATATTATATGGCGCATCTTGTCCGCCCACTGCTTGACGAGGGATATTTTGAATCGCTGACTATCAACCGCAATCGTCTTTATAGTCAGGTGATCGACAATCTCAACAAAGCCGCTGCGATTGGTTTTCCGCACACGCAAATTGGCGAAAGGCTCGATAAAGCCTGGCTTGGTGATCCATCTCAGCGGCGCATTTATCAGGATACTCAGGATTGCGCCAATCGTTTCCGTGCTTATTGTCTCGAACATAATCTGCTTGATTTCTCCCTTCAACTCGAAATTTTCTGGGATCATCTCTGGGGCGATCCCACCGTGCAGGATTATCTGACCCGCAGCTATCGTCATCTAATTTACGATAACCCCGAAGAAGATATTCCCCGTGCCCACGACATGATCCGTGAGTGGCTACCCGAACTCGACTCTGCCCTCATTATTTACGACGATAATGCAGGATACAGAAGGTTCCTGGGTGCAGACCCCGAAACAGCCTACCGTTTGTCAGAGCTGTGCGAAACCCAAACATCTCATTCCGATTCATTCGTGACCTCGGCTGGGGTGCAGCAATTGAGCTTAGATCTGGCGAGGATCATTGATCCGTTAAATCCCCCCTCTCCAACTCTCTCCCGAGAGAGAAGAGAGTCAGAAGTCTTTCCCCCGAGGGGGGAAAGATTTAGAAAGGGGGATGCGCAAGAGCCAGAACGACTTCCAAAGCCACCTCTACCCAAAGCCCTCAAAGCCAGAGCCAGAGAATTACGCAAAAACGCAACCGATGCAGAAGTTTTCTTGTGGCAATTCTTGCGCAGAAAACAAATCAATAACGCTCGCTTTCGCAGACAACATCCATACAAAGGCTATATTCTGGACTTTTATTGTGATGAGCTTGAATTAGCAATTGAATTAGATGGCAGCGGACATCTCGAAGAAGAGCAAATCCATCACGATGAGCAAAGAACGCAAGATTTAAACGAAGACGGTATTCAGGTATTAAGATTTTGGAATAGCGATGCTTTGAATAACACAGAGGCTGTTTTGGGCGAGATTTGGGAAGTCATTGAAGAGATTCGCAATTCTTCCCCCTCTCCAACTCTCCCCCTTCGGGGGAGAGAGTTTGAAGTCTTTCCCCCCTCGGGGGAAAGATTTAGAAAGGGGGAGCACGAAACCCTCCGCTACGCCGATGCCCACTTCTACCCCGAACTACTCGATTGGCTGACCGAAGAGATCGCTACTCTTTTAGATGAAGGCATCGAAGCTGCCGATATTGTTGTCCTTGCCCCCTATCTCTCTGATGCTTTACGTTTTTCTTTAATGCATCGCCTTGAAACACGCGGAATTCCTGTCCGCTCGCATAGGCCATCCCGCTCTTTGCGAGATGAACCCGCTACACAATCCTTGCTGACCATCGCAGCACTAGCGCATCCACAATGGGGAATCCGTCCAAGCGAGTTTGACGTGGCTTATGCCTTAATGCAAGCTATCGACGGCCTCGACTTGATCAGAGCCAACCTGTTGACGAAGATCGTCTACCGTGCTTCGGGACCGGAACTCAGTCCATTTGACGGTATCAAGCCCGAGGTCCAGGAGCGCATCACCTATGTTTTTGGGGCGCACTATGCCGAACTCCGTGACTGGGTTCTTGCATATCGGGAGCAAGCCGATATTCCCCCCTTCGATCATTTTTTGCGTAAGCTCTTCGGTGAAATCCTGTCTCAACCTGGATTTGGCTTCCATCGTGACCTGGATGCCGCCCGCGTGGCAGCCAGCCTGATCGAGTCGGTCAAGAAATTCCGCTGGGCGATGGCATCCAGCGATGCCGATGCGCTGACTTTGGGGCGCGAGTATATTGCGATGCTGAACGAGGGCGTGATCGCTGCGCAATATTTGGGCGCGTGGAGCATGGAGGAGGAGAACGCCGTGCTGGTGGCGCCCGCCTACACATTTTTGATGCAAAATCGGGCGGTGGCGGTGCAGTTTTGGCTGAATCCCGGCTCGGATGGCTGGGTGGAGCGTCTCTTCCAGCCGCTGACGCACCCTTATGTTTTGTCGAGAAGCTGGGATAACGCCGAGGGCCACTACTGGACAGATGCCGACGATGTCGCTGCCAACCAAGCCACGCTCGCACGCCTGACGACAGGCTTATTGCGACGATGTAAGGATCGGCTTTATTTGGGGCTGTCTGAGTTGGGGGAATCGGGTTTTGAGCAGCGAGGGGTTTTGTTGAAGGCGTTTCAGCGGGTTTTGCAGGAGAGGAGGCACGATTAACTATCACCGCACGGGCGTGAACGCACCGTGCTACATGTACAAAGCCCGATAAATCGGACTAGCCAACCCGTCAGGGTTTCGTAAAACTAGCACGGTCGGTTTTACCGCCGTGCGATTCCAAACAGGGAGAACAACCATGCCATACTACAAACTCTTTTACCATTTCGTCTGGGCAACCAAACGCCGCGAACCGCTCATCATGCCTGAGTTTGAAGCAAATCTGCACAGCGCTATCGCCGCCAAGGTCAAAGAAATGGGCGGAATCGTTCACGCCATCGGCGGGATGGAAGAACATGTCCATTTGGCGGCATCCGTGCCGCCGAAGTTGGCATTGGCAACATTTATTGGCGAATTAAAAGGGAACACATCCCATTTTGTGAACCACGTCATTCGTCCTGAATTCAAATTGTATTGGCAGGACGAATATGGCGTATTATCTTTTGGCGAGAAAAATCTCCCCTATATTGTGCGCTACATCAAAAATCAGAAGCAACATCATGCCGAAGGCAGCATTCAAGATAAATTAGAACGATTCAGCCCGTGAGGGCTTCGTAAAACTAGCACGGTCGGTTTACCGCCGTGCGGACAAGATTAGCAAAACCATCACGGCTGTTTTATTGCCATGCGATCTAGCCAAGGACCAACCCCATGAAAAAACACCTCCCCTCCCTTCTCCTAACCCTAGCCCTTCTGCTCATTCCCGTCAACACTGCCCAAGCCGACGTAGGTCCCAAACCCGAAATAACTTTCGAGTTCCAACTCCCTGACGAGACACTAACCATCGAATCGGGCATCCTCTATCAATGCGACCAGCCCGATTGCTCGGACTCCGCCCCCCTCGAAGAAATGGGACCCCAACGCTTTGGGTGCGCGACAACCTTCTGCTATGCGATGGCTTATGGATTTAGCGATTATTTCCAATTGGAAGTCACCTTTTCAGACGGAACAACGCGCAAAAGTGACGTTTTTGAAAAGAAGCAATTCTCTGCGAACTACCTTGTCACCTTGCAAGGGGAAAACGCCCTCAGCGTAAAAGAGCAAAGCCCAAGCTTTCCTTTTCTTCCGCTGGCTTTGACCTTGGTCATTGAACTCCTGCTGGCTTATCTCTACGTGACCTTCAAAAACAAGGATATTCCCAACAAACGTTTCCTGCTTGGTATTTTGATCGTCAACTTGCTCACACAGCCGATCTTTACCTATTACAGCATCGTTTGGGAAAATATGGGGATGGGCATCTTCTGTCTCTTCGCAGAGATGGCGATCTTCTTCGTTGAAGCGATCTTCATTTTCTTCTTTATGAGGAAAGAGATCAAATTTGGCAAGGCGCTTATCTTGAGCTTTGTCTTCAATTTCGCCAGCTTCTTGATCGGTATTTTCCTGCCTGTGTAACACCTGCGGAATAATTTATGACAAAAAGCAAGAAGCAAAAAAATGAGTGGCCTAACTGGTTTGCCATCCCAAGCCACCCTGTTGAAGAGGAAATTCTACGCAAAATCCTGGAAGAAAATGAAAGGGTTAGTACTGCCTTTGTTACAAGCCAAATGATGCAAATTAATTACGGAGTATTTGCACGTAATTACAAAGAACTTAGAAATATTCAAGATAACTACAATACTCCTTTAAATTTCAGGGAAGTAGCTCTAAACACACCTAAAGGGGAAAATATTACAGCAGATGCTATTCTAGAGTATACAAGGCTGTTACACAACTTTTTAGCATCATCAAAAATGCTCGTAGACACCACTAGAAGATGGGTGAGGCAAGTTTTTGGCAAAACTGAATTTATCAAACAATACCAAAACAAAATTGACAAGCATTTTGCGAACAATGTTCAAGCACAGTTTTTAGAGGATTTACGCAATTTCACTCTACATAGAAAGCTCCCCATATCAAAACCTGAGTTAAGAATGACACAGGTAAGTGAAAAATCCATGAGATCAAGCATGAGTCTTGTTTTGGATAAAACACAGTTATTAGAGTGGAAAGAATGGTCAGAGTTAGCAAGGTTTCAAATTGAACTCTTTCAAGATAGTAATATTGACATCGAAGCAGTAACTAACCAATATTTTGAAAATGTAACGTCCTTCTCAAAATGGTTATTTTGGCAAATTCGAGAAATCTTCGATCCCGAAGTTGAATACTACAATTCCGTATTGGAAAAATTGCGCAAAGGCTCATGGAAATAGACTATGACCATAACCTACCGCCCCTCCCAAGAAAAGATCATCGCCTACACCCACGGCACAATGGGCATCGCCGCCGTTCCCGGATCGGGGAAAACCTTCACCCTCTCCGCGCTCGCCGCCGAGATCATCGGACGCGGCGACCTCCAGGCCGAGCAGGAAGTCCTCGTCGTGACCCTCGTCAACTCTGCCGTGGATAACTTCTCCAGCCGCATCAACGACTTCATCACATCTCGCGGGTTGCTGCCTCGTGTGGGATACCGCGTCCGCACGCTGCACGGCTTAGCGCACGATATTGTTCGCGAAAAGCCGGGCATGGTTGGGCTGGAAGAACGTTTCGGCATCATCGACGAGCGCGAAGCCAACTTCATCCGCAGAGAAGCCGTCAACGCCTGGCTGGCAGCCAATCCCAATGCCCTCGACGACTTCATCGACCCCGATATGGACGAATCCAAGCGTGATTGGGTACGCAGGCAGCAGCTTCCCCAAACGCTCGAAGGCATCGCCCTCGCCTTCATCCGCTCGGCAAAGGATCGACGCATTTTGCCCGACCAACTCCGCGATAGGCTCAATCAGCAACCCGCCCCCCTGCCCCTCGCGGAGATGGGTCTCGCCATCTACAGCGACTATCAGCGTGCCCTTGCCTATCGCGGTGCTGTCGATTTCGACGATCTCATCCGGCTCTCCCTCGATCTGCTAGAGCGTGACCCCGATTTCCTCGAGCGTCTCCGCTACCGCTGGCCCTATATCCTCGAAGACGAAGCCCAGGACAGCAGCCAAACGCAAGAGAAGATCCTGCGCCTTCTTACGGGGCATCAAGGAAACTGGGTGCGTGTCGGCGATCCAAATCAAGCCATTTTCGAGACCTTCACCACTGCCAATCCCGAGCTTCTACGCACCTTCATCGCCAGCGAAGCTCAATATAGACGTGAACTCCCCGAATCCGGACGTTCGCAGCCAGCCGTGATCGAGCTGGCCAATCAGCTCATCGATTGGGTGATGGAAGGACATCCGGATGTCGGTGCCCGCAACGCGCTGGCGGAACCTTATGTTCAGCAAACTGCCCCCGATGATCCACAACCGAACCCGCCCGTGAATTGGGATGGCATCCGTTTAATTAACAAAAAATTCAGTTCCGAGGCAGAAGTGGACGCCCTTGTGGATTCGCTCTCTCGCTGGGTGCCTGAAAACCCGGAAAAGACCGTCGCCGTGCTCGTCCCCCGTAACTCTCGCGGCGCAGAGATCGCCGATGCGCTCAAGAAAGCAGGGCTGGATGTGGTCGAAGTGCTCTCGTCCACGCAGTCGACGCGGCAGACAGCGGGCGCGTTGGGGAATATCGTCCAGTATCTCGCCGATCCACAATCGGCAGCCAAATTGGCGACCGTCTACCGCGTCTGGCGGCGGGAGTGGCGAGAAGATGACGACTACGCCGAGTTCTACAAGCACGTCACCACACTCATTCGCAAAGCGGGGAAGACCGAGATGTTCCTCGCCCCATCCCCCGATGAAGATTGGCTATCAAGCCTACAGGAGAGCGAATCCGAAGATGTTATTAACGAATTGATGCTCTTCAGAGAAAATGTCCAGAGATGGCTGGATGCGGTCACACTTCCCATAGATCAATTAATTTTAACGCTTGCACAAGACCTTTTCACCGAAGCCGCCGATCTGGCATTGGCGCATAAATTGGCCATCGTCTTGCGACAGGCGGCGAACGACCACAGCGAATGGCGCCTGCCCGAGCTGACGGGGGAGCTGGCCGTGATCGCCAAAAATCAACGCAAATTCATCGGCTTTTCAGCAGACGACGGCGGTTTTGACCCCGATTATTATGCGGGCAAAGTGGTCATCACGACGATGCACAAGGCGAAGGGGCTGGAGTGGGACCGCGTTTATCTGACGGCGGTGAACAGCTATAACTTCCCCTCGAACCAGCCGAACGACAGCTATATCGGCGAGAAATGGTTCGTGCGCGATAACCTGAATCTCGAATCCGAAGCCATCGCCCAACTGGATGCCGCTACCCAAACGGGCGAATACGACTGGTACAGCGAAGGGCAAGCCACCCTCGACGCCCGCGTGGATTATGTCCGCGAGCGCCTGCGGCTCTTCTATGTGGGGATTACGAGGGCGAAAGAAGAGTTAGTTGTGACCTGGAATACGGGGAGGAGAGGGGATGCAACACAGGCGTTGGGGTTTGCGGCGTTGACTCGTGAGGAGTGATGCGTGAAACGTGATTCAACGCGAACGAGCGAATAACCACATAAATTGTGGGAGGAAAAATGCAGCAAACGACATGGGATGGGAAAGCCATTTCGCCAGAGCCACCTTTTGGAGCATCTATCGTTGTTTATCGAAAATCCGTTAGCGGCATTGATTTTTTACTTCTTCATCGGGCACATAAAGGACCAGATTTTGAAGGTGATTGGGCTTGGACACCGCCAGCAGGCGCTCGGCTTCCAAAAGAAGGACTACAAGAATGTGCCTTGAGAGAACTCAGAGAAGAAACGGGGCTTGAATTGGAAGTTCAGAAAACAAATTTCGGCACAAAAGACTGGGCTGTCTTCATGGCTGAAGCTGCAACAGATGCTCAAGTCATAATTGACCGAGAACATGACCGCTTCAAATGGATGGACTTTGCCAAAGCTACAAAATATTGCAAGCCAGAAAATGTAGCAAGTCAAATTCATCAGGTTGCTGAAACGCTCCTAAGCCGAGAAGAAAACTAAACACGATTCGATGAGATTGCGTCGTCGCAAGTGCATGCTCCTCGCAAATTCAGTTCAAAATTGACACATGATTCTGCGAGGCGAGCTTCATCCGCCGAAGCAGTCCCATTTAACCAGCACACTCCATATTCGAGGAGACCGCGTCGTCGCAAGTGCATGCTCCTCGCGGAATCAGAGATGATTTTATGGCTTCTAAAGAATATGCTATTTACATCATGACAAATAAACACAATCGTGTGCTCTACACAGGCATGACGAACAATTTGCGCCGTCGCGTTTACGAGCATAAGAATGGGATTGGGAGCAAGTTCGTGAAAAGATATAACGTCACGAAGTTGGTTTATTTTGAAGTAGGGAGCAGTGCGAAGGAAGCCTTATTTCGTGAGCATCAAATTAAAGCAGGGTCGAGGCAGAAGAAGATTGATTTGGTTGACGAGTTCAATCCCGAGTGGCGGGATTTGTATGATGAAATTTGACAGGTGCTAATGCGAGGAGATTGCTTCGTCGCAAGTGCGTGCTCCTCGCAAATTCAGATGAAAGTTAACAGGTGATTCTGCGAGGCAGCTTTATCGCCGAAGCAGTCCCACGGCGCTCAGCACATTCTATATTCGAGAAGGCTACTATTTTTATTCGTATGGAGACCAAAAGATGACAACCTCACAAATCCCAGAAAAAATGAACGCCGTTGTGCTAGATTCCTATTCAGGTGTTAATGCGCTACGCGTTGAAAAGCGGCCTGTTCCCAAACCCGGCCCCAATCAAGTTCTTGTAAAAGTTGCTGCCAGCCCCATCAACCCATCCGATCTTGCTTTTCTGGACGGCAACTACGGCTTCAAAAAGAAAACACCCACAGTACCGGGATTTGAAGGTTCAGGCACTGTCGTTGCTGTTGGCAGTGGGATCATGGGACGTTATCTGATGGGGAAACGCGTTGCCTGCATCAGCGGCAAAGGTGACGGCGTTTGGGCTGAATATATGGTCACGGATGCGACGCTGGCGCTACCATTGGCTTCATCCGTGAGTTTGGAGCAGGGCGCGATGTCTGCGGTGAATCCCCTCACCGCGATGGCATTTTTGGATATTACGAAAAAGAGCGGGCATAAAACCATTGTCCAGACCGCGGCGGCGAGTGCGTTGGGGCAGATGGTCAATCGCATTTTTCAAAATTCAGGGATACAGGTCATCAATATCGTTCGTCGTGATGAACAAGTAGATTTTCTCAAAAAAGCGGGGGCAGAGATTGTTTTGAACAGTACCAATGCCGACTTCGCCAAAGAACTCAAAGAGACTTGCAAAAAACACAAAGCACACCTGGCTTTCGATGCCATTGCTGGATTATTGACCCTACAAGTGCTAAACGCCATGCCACGTCATAGCAAAGTCTCGGTCTATGGCGGACTCTCTTTCGAAGCTGCACAGATAGATCCCGGTGATCTGATCTTCAAGGGCAAGTCTATCGATGGTTTCTGGCTCACATCGTGGTTGGAGAAAAAGAACCCGCTTCAAAGTCTGCAACTCTGGCAGCGTGCGCAGAAATTGCTCGCAACGGACCTTAAAAGCGAGATCAGAGAACGCTACCCACTCTCTGAAGCGAAGAAAGCGATTAACGAATATCAAAATCAGATGACTGGCGGCAAGGTCTTGCTCATCCCTGAAGGATAAAACTCTTTTTCGGTAAAGATAACTATATTTCGATTACTTCACAGAAAAAATTCAACGAGATGATTAGCTTTTATGGAGTATGATTAGCAAACAAGATTAGCCCCTATCGCTAATCTATCTATTATCACAGGATTTTTACGATAACAAGGAGAAATCATGGAGACACCCCACCCCCCAACAGAGAAAAAAGCAGTTCAAAAGTCATTATTTTAGTTGTCGTAGGCATCGGCATCCTTTGTTTGATCTGTATTGTTGCCGTCATTGGTTTGAGCTTATTCGCATTGCCCGGTCTCAATGGTCTGGTTTCCGCTACTGCTACGCCCTACCCAACCTATACACCCTTCCCGCCGACCGCTCCTCCCCCAACAGTAGTCCAGCAGGAAAGCGTACCCGAATCCCAGCAAGAGGAAGGAGCTGTGTTTTCTGGAAAGATATTACCCTCGCACAGGCGGGTGAAAAACACTGTGTCTATGGTGATGTTTACAAAACCTATAATACTAACGAAGCTTGGCGCATAGATTTCAGCTCAGAAAAGAACTCCTTCTTCATGTATGATACCAAGTACTACTATAACGTCGAAATAGGCGATTGCGTGATGGCAGAAGGCACGATCAAATCGATCTCTGGGATTCCCTACTTGAATATTGAGAATCAAAAACTTTACTTTTGCGAGTAATCAGTTTACCCATTTCTTCTTTCAGCCTTGTGTCAAAACGCATCCTCCGCACAGCCAATGATTTAAATAACGACGAAATCCGCGCATTTTATGCAAGCATTGATGTGCCTATCACCGTGCAAGATTGCGGCAAGAAATGCGCGTCACATAATCCATCCGGAAAACCTTTTTGCTGCGACATCTGCGAGGCTGTTCCGGCTGCGTATAAAAGTGAATGGGATATGCTCCGTGATACAACCAAACTCTGGCATCTTTATCAAGGAGATGAATGTGAAGCTCGGCCTCATTCACAGAATTCGATCTCAAACAATGATCTGCCCTCAAGCATGATCCCGCTCGCCTGTCTCGGACCCTCAGCTTGCGAACGTGAAAACAGGCTGCTCAGTTGCCGACAATTCCCCTTTTTCCCCTATGTGTCTTCTGATTACGAATTTCTTGGTCTTACCTATGATTGGGCGTTTGAAGAAAAATGCTGGGTGATCAGCAATCTTAGCCAAGTCACAGATCAATATAAAAAAGAATTTTTGCGTACTTATGACCAGATATTTGCCCTCTTTCAAGATGAATTTGACAGTTACGCCATAAAATCAGAGGAAATGCGGGAGGCATTCATCGCCAAGCAACGACGTATTCCCTTGTTGCATTGAGATGGAAGTTATAAGCTCATCAGCCCGAAAAGAGAACTCGTTTATAATGTGGATAAGAGTCAACTTCCATGTTTTGGCATGTATCTAATCTCAAAGGAAAAAACAATGACTAAAACAATTTTCATGATCCATGGAATGTGGGGGACAGGAGCTTTTTGGGATAATTACAAAAGCTTCTTTGAGGAGAAAGGGTATAGGGTAATTACACCCGATCTGCCTTATCATGACAGCGCACAAAAAGATGATCCTGATCCGCGTTTAGGGAAGATACGCTTGCTTGATTATGCTACAGAGATGGAAAAAGAAATCTCCCGACTTGATGAGAAACCGATCATCATGGGACATTCGATGGGCGGGTTGCTAACCCAGATGCTCGGCAGCCGAGATCTAGGTTCTGCGCTGGTCGCGTTGACACCTACTGCGCCAGTTGGGATCATCCCTACTACACCTTCGGTTTTGCGCAGTTTTTTCAGCATTTTGACAACTTGGGGATTTTGGCATAAACCGGTGCGCCAGACTTATAAGGAAGCCTGCTACTCAATGCTCAATCTACTTTCACCGGATGAACAGAAAGCGGAATATGCTAAATTCGTATACGAATCCGGGCGGATGATCGCTTCGGTCGGATTGTGGATGCTGGGCGGCGGACTGGATGGGCGCGTGGACGCATCTAAAGTCACTGCACCGATGTTGATCGTTGGCGGGCAAAAAGATCGCATCACGCCGATTTGGGTGATACGTCAAATTGCAAAGAAATATAAACACGCAACCTATAAAGAATTCTCTAACCATGCTCACTGGATCGTCTCAGAACCAAATTGGGAAGAAGTTGCAAAATATGTTGCTGAGTGGTTGGAAAACTTGGAAGTAAATATTAAATAACTTCCTTATTTTCATTTTGAGATCGTCACGCTAGAAGCGTGACCTACGTTATCAAAAGGGGTGTAGGTCACGTTTTCAACGTGACATTCATTGAATGCGATTTGAACAGCTTATTAATTCGCATTCTTTCGTCTAAAAAGGATAACGGTATGGATGCCTTGTCAACTCTTTTCGGCTGGTTAACAGGAACTTGGACCAAGCAAAATTCAATCGGAAAAGCTTTTTTGGGCTGTGTTGTATTGTTGATCATGGCCTGTGCATGTGGGCTTCCGCTTTTGATTATTTCACTGATGGATATGTAAATACTGGGGCTTTCGCCCAAAGAGTCGTGCGTCGCACTAAAAGGACAAGAATCTGCCCTTCGATAGGCAAAATATTTGTCGATTAGCAACTGTTTGCCGAAGTTGGTGCGACGCACTTCCCGAAAATAGTTGAGACAGATTCTGTAGTTAAAGGGTAGCAAGCCTAGGGTTGAGAGCGAGACGGTTTTCCATCCTGTAAAAGACCTCCTCCCAAAATATCTGATTTATGCTAGAATTCGACCCGTTCGATTAATAAGTATATCCAAAGCGGTATGCTTCTTTCCGCTCCCGGCTCGCTGACAGCGTTGACCGGGGGCATATCCCAGGGAAAGGAGGTTTCCCCACACATGCGTAATTATGAATTAGTTTGTATTCTCCATCCTGATTTGGATGAGACTGCCTTTAACGAGGCTGTTGACAAAATCAAAGGTTGGATCGGCGAGGCAGAAGGCAGCGTTGAGAAAGTGGATATTTGGGGTCGTCGCAAGATGGCTTATATGATCCGCAAACAGCTCGAAGGACAGTATGTTTTAATCCATACAAAAATGCTTCCTGATACAACAGCTGAACTGGAGCGCAAAATGAGTTTTCTTGATCCGTTGATGCGCCACTTGCTTGTTCTTGCCAATTAAGTTGCTTAAGTTTTTTGCTATAAAAGGAGTTTGTCATGAGTAGAGGGTTAAATAAAGTGATGATCATTGGGCATTTAGGTCGTGACCCAGAAATGCGTTATACGCCTTCTGGACGTCCTGTAGCCAGTTTTTCTGTTGCGGTCAGTCGCAACTGGAAAAGCTCAAATGGTGAACGTCGATCG
This sequence comes from uncultured Anaerolineaceae bacterium, assembly GCA_964581545.1. Taxonomy (GTDB): domain Bacteria; phylum Chloroflexota; class Anaerolineae; order Anaerolineales; family Villigracilaceae; genus Desulfolinea. The sequence continues at coordinate 26,531 of CAZOOX010000018.1, forward strand.
GAAACCGAATGGTTCAAGATCGTTGCCTGGGGAAGACTTGCTGAAATTTGCAAAGAATATCTTCACAAGGGTCAACAGGTATATATTGAAGGACGCCTGCAAACCCGTAAATGGGAAGATAAAGAAGGCCAGCAACGCACTTCTGTTGAGGTGGTCGCAAATGAAATGACCATGCTCGGCGAAAGGCGTGAAAAAGGCATGAGTGATGACATCTCTGCCGAATCTCCGCCCCCAGAAATGGACGAAGATGAATTTCCTTTTTAGTTAATGTTATTTGGAGTTAGATATGCCTGCTTATAAAAAACCTTTTCGAAGGCAGAATCGTTTTTTTTCGCGCCCTAAGGACTGCCAGTTCTGCACTGATAAAAATGTAGACCTGGATTATAAAAACACAGACTTATTGCGCCGATTGATCACCGAAGAGGGCAAAATTCGCCCCCGTCGTCAGACTGGTACCTGTGCACGTCACCAACGTGCAGTTGCTGGAGAAATCAAACGCGCCCGCCACGTCGCATTATTGCCTTATACAGGGCAATACTGGGAAGAGGGTCGCTAAAAGCCCTATCAACAACGGGGCATGGATAACCCCATGCCCCGTTAATTTTTTAACGGAAGAAGTATTATGGCAAGAAAAAATAAATTTGTCGCGCGAAGAGAGCGTGAAGAGAAACAAGCAGCTCTTATCCGCAATATCATGATCGGCATTGTGGTCGTAGTGCTCTTGCTGATGGGATACGGTTATTTAGACCAGACCGTTTTCCAAAATCAGAAAGCTGTAGCCACTGTGAACGACGAGAAGATCACTATTGCTCAATATCAAGCCCGTGTTCGACTTGATCGTGATAATCTTATCCGCCAATATGTTCAATATGCGCAATATGCACAGTTTGGGCTAGATGTTGAAGGACAATTCCAGCAAGTTGAAGCTCGTTTTACTGATCCTGTAGCGATCGGGAAAGGCTCTCTTGATACCATAGTCAATGAGTTGATCTATAAGTCAGAGGCTGTAAAGCTCGGCATCACGGTTTCAGATGAAGAAGTGGAAAAAGAGTTGCGAAGTGCTTTAGGTTATTTCCCCGATGGAACCCCAACCGCAGCACCTAGCGCTACTCCCGTTGTTTTTGAAACATCCACACTTTCAGCAGAACAGCTTGCGCTTGTGACCATTACCCCAACCCCAACTGATGCGCCCACATCCACACCTGCTCCTGCAACCGCAACACCGACAGAAGCAGCAGAAGAGCCAACCCAAGAAGCTATCCCCACTGTGGCTGTGGAGCCTCCGCCAGAAGCGACGGCAACACCCTACACACTTGAGGGCTTCCAGCAAGCCTACGAAGAGACCCTGCCCCAGTATAAGGAAATGGGTTATTCCGAGGAAGATTTTCGCGCGCTCTTTGAAGCACAACTCTACTTCAATAAACTCTACGACGAAATCACTGGAGATGTGCCACATGAAAGCGAATATATTTGGGCGCGCCACATCTTGCTCGAAGATCCAACTCTAGCCGCTATCGCCCGAGAACGCCTCTTGGCTGGCGAAGATTTTGGCGTGGTTGCCGCCGAAGCCTCCACTGATCCCAGCGCAGCATTTAATGCTGGTGACCTTGGTTGGTTTACAGAAGGAATGATGGTAGAGCCTTTCAGCAATGCCGCTTATGCGCTTGAACTTGGCGAGATCAGCGAGCCAGTTGAGACAGATTTCGGCTTCCATATCATCCAATTATTGGGACGTGAAAGCCGCCCCCTTGATGCCACTGCTTATCAGCGTGCGCAAGATGTCGCCTTCCAGACATGGTTGGAAACAACGCGCGAAGACTACACCATCGAATACTTTGATGATCTATGGCAAAGCAATACCCCCACAGACCCAGATCTGCAACAGACCTTGGCTGAACTCTTCGGTGCACAACAACCACAATAATTTTCTTATCCCTGAAAGAGAAACGGGCAGTTCAAATGAACTGCCCGTTTTTATTTAACCGATAATCTGAAGCCCCCCTGCCCCTCGCTCCGCTGGGGCATCCCCCCAAATGCTTCGCATTTAGGGGGATTAGAGCAAAGAAATTGTTTTTCAAAAGGAGTATTTCAAAAAGACTACCAGAGTCTTTCTCTCCCCTAAATTCCGCACTTAGAATTTGGGGGAGATGCCCGATAGGGTAGAGGGGGCAAGTCCTATCTCGTCCCCAACATCTCGTCACTAACTTCGTCCAGCTTCAAGCTGATGATCTGACTGGTTGAATCACGCCCCATTGTTACGCCGTAGATCACATCCGCAGCCTGAACGGTGTTGCGATTGTGCGTAATGATGATAAATTGAACATCCTTGCTCAATTCTCGTAACATATCCCTAAAACGCCCAACATTTGCTTCATCGAGCATCGCATCTACTTCGTCCATCACGCAAACGGGTGTTGGGGAAACGCGCAGCAAGGCAAAAACAAGGGCGATAGCGGTCAAACTCCGTTCACCGCCAGAGAGCAAACCTAGGCTTTGTTCTCTGCGCCCAGGCAAGCGGGCTTCGATCTCGATCCCTGTGTCAACTAAATTCTCGGGATCAGTCAAACTCAATTTTGCAGCACCACCACCAAAGAGACGCACAAAAATCTCGCTAAATTCCACCGCCACAACCTTAAAAGTCTTCACAAAAGCCTGCTCGGTCAAATCATCCAACTCACGGATAACCTCGCGCAAATCTGACTCTGCCTGACGCAGATCAGAAATTTGCTGCTCCATGAATTTATGGCGTTCACTTTCTTTCTCGAACTCTTTCTGGGCTTCGGGGTTCACAGGCCCCATACGGCGCAAACGATTTCGCTGCTGTTTAACTTCTCGTTCCAGATCAAGCGGCAATTCATCAATATTCGATAATTGCTCTACCATCCCGCCAAAAGGCAGAGGCACATTGCCTGTTTCGCCTGCTTCATAAGAAAAGCTGACCAAGCCAAAATCATCTTCAATTTGTTCGCGTAAGCGCTCAATAGCCTCTTCGCGGCGAGTTACATCAAGCTGCATTTGACCATGCTGACGTTCAACAGAGGTCATCAAACGCGTAGCATCGTTTTCCTGCGCACGTTGTTTTTCTTCTTCTGATTCCGCTTCTGCCAATTCTTTCTCTGCAGGTGCCATTTTTTCTTGCAAAACAGTCAATTTTTCGTTTACATCACGCTCACTCTCGCGCGAAATCCCTTTTTGGCTATCCAATTTTTGCAAAGCGTTTTCAGCTTCTGATTTTCGCTTAATCAAAGCCTCTTGCCCTGCGCTCAAACGTGACAACCCCTGCTGGCGTTCTTTAAAGCGTGCCTCGGCATCACTTAATGCACGCGTTGCAACTGCTCCACGTGTTTGCCAATAGGTCACTTTATTTTGCATCTCATCAAGAGAAAGCTCTGCCAATTTTGTGGATAAAATGCGGATTCGTTCTTTCAGTTCTGCTTCCTGCTCTTCGGCATCTTCCTGCCCTTGAGCAGATTCTTTTCTATCAGCTTCCGCACGCTCGAACTCCTTTTGAAGTTGCTCACGTTGCCCGATCTGCCACTCGGCCCGACGGCGGCTGGATTCTGCTTCCAATCCGCTTTGCTGTTCAGCTTTACGTGCATCTTCAAATTTTGTACGTGCATCACGCACCGCCGCCTGCAAACGGGATTCTTCTTTTCGGGCGGCATCCAATTCGGATGAGATTTTAGCAATATTTTGAGTAATATCTGCCAAACGCGTGGCGAGATCACTCAAGGAGGCAACCAACTCTCGGCGTTGGCGTGAACGCCCCAAAGTCCCGGCTTGATCCGTGCCCCCAGCCAAGATCAGGCCATCAGCACGGAAGACTTCTCCACGCAAGGTGACTGCACGGGCGCGTCCATCCATCCCTTTTAATAAGCCTCGTGCCGCTTCACGATCTTTTACAATGAAGGTCTGGCCAAGCAGAAGATCAACGGCTTTTTGCAAGCCTTCAGGGGCGGTCAACATCTCTGAGGCAATCCCAAGACATTTTTCATCTTTGGGCGCCTTAAGCGACTTGGCGTTTTCAAGCCAGGCAAGGGGCAAAATTGCCGCGCGTCCCGCTTTTTGATCTTCAAGTAGTCGCAGGGCATCTTCGGCATCATCACCGCTTTCAAGCAAAATTGCATCTACATATTCACCCAGCGCAGCAGCAATTGCAGCTTCGATCTCAGCCGGAACATCCAGCGCAGCGCTAAGCGCCCCGCGCGACTCTTTCAGTTGTGATTTTCTCGCTGCTTCAAGCAAGAAACGTGCTCCGTCAGCATAACCCGAAAGGGATTTCTCAGCCTGCTCGAGAACATCCAGTTGCGTTTCCAGTTTTGTTCTTGTTGTCTCTCTTTGAGATTTCTTCTGGAGCAACTCACGGTGTTTTTTTTCTAAATTGCTTCTTTTTTCTTCCTGCTCGGCGAGCGCAGATTTTGCTTTTTCGTGCGCTTCTTCTGCTTTTACTCGCGCCTTTTTGCTGCGCTCGGCTTCTTTCTCTGCTTGAGCGGCTTTTTCTTCTGTTTCTTTTACCGCCTCTTCATTTGTTGCAATTTTCTCTTGTTGCGCAGCAATACGCTTTGTCAAACTATCAAGATGCGCCTGTAACTGAGCGCGTTTTCCGCTCAGTTGATTGATCTTTTGCTGTACATCGCGCAATTCTTTTTCTTTTTCGGCACGTTCAGCACGCTGAGATGAAAGGGAGCTTTGCGCACCCTCCAACTCTGTGCGTGCTTCTTCGTCTTCATTTTTTAGACGAGCAAGCTCTTTTTCGGCATTTTCAAGGCGTTCTTTGGCGATGCGTGTTTCATCCTGACTGCGCTCGTGCTCAGCTAAAAGACTTTGCAAGCTGCTTTCCAGAGAACGTCGCCGCTCATCCAGAACAGCCAGTTCTCGGCTGGCTCTTTCACGCTGATTATGTAACTCAGATGATTCTCGATGCCACTGATTGAGCTGGGCACGTAACTCCTGAATTCGTTTGCGGAAAGCGGTAAATTCGTTAAATTTTTCTTCGTGAGTATTATGTGTCTCACGCAGTTTTTTGTCTTGTTCACGGAATAGTTCTCGTGCTTCAACCAATTCTTTTTGAGCACGTTTCCAGTGATAACCATACCAATCTCGCAGAAGAACCTGAAGATCCTTTTGCATTTGCGTGTATTCGTTTGCTTTTTTCGCCTGCCGCCCCAATCTACGAATAAGCGGATTTAGCTCAGTCATTACGTCGAGTACACGTTCAAGGTTCCGTTCGGTTTTTTCAAGACGGCGGAGGGCATCGTCACGGCGTCCACGATAAAGCCCGATACCAGCGGCTTCCTCGAAGAGGCGGCGTCTATCGTCGGCTTTCAACGCCAGAGAGGCATCAACAAGCCCTTGTCCAAGGATGGTATAGGTGCGCTCACTTAAACCGGATTGAGCGAGAAGTTCGTTCACATCCATTAAACGGACGCGCTGAGAATTGATCCTGTATTCGTTTCCGCTATCTCTGTAGGCGCGGCGCTCCAGTGCAACTTCTGAAAAATCGACAGGGAGCCAATTATCGGCATTGTCAAAGGTGATCGTTGCTGTTGCCATGCCAGCGCGAGAACGCTGCTCAGAACCAGAGAAGATCATGTCGTCAGTTCTTTTGGCACGCATCAGGCTGTGAGATTGCTCTCCCAAAACCCAACGCAGCGCATCGGCGATATTGGATTTACCGGAGCCGTTTGGTCCAACAATAGCCGTGATTCCCTCAGCAAACTCGAAAGAAGTTCTCTCTGCGAAGGTTTTGTATCCTTGTAAGTCAAGTGCTTTTAGTCTTAAGGGCATAGTTTTGTCTAAAGTCTAAGGTCTGAAGTCTCTCAATCAATTCCCAGCATTTTCAGGGTTTCTTTGGCTGCAAGTTGGGTGGCAACTCTTTTGCTTTTTCCGCTGCCCTTGCCATAGGTTTCACCGTCAAGATGGGTTTCGACATCAAACATTTTGGCATGATCGGGACCATATTCGGCAACAGTCACATAACGTGGGATGCCCATCTTTTGCGCCTGTGTCCATTCCTGTAAGCGGCTCTTTACATCTGATGATGGGGATTCTTTGATGATCTGATCACCGTGAACATCTAATAAGGGAAAGAAAAAGTCGGTAACAGCTTCAAGCCCAGCTTTCTCATAGATCGCGCCGATAAGGGCTTCGAAAGTCCCGCAGAGCAATGCTAAACGACTTGAGCCACCTGTGCGCTTCTCCCCTCTCCCCAGTCGCATGGCACGCCCGAGATCGATCTGTCGGGCAAATTCTGCCAGCGTTTCTGTACGAACCAGTGCAGAGCGAGCTTTTGTTAGCTCCCCTTCACGCATTTCGGGACAGTGTTGATAAAGCCACGCACCAACAACAAAATCCAATACGGCATCGCCCAAAAACTCGAGCCGCTCATTATCGTCGAGCACATCGGTGTGCTCGTTAAGATAGGATGTATGCGTTAATGCACGGGTGAGAAGATAAGGATTATCAAGAAATGGTAAAGATAAACGCCTTGCCAAGGCAAGAGGGGATTCTTCAGCCCCTTTTGGTTTAGACATAGAGCCTCCCGGAACTCAGGGAGCGCCAATCACCAAAGTTTTGGTTGCTCGCGTTCCATTAGTTCCTAATATAGTGAATAAGTCCCCCGATTTTATCGTGAAACAGAGTCTATGGCTAGATGCTGATTTACCAAATACCCGGAAAGAGCTTATAGCGCGTTCGTTTGGTAAATTCGACATAGCCGGGCAACTCCGCCTGGAGGGTGCGATCTTCTAGAGATGTGCGGATGATGAGCACCACGGCAAAAAGCGTGACCACGCCAAAAGTACAGAGCGAATCGAATAAGATCGGGATGGCGAAATAAGCAAATAGCGCACCGGCATATCCGGGGTGCCGCACCCAGGCATAGGGTCCCCCATCCACAACATGATGACCGCGTTCTGTCTGGATGCGCACGACTCCCGAGAAAAAACGATTTTCCAGCAAGGCCCAGGTGCTGAAAGCAAAACCAAGCAGAATAACGAGAATTGCCACAGCTTTCCATCCCCAGCTAAAAGCATAATTAGACCAGCCGCCACGAATATCCAGCCCTGCCATTAGGGGCATCAATCCGCCGCCCAAGCCAACAACGCGGGAAAGCACTTTATCCCAGCTTTTCGCATCATCGTGTTCCGTCATCTTTGCACGCTCTGTCAAAAGATCAGGATGCTTTTTAAACGCGAGCACACGGCTGATAAGAAATGCAAAAATATTGATCAATGCATAGATCCAGGCTTCGAGCCAGCCCCAATTTCCGGTGATGAAAATCGGCAGAAATGGGACGAGAACGATAAAAATCAGCAACTGGATGATCACTTTTGGGGTAAATGTCTTTTCCACGGCAGCTCCTTTTTTTCCAGTATACATGCATTTGCGAGCGGAGCGAAGCAATCTCATAGAAAGGAGACTGCTTCGTCGCAAAAACATGCTCCTCGCAGAATCATGGATATTTCTTTGGTTATAATCTCGAGTATGAATAATGATAATTTGATCGTCCAAACACCCGCTCCCCTCGATCATATTGATCTAGGCATGGGCAATCCTGATCTTGATCTCCTCCCGGCAGAGAGTCTGCGCCGTGCAAGTGAAAGAGCTTTTGCAAAGGGGATAAATGCCTCTTTACAATATGGCGCAACACAGGGGAATAGCTATTTTCGGGCATCTTTAGCGGATTTTTTGACTCCTCATCTCAATGAAAGAGTTGACGAGGCATCCCTGTTCATCAGCAACGGGGTATCTTCAGCATTAGATTTGCTCGTAGGCTTGCTCACCAGCCCGGGCGAGACGATCTTCGTCGAAAACCCGACCTATTTTCTCGCACCGAGCATTTTTGCAGACCATGGGCTGAATATTGTCTCTATCCCCGCAGACAATGAAGGTTTGGATATAGATATACTCGAAGAGAAACTTGCAATACATCGCCCAAAATTGCTTTACACGATCCCTACCTTCCAAAATCCCAGTGGACACACGCTCTCGTTGGAAGGTCGAAAAAAGGTCATTGCGTTGGCAGAAAAACACGATTTCATCATCATCGCAGACGAGGTTTATCATCTTTTGCCTTATACCAAAAAGCCCCCAAAGGCTTTTGCTCTTTTCGCAAAAGATTCTGAGAAGGTGATCTCGGTCAATTCTTTTTCAAAAATACTAGCGCCCGGCTTAAGGCTGGGATGGATACTCGCACATCAAAAAATCATCCATAAACTGAACTCCTGCGGTTTAATTGATAGCGGCGGCGGGATGAACCCCTTCACCTCCGCCATTGTCCATGAATTGGTCGAAGCTGATGATCTGGGAAAAAATATCACGCTTCTAAAAGAGACTTATGCTTCTCGGCTGAAAGCAATGGACAAAGCGCTACAAGACTTCCTCCCTTCAGCAGAATACACCCTTCCACAAGGTGGATTTTTCTTTTGGGTGCGCATCCCTGAAAAAGACACAGCAGCATTACGCAAAAAGGCCAAAGACTTCAAAGTAGATTTTCGTCAGGGAGCATTATTCTCCACTGAAAAAGGGATGCAGGAGTATATGCGGCTTTGTTTTGCCTTTTATGATGAAGCCAATATTCAAGAAGGCATTGAACGACTTGGGAATTTTTTGCATCCACGAATGAAGTGATACGATTTTTTTTATTTGGTAGTGGTTCTGGAGTAGGTGATGGCATGAATCTGCGAGGCAGCTTTACCGCCGAAGCAGTCTCATTTATAGGAAGGTTTCTTCACTTTCAAGAAGATTGCTTCGCTCCGCTCGCAAAATCATCACTTACTTGAAGACCACCATCTTTTATTTTTCTTAGGACTTTCGCTTCGAGAGAGTGCGTCGCACCAAAACGATAAGAATCTGCCCTTCGCTAGGCAAAACGCTTGTCGACTAGCATTTTTTTATCGAAGTTGGTGCGACGCACTCCAGATTGAGCGAAAGTCCTATTTCTAAATCTTCGCGTTCTTTCGTTAGAAAATCTTCATCTTTCACACACCACTTATCACGTATAATACCCACACCATGAAACGCATAAAATTTCTTCTCCTAACTCTCTTTGCCGCTCTTATCCTTTCACAAACCCCCGCCCTCGCACAGGATGGTCTATCAACCGTGATGACCATGACCATAGACGGCGTGATAGCCCCTGCATCGCAGCAATATCTTGAACGGGCTGTGCAGGTTGCCGAGCGAAAAAACGCAGAGATGTTGATCCTGCAATTAAATACGCCCGGCGGCAGCGTTGACACGATGAACGAAATGCTCCAAAGCATTCGCGGCAGTCATGTGCCCATCATCGTCTATGTTTCGCCAAACGGCGCGATGGCTGGCTCCGCTGGAACGATGATCACGCTCGCCGGGCATGCATCGGCAATGGCGCCCGAAACCATTATCGGCGCTGCCAGCCCGATCAATTCAGACGGCTCAGATATAGGAGAAACCGCCAAAGCCAAAGAAATAGAAGCGCTCAAGGCTACTGCGCGCACATTGTCTGAGCGACGTGGCGAAGAAGCAATTGCACTCGCTGAAGCAACCATTGAAGACGCACGCGCTGTTTCTGCAAGCGAAGCGCTCGAAATCGGATTGGTGGATTTCATTGCCAATGATCTTAGCGACTTGCTCTCTCAACTTAATGGTTTTGAAGTTACCGTTAACAATCAGCCCCGCACTCTTTCTACAACCAGTACCCTCGTAGAGGATATTCCCCTTACATTAATAGAGCAATTGCTCAAGATGCTCACTGACCCTAACATCGTCTTTTTGCTGATCGCCATTGGCACGCAAGCGATCTTCATCGAGCTGGGCAGCCCGGGCGGTTGGGTGGCAGGATTTATCGGCGTTGTCGCGCTTGCCCTTGCCACCTATGGGATGGGCATTTTACCCGTTAATTATTTCGGCATCATTTTTATCATCATTTCTTTCGTCCTCTTCATACTCGATGTCAAAGCACCCACGCACGGTGCGCTCACAGCAGCGGGCATTGGCTCATTTGTGGTTGGCGCGCTGGTACTTTTTAATTCTGCTGGCACGCCCGAATTTGCCCGTGTTTCTGTGCCGCTGGTTATCACCGTCGCACTGCTCATCGCCGCCATGTTCACCGCTATTCTCAGCTTTGCCTTACGTGCGCTTAAGGCACCTGTTCGCACAGGGCACGAATCTCTGGTTGGTAAAAAAGGTCTCGCCAAAACAAATTTTTCTCCAGATGGGACAGTTCGAGTTGGCAGCGAACTTTGGACAGCAGAAAAAGCCGATTTAACGGAAGCAATTTCAAAAGGAGAGCGGATCGAAGTTGTCGAAGTTGAAGGTTTAAGGTTGAAAGTTAAGAAATTGGATTAATGAATCTGCGAGGCACAACGCAGTCTCCCGTTTAATAAACAGATTGCTTCGTTCCGCTCGCAAAGACATAGCTCAAACATCTCATACACGAATCACACGAGGATTTATGCCTGCTACCCCTACCCGAGATCGAATCTCCCCCGAAGAATCTACCCCTAAACCGATGCGTCGCCCTGAGTGGCTCAAGGTCCGCGCTCCCTCCGGCGAAACGCATAAACAATTAAAAACCTTGATGCGTAAAAAGGAATTACACACCGTTTGCGAAGAAGCCATGTGCCCAAATATGGGCGAGTGCTGGGGCTCCGGCACTGCGACCTTTTTGATGCTTGGTGATGTTTGCACGCGTTCCTGCGGCTTCTGCGACATAAAACACGGCATGCCCACCCTACTCGATTGGGATGAAGCCGAACGTGTGGCCCAAGCCGTAAAATCAATGGAATTGAAGCACGCCGTGATCACATCTGTAAATCGGGATGAGCGCAGAGACGGTGGGGCACCGATCTTTGCAATGGTCATCCGCCGCATCCACGAGATTTTGGACGATTGCTCGGTGGAAGTCTTAATCCCCGATTTCAAAGGCTCTGTGGAAGCGTTGAAAATTGTGATGGATGCCCGCCCTGAAATTTTGAACCACAATGTAGAGAGCGTGCCACGCCTTTTCAAATCTGTTCAGCCACAAAGCAATTATGCAAACACCAAAGCGACTTTGGTAAATGCCAAGAAGTTGTTGCCTACAGGGCTAACAAAATCGGGCATTATGGTCGGCTTAGGCGAGGAGATGGATGAGGTCAAAGAAGTGATCCGCGACCTGCGCAGTTGGAATGTGGACATCCTAACCATCGGGCAATATTTACAACCGAGTAAAAAGCACCTGCCTATTGCGCGCTATTACACGGTAGAAGAGTTCAAAGAGTTGGAAGATTTTGGCAAAGATTTGGGCTTCCCCTGGGTGGAGTCCGGGCCGCTGGTGCGGTCGTCGTATCATGCGGCGGAGCAGGTGAGGGGGTTGAGTGAAGTGTTTTCGGCCATAAAATAGCACGAAGTTTTGGCGTTTTCCTTGTGATATACTCGATTCAACAGTTTCTTTTGGAAAAACAGGTAGAGAATGATGGATAAAGAAAAAGTTCTCGCAATTTTGCGGCAGTTCAAAAGAGAGTATGCAAAAGAATATCATTTACTCAGCTTAGGTGTTTTCGGGTCAGTAGCTCGCGATGAAGCTGCCTCTGAGAGCGATGTGGATATTGTCTTTGAAACTGACCGCCCTAATCTTTTCCGTACAGCCAGCATGAAAGCTGAATTGGAAAACCTTCTCGCTCATGATGTGGATTTAATTCGCTTGCGGGAGAAGATGGATGAGAGCTTAAAGAAAGAAATTCAAAAGGAAGCTCTCTATGTATAACAAAGCCTTTGTCCTTGAAAAACTGGAAAATATTCTTAAATCTTTGCAACATATTCCTCGCCGTTTTGCTAATATAAAAGCTCCATCGGATTTTCGTAAAGACAATGAAGGCATAGATAGGCTGGACAGCATTTGCATGAGCTTGATCGCTGCGGGCGAGGCATTCAAACGAATTGACGACAAAACAAAGGGTGAGTTACTCAAAGAATATCCTGAAATTGAATGGCGTGGCGTGATGGGTGTTCGAGATGTGATCGCACACGGCTACTTCGATGTGGATGTGGAGCAAGTCTTTGATATTTGCCAGCATGATATTCCAGAGTTGATCGCGGTTGTTGAGAGAATGATTGGGAATCTAAAGTCATAAGGATGTACCATGCGGCAAAGCAGGTGCGGGGCTTGAGTGAGGGGTTTGGAAAGTAATACTCGCAAAGAACAAATGCACATTTTTTATAAGGTTCGCACAACTGCAAATCGACTGTGCAAGCCTTATTAGGACTTTCGCTTAGATCGAGAAAGCTGTAATCTATTCATATGATTAC
>CAZOOX010000019.1:0-36642 GCA_964581545.1 uncultured Anaerolineaceae bacterium
ATGTCAACTTGACCGTTGAGTTGATTGTCCCCGTAGCTTTGGAGCAAGGCTCCAAGTTCGCCATTCGCGAAGGCGGTCTCACCGTCGGCGCAGGCGTTATCACTAAACTACTCGACTGATAGATATTAGGTATTCCACTATGGCTAAACAAAAGATTCGTATCCGCCTCAAGGCTTATGACCATCGCGTTCTTGATCAATCTGCAAAACGAATTGTAGATACTGCAGAGCGTAGCGGTGCCCATGTTGTTGGTCCAGTACCCTTGCCAACAAAGAAAGAACGGTTTACAATACGTCGTTCGACTTTCATTGATAAAGATTCTCACGAGCATTTTGAGATCCGCACGCATAATCGTTTGATTGACGTTTTGGATCCAGAGTCAAAAACGATTGATATGCTAATGCGGCTTAATCTGCCCGCAGGCGTGGATATTGAGATCAAGATATAGTCTTTTGTAACTTGCTACTACGAAGCATTAACACAACGGGCTTTGCTAACTAAAAAATCAAAGGTTAGCAAAGCCGATGTGTGTAAGACGGTAAAGCAAGAGTTTTTTTGATAGCAGACCAAAACAAACGCTCTGCTACAAAATAGCTGACTGCTTTACTCAGGAGATGATGTGGCCAAGCCCGGCTGGCAGTCTCAAATATTTTTTGAAGGAGAAATACAAAATGTTGAAAGGGCTAATAGGAAAAAAGATTGGAATGACCCAGATCTTTGATGAGAGCGGTGTTGCTTTGCCGATCACTGTCATCGAAGCTGGGCCTTGTTATGTTACGCAGGTGCGTACCAATGATGTTGATGGGTACTCAGCTGTGCAACTCGGCTTTGAAGAAGTCAACCCCAAACGCTTAACAGGTGGACAGCGCGGGCATCTGAAAGCCAACGATTTATCCCCTCTCCGCTTTTTGCGCGAGTTTCGCATTAAATCCCCTGAACTCAACGTCGGTGACAAGCTCACTGTTGAAAATTTTGAACTTGGTGAACGTGTAGATATTACGGGCACTAGTAAGGGTAAAGGTTTTCAAGGTGGTATGAAACGCCATGGTTTTGGTGGTGGGCCTGCGACACACGGTCAATCTGATCGCCAGCGTTCTCCAGGTTCTGCTGGTGCTGGTAGTACGCCAGGGCGCGTGTTTAAAGGAAAGAAAATGCCCGGTCAAATGGGAAATGTTCGCGTGACCTCCCAAGGACTTAAAGTTGTCCTGGTTGACGCAGAGCGTAACTTGCTTGGCGTAATGGGCTCTGTTCCTGGTGGCAAGGGCGGGCTTGTCATTATCAAAGGTGCGCGCAAGCAGTAGCGCAGGGTATTGGAGCAAATATCATGAAAGTAGATGTTGTAAATGTTGAGGGAAAGAAACTTCGCCAGGTAGAGTTACCTGCAGAAGTTTTTGAAGCCCCGATTAATGTAGATTTGATGCACCAAGCCTATGTGCGCCAGATGGCAAATGCTCGTTTAGGTACGCACAAAACGAAATCACGTGGTGAAGTTTCTGGTGGTGGTCATAAGCCTTGGAAGCAAAAAGGTACCGGTCGTGCTCGTCAGGGCACAACACGTGCCCCGCAATGGGTTGGTGGTGGTAGAGTTCATACCCCACGTCCTCGTAGCTATGAAAAGAAAATGCCGCGCAAAATGCGTCAAGCAGCTTTGCGCTCAGTTCTTTCCGTAAAGGCAGCAGAAGAGAGTGTGGTTGTGGTTGATGATTTCATTTTGACTGAACCCAAAACTCGCTTGATGGCAGGTGCTTTAGGAAATATAGTAGGCGAAGCAAGTGCGCTTCTCCTTCTTCCAGAAAAAGACAGCAATTATGAACTTGTTGTTCGCACTGCTGGAAATATTCCGAATGCTAAAGTTTTATTGGCTGGTTATCTCAATGTCCGCGACATTTTGGGATTTGATAAATTGGTCATTTCATTAAAAACCTTAGACGCTTTGAAAGCGCACTTAGGATAGGAGGCAGCGATGACTACAATTTATGATGTTCTTCGTCGCCCGTTGGTTACAGAAAAAAGTAATTACCAACTTAGCAAGCTAAATCAGTATACGTTTGTCGTTAGCAATGATGCGACAAAGGCGATGGTAAAAGAAGCTGTCGAAACAATTTTCGACGTGGATGTGACGCGCGTAAACATTATCAGAACTGCAGCAAAACGAAGCGTTCGCGCTCGTAGCCGTCGTTTGATGGTGCGTAAAGCTGGTGTCAAAAAAGCGATTGTTACCTTGGCTGAAGGCAACTCGATAGAAGTCTTTGAAGGTGTATAGTAATGGCTGTAAAAAAATATAAACCGACTACACCTGGTCAGCGTAACAAGACTGGGTATACGTTCGAAGAGATTACGAAAAAAACTCCCGAACGTTCATTGATTATTCCCCTGCGCAAAACAGGCGGGCGTAACGCTCATGGGCGTGTGACCGTCCGACATCGAGGTGGTGGACATCGTCGTTTTATCCGTATTGTAGATTTTAAACGCGATAAGATAGGCGTTCCCGCTCGTGTAGCAGCAATCGAATATGATCCAAATCGCACAGCTCGTTTAGCATTGCTTTTTTATGCAGACGGTGCGAAACGATATATTATTGCTCCTTTAGGCGTCAAAGTTGGAGATACTTTGGTCTCTGGGCCTACTGCTGAAATTAAAGCTGGTAATTCTTTGCCGATTGCGAATATCCCGGTTGGTACGATGGTACATAATATCGAGATGAAAGAGGGCAAAGGCGCCCAAATGGTTCGCTCTGCCGGTGCTTCTGCACAGGTTTTGGCAAAAGAAGGCGATTATGCTCAGATCCGTTTGCCTTCAGGCGAGGTGCGTTTGGTTCGCCAAGGTTGCTATGCAACTATTGGGCAAGTTGGTAATGTTGACCACAGCAATATCAAACTCGGTAAAGCCGGGCGCAAACGACACATGGGTATCCGTCCCACCGTTCGTGGCTCTGCGATGAACCCGAACGATCACCCTCATGGTGGTGGTGAAGGTCGTCAACCAATTGGTATGCCTGGTCCGAAAAGCCCATGGGGTAAACCCACCTTGGGTAAAAAGACCCGCCGAAATAAAGACACTGATAAGTACATAGTGCGCCGCCGCGGTAAAAAGCGGAAATAAGCGAGGATTTTAATATGTCACGTTCTTTGAAAAAGGGTCCCTTCATTGACCCAAAACTACTTGTAAAAATTGATGCCATGAACAAAAAGGGCGAAAAGAAAGTAATTCGTACCTGGAGCCGGGCGAGTGTCATTTTCCCGCAGATGGTTGGGCATACAATTGCCGTGCATGATGGTCGTCGTCATGTTCCGATTTACATCACCGAGAATATGGTTGGTCATCGTTTGGGAGAGTTTGCTCCTACACGCACCTACCGTGGTCATCTCGTCTAGGGGAATGGTAGGAGTTTGAATTATGGCTACTCAAGATATTCGCGCTAAGCTAAGCTACCATTCAGTATCTGCACAGAAAGTGCGCCTTGTCATTGATTTGATTCGTGGCAAAGATGCTGTAAAGGCACTTGAAATGTTGCGATTTGTACAAAAACGCTCTGCAGAACCTGTTCGAAAATTGCTCGCTTCTGCAGTTGCTAATGCTGAGGAAAATTTTGGGCTCAATCGGGAAGACCTTTATGTTGCCAAAATTTATGCAGATGAAGCCCCCACGCGTAAGTGGCGTCGCTTCGGAGCACGAGGTCGTTTTAAGCCCTTGCTCCGCCGCTCTTCGCATGTAACCGTAATCTTGCGTGAGCGAGAAGCGTAAATAGGACGCAAAGGAGATATTATGGGTCGTAAAGTTCATCCCGTTGGATTTCGCCTGAAGATCACACACCCTTGGAAAGCTCGTTGGTTTGCTAAAGGGACGCAATACCGTGATTTATTACAACAAGATATTGCAATTCGTAGCCTTCTGACAGGCGTTGCTGCTAAAGGTGGCTCCCCAACATTCAGAAAAGTTACAGAATTACGCAAGCAATTAGCAGAATCTGTACTTACACAGCGAGCAGGCATTTCAGGTATTGAAATTGAACGTTTTCCCGGCAAAGTAAAAGTGTCGGTTCAAACCGCAAAACCTGGTGTGTTGATTGGGCGCAAAGGCGAAAGTGTTAAGAAGATTCGTAAAGCCCTAGAAGAGCTCGTAGGTCAAAAAGTGGACTTGGATGTAAAAGAGATCAAGTCACCTGATACTGATGCTCATTTGATCGCTGTGAATATCGCAGATCAATTAACGCGCCGTATCGCTTATCGCCGTGCCATGCAGCGTGCTATCCAAAATGCAATGCGACAAGGTGCCGAAGGCGTAAAGATCGAAGTTTCAGGTCGTCTTAGTGGTGCAGAAATGGCACGTCGTGTATGGATGCGTGATGGACGAGTTCCGCTACAAACGCTAAGAGCTGATATCGACTTCTCTGTTACGAAAGCGATAACGGCTTATGGTGCGATTGGTGTCAAAGTCTGGGTTTATAAAGGCGAAAAATTGCCACAAGTGGAAGAAGATGCCAAAGAAACCAAAGGCGTCTACGTTAGTAAGTAGGTTTCCCCTTAGGGTTACTTAAGGAAAGAGGTTATTTTTATGTTGATGCCAAAACGATTTAAGTGGCGTAAACAAATGCGCGGACGAATGCGTGGAAAAGCGCAACGTGGAGCCGAGGTTAGCTTTGGTGATTATGGAATTCAGGCTTTAGAACCAGGATGGATTTCAGCTCGTCAGATCGAATCTGCTCGTCGAGCAATTGTACGTTCTATGAAACGCCGTGGTAAGGTGTGGATTCGTATTTTCCCTGACAAACCTTATACAAAACGTGCTGCAGAGTCACGTATGGGTAAGGGAAAAGGGTCTGTAGAGTATTATGTTGCCGTGGTAAAACCTGGCCGCATTATGTTTGAGATCGGTGGTCTTCCGGACGATGTCGCTATTGAAGCACTTAGACTTGCTCAATACAAACTGTCGGTAAAAACCAAAATTGTTTCTCGCGAATTAGGAGATGAATAGACATGAATGCAAATGAACTCCGTGAATTGTCTATTGGCGAAATAGAAACTAAATTGGCAGATGCCCGCGAGGAATTAATGAAATTCCGTTTTCAGCAGGTTACTGGTCAATTAACAGACACAAGCCAAATGCGTGTTATGCGCCGTGATATTGCTCGAATGAGCACGATTATCAACGAGCTTAAAGCAGAGGCTAAGTTGGAAGGTGAAGCATGAACGAACGTCGTCGAATGACAGGATTTGTGACCAGCAACAAAATGATGAAAACAGTTGTGGTCGAAATCACACGAACCTATCGTCACCCTCTTTATCGTAAAGTTGTGCATAGCAACAAGCGTGTCAAAGCGCACGATGAAATGGCATGTAATATCGGCGATGAAGTTCGTATTGTAGAAAGCCGCCCGATTTCTAAAGAGAAACATTGGGTTGTCGAAGAAATTATCAAGCGTGAAACACGTACTGCTGATGCAGGTGTAGGAGAACTAAGCGATGATACAAACTGAGTCACGTTTGAAGATTGCTGATAACACCGGTGCACGCGAGATCTTAGTGATCAACGTGATGGGTGGCTCGGTACGTAAATATGGCAGCATCGGTGACGTTGTAATTGCTACCGTTAAAGTTGCTTCGCCGCAAGGTTCTGTCAAGAAAAGTGAAATTGTACGTGCTGTGATCGTACGCACTTCTAAGGAATGGCGTCGTGACGACGGCTCGCACATCCGCTTTGATGATAATGCCGCAGTTATTCTTGATGGTGATAGTAAAAACCCGAAGGGTAGCCGTATCTTTGGACCCGTTGCACGCGAATTGCGTGAGCATGGGTATACAAAGATCGTTTCGCTAGCCCCGGAAGCACTCTAGGGTTTTGGGAGCAAAATAATGAAAAATAAAATCCGCAAAGGCGATACCGTTGAAATTATGAGCGGTCGCTTTGAAGATAAAGGAAGACGCGGAGAAGTAATTAACGTCCTCCCCAAGGTTGATCGCGTAGTTGTGCAAGGCGTAAATTTACGCACCAAGCATCAGGCGCAAGTACAATCGCAAGGACGCACAATTAATCCTGGATTGATCAAATTTGAAGGGCCTATGCATATCTCCAACGTAATGTTGGTTTGCCCAAAATGTGATCAACCCACGCGTATCGCTGTACAACGTGATGAAGATGGTGCCCATCGTGTGTGCAAAAAATGCCAGGCGATTATAGAATAGGGCTACTGGAGCGTTGATATGAACAAAATGAAAGAGTTTTATCAAAAAGAGGCGGTATCCTCGCTGGTGAAGGAATTTGGATACTCAAGCGTGATGCAAGTACCGTCTATTGAAAAAATTGTTGTGAATATTGGTCTTGGCGAAGCAAAAGAGAACCCCAAAGTTATCGAAGCTGCAGTCGGCGACCTTTCAATAATCACAGGGCAAAAACCGGTCGTAACAAAATCGCGTAAAAATATCGCGAACTTCAAATTACGTGAAGGCGTTGCAATTGGTGCAAAAGTAACCTTGCGTGGAGAGAAAATGTGGGCTTTCGCAGATCGTCTCATTAATGTTGCTCTCCCTCGTGTACGTGACTTTCGTGGAATTTCCCCTAACTCATTTGATGGGCGTGGAAATTACACCTTGGGTCTTAAAGATCAGTTGATTTGGCCCGAAATTGATTATGACAAAATTGACAAACTGCGCGGCATGGAAATAACCATCGTCACAACCGCACAGAATGATGACCAAGCACGTTCCTTGTTGAGTTTGCTTGGGATGCCCTTCAAAAAGGAAGCATAATATGGCAAAAAAATGTATGCAGTATCGTGAGATGCGACGCAAGTACCCAACCCGCGTTCGCAACCGTTGCCAGCGTTGTGGTCGCCCTCGTGGCTATATCCGCCGCTTTGGCTTATGTCGAATTTGCTTCCGCGAGTTAGCGCTAGAAGGGAAAATCCCTGGCGTAACCAAAGCTTCTTGGTAGTTAGGTAAAGGTGAAATTATGAGTATTTCTGATCCTATCGCTGATATGCTGACGCGTATTCGAAACGCTGTCATGGTTGGTCAAGCAACCGTTGCTATGCCTAGCTCCAAGATGAAAATAGAAATTGCCAACATCCTTAAAGATGAAGGTTACTTGGAGACGGTAGAAGTCGTAAATGACGCAGAACCGCACAAACCTGTCTTGCGTGTACGGGTTAAATATGTAGGTAAGCGCCGCGAACGCCAATCGGTTCTCACCGGTTTAGAGCGAGTAAGTCGCCCTGGACGTCGTGTTTATACCAAAAAACGGGATATTCCCTGGGTTCTTTCTGGTATTGGCATCGCCATTTTGTCCACTCCAAAAGGAGTAATGACCGGGCAAAAAGCTCGTTCATTAGGCATTGGCGGCGAACTCCTCTGCAAAGTTTGGTAACAGGAGAGTATAACGATGTCTCGTATTGGACGTTTACCTGTTGAAATCCCCGCAGGTGTACAGGTTGATATAAAAGGGTCTTTCGTAAAAGTCAAAGGCTCAAAAGGTGAAATGCAGCGTCAGTTTTCACATCTGATGGAAATCGCACAAGAAGACGGGCAGGTTACCGTTAAACGTAAATCTGATCATCCGACAGAACGTGCCCTTCATGGAACGACGCGCGCTTTAATTGCAAATATGGTGCATGGTGTCAACGCAGGTTTTGAGAAAGTGCTCGAAATTCAAGGCGTTGGTTATCGCGCTGAACTTAAAGGCAAAAACCTTGTTTTGAATGTAGGCTATTCACACCCGGTTGAAATTGAACCTGTGGATGGCATTAGTTTTGATGCAGATTCTAAAACCAAGCAAATTAAGGTTATGGGTATCGACAAAGAAGTCGTAGGCAAAATAGCCTCCGAAATTCGAAAAGTTCGCCCCCCTGAGCCTTATCATGGCAAAGGGATCCGCTATCTTGGTGAATATGTCCGCCGCAAGGCTGGCAAAGCCGGGAAAGGAATGTAGAGAATTATGGGTGCTAAGAATCGTTCAGCAGCTCGTATCAGACGCCATGCTCGTGTGCGTAAACATATCTCAGGGACTCCCTCACGCCCACGCTTGAGTGTTTTTCGAAGCCTTTCTGAGATTTACGCTCAGGTAATTGATGACGAAGCAGGGAAGACACTTGCTTCTGCTTCCAGCATTGATACAGAACTGCGCAGTAAAATGGAAGGCGCTAAGAAAGTTGAGCAAGCTCGTCTTGTTGGCGAAGCAATTGCTCAGCGCGCAAAAGAAGCAGGAATTACTAGCATAGTTTTTGATCGCGGTGGTTTCCGTTATACCGGGCGCGTCAAAGCTTTGGCTGATGCCGCACGTGAAGGTGGCTTACAGTTCTAGGATTGTCTGGAGAATACTATGGCAAATTTTGATAAGAAAAACAAATTTGAAAAAGACGATCTTGACGAACGCATGATCGAGATTGCTCGTGTAGCAAAAGTGGTCAAAGGTGGTCGCCGTTTCCGTTTCCGCGCTACAATGGTAGTAGGTGATGGTAAAGGGAAAATCGGTATGGGAACTGGCAAAGCCAATTCTGTACCCGATGCGATCCGCAAAGCCTCTGATCGTGCACGCCGAGATCTTCACTTTGTGAATTTGTCGGATACGACTATTGCACATAGCACAATTGGTCGTGTTGCAGGAGCTAAAGTCCTTTTGAAACCAGCGTCCCCCGGTACAGGTGTTATTGCTGCAGGTGGCGTTCGCGCAGTTTTAGAAGCTGCTGGTGTCAAAGACATTTTGACAAAATCTTTAGGTAGTAACAATGTTCTTAACGTTGTTAAAGCAACTTTTCATGCCCTAGAGCAAGTAAAGTCGCCAACTGAAGAAGCTGCCCGACGAGGCAAAGACGTCAAAGACCTGATGCCATTCTGGGAACGGAGGTAATCTGTCATGGCGAAGAAAGCTAAAGAAAAAAAACTACGTGTTACCTTGGTTAAAAGCACGATCGGGTATAACAAAAGACAAAAAGCTACTGTACGTGCATTAGGTCTACGCCGTATCAATCATACAGTAGAGCATGTGGACACCCCCGCTTTGCGCGGAATGCTTTTTAAAGTTAGCCACCTGATCAAAGTAGAAGAGTAGGATTTTGATATGAAATTACATGATCTTGCGCCAAACTCTGGCGCGAAGAAAAGCCGAAAACGTGTTGGGCGCGGTATCGCTGCCGGACAAGGTAAAACGGCTGGACGAGGCTATAAGGGACAAAAATCCCGTTCGGGAAGCGGTGGCAGTTTATATCGTCAAGGCGGGAACTTGCCTTTCTTCCGTCGTTTGCCTTTTATGCGTGGTAAAGGGATGCATGTTAGAAATCGCATCAAATATAACGAAATCAACCTTGACCAGTTGGCAGAAGCATTTAAAGCTAATGCTGAAGTGACCCCCGAAAGCCTGAAAGAAGCTCGCTTATTGCGTGATTCTCGCAATCCCGTTGTCCTTTTAGGGCGCGGTGAAGTAGAAAAGGCTCTCAAAGTGCGTGTTCATCGTGTTAGCAAAGGCGCGCAAGAAAAAATTGAAGCTGCTGGTGGCAGTGTAGAGTTGATTAGCTAGCTTGTCGTAGGACAAGGAGACTTTATGAAGTCAACATTTTCTGGATGGCGTTACCTATGGACTTCCATTGATATCCGGCGTAAATTACTTTATACGCTGGGGTTCTTGGCTCTCTATCGTGTAGCAGCTAATGTCCCTGTCCCCGGTGTAGATTTAGCTGCACTGGAAGCTTTGGTTAACACTGGTGCTGGTGGGACTTTCTTTAACTTCCTTGATCTTTTGTCTGGTGGCACTGTATCACAGTTTTCGCTTCTATCTATGGGTGTTTATCCTTATATTACAGCGCAAATTATCTTACAGTTGCTAACCCCTATTGTCCCAGCTTTGCAGCGTAGGATGGAAGAGGACCCACGCGAAGGACAAAAATGGATGGAGAAGTGGACCTATATCTTGGCTGTACCAATGGCTGCTCTTTCTGCAATTGGACAGGTTAATATCTTCAATTCCTATGCAACACAATCAAACTTGCCACAAATTATTCCTTTTGGTCTTAGTGGAGATTTGATTCTTCCTTCTATCACTGTCCTTATGGCAATGACTGGTGGAACAATGTTTGCTATTTGGTTGGGAGAGCTGATTTCTGAGTACGGGATGCGCAAACAAGGTCTTTCCTTGATCATTTTTGCAGGTATTGTTGTCTCCCTTCCGAGCAACCTCGTTAGCATAATGCAGGACGAACAAAACCGCTGGATTTTGCTGGGGATGACAATAATTGTATTAGCTCTAACGATTTACGCCATCGTCTTTGTTCAGCAAGGCCGACGCAACGTTCCTGTTATGTACCCTGGGCGTCGCATGGGCAATCGTATGTCTATGCCAGTCAAAGGCTCTTTACCTTTGATGGTTAACATGGCAGGCATGATCCCACTCATCTTCGCTAGCGCTATCTTGCAATTCCCAGCTATTGTTTCCAGCTTCTTTTTACGCTCAGAAATAGAATGGGTCGCGAATTTTGCACAAGGCACACAGAATACCTTCAATGGTACAGGTGGTGTTTACTGGTTGATCTACTTCCTCATGGTCGTGATCTTTACCTTCTTCTACACTGATGTTCTTTTCGCTCAGCAAAATTATGGTGACAACCTCAAGCGTATGGGCGCGCAAATCCCTGGTGTGAGCCGTGGGGCTCCAACACAGCGTTATCTTACAAAAGTACAGCGTCGCATTACTTTGCCTGGCGCGTTATTCCTTGGTCTTGTAGCAGTATTGCCCTACCTTATGCAATTCATTATGCCTATTGGGTCTCAAGGAACAGGCTTGCTTCTCGTTTCATCTGCTGGATTACTCATTGTAGTTGGTGTTGTTCGAGATGTTTTCCAAAACATCGACGCCGAACTCAAATTACACGGATACCAAGATTCAATTCTCGTTCGCTAAGGAGACATAGACATGGCTACCTATATTGTTTTGCTCGGTCCTCCAGGTGTTGGAAAAGGCACTCAAGCAAAAATTTTGGCAAAGCAAATTGGGTTAGTGCATATCTCAACAGGCGATCTCTTTCGTGAAAACATTAAAAATCAAACAGAATTGGGACAACTGTCGCAGAGTTACATCAATAAAGGCCAACTTGTTCCAAACGACGTAACAATAGGGATGCTAAAAGAGCGGATTTCTCGCTCGGATTGTGAACTGGGTGCCGTTATGGACGGTTTTCCGCGCACACTAAAACAGGCGGAAGCCTTCAAAGCCATATTAGATAGCATGGATGAAGGCGTGAGCATCGTCCCTTATATCAAAGCATCGGATGAAGTTCTGGTCGAGCGTCTCTCTGGTCGTTGGACTTGCCGCAAGAATGGACATATTTTTCACTCTGTATTTAAGCCTCCATTAGAAGAAGGTATTTGTGACAAAGACGGCTCAGAGTTGTATCAACGTGATGATGATACAGTTGAAACTGCAAAAAAACGGCTTAAAGTCTATGCAGAACGAACATCACCTTTGATTGCGTATTATCAAGATCAAAAAATATTGGTAGAAGTACAAGGCGAGCAGTCTATTGAAGATATAGCAAAAGATATACTCGCTATTGTCAAAAAATAATGATGGATTGGGCAAGACAAATTCACGTTAAAAACCCTGCAGAGATCGAAATTATGCAAGAAGCAGGGCGTATAAATGCAACAGTTCATGAAACTGTTCGAGAACTTTTAAAACCTGGTGTTACCACAGCCGACCTCAACGCGGCTGCTGAGGAAGTGCTGCGGAAACACAATGCTGTATCGCCTTTCAAAAACTATCCTGGACCCTATCCATACCCGGCTTCGATCACGGTATGTATCAATGAAGAACTTGTACATGGGATCCCAAGTAAGAAAAGAAAATTGAAAGAAGGCGACATTGTCTCAATTGATTGTGGAACAGTTTTTGGTGGCTTTGTAGCAGATTCTGCTTTTTCAGCGGGAGTAGGAAAACTCTCTTCTGCATCGCAGAAATTGCTTGATGTTACCGAAGGTGCTCTCATGGCTGGCATTGATAAAATGCGAGCAGGCAACCGAACTGGCGATGTTTCTGCTGCGATACAAAAATATGTTGAAAGCCGTGGCTTCTACGTTACGCGAGAATACACTGGTCATGGCGTGGGACGACAAATGCACGAAGGGCCTCAAGTGCCAAATTATGGTACTTCAGGTCGCGGGCTTTTACTTCGTCCCGGGGTTACCATTGCCCTGGAACCGATGGTGCTTGTTGGTACAGAAAAGACAAAAGTCTTGGCTGACCAATGGACAGTAATTTCTGCAGACAAATCATTGACGGCGCATTTCGAACATTCGATTGCCGTAACCGAAGGAGAACCTCTGATCCTGACTGTCCTTTGATTTGAAGGCAAAATACTGTCAAGACTAAACGCTAAGCACTAGACGGATAAGAAATCACCAAGTATAATCCAGTGCTTTGGCTGAGCTAAGCGCCAGCCGCCAAGTAGGAGATAATAATGAAAGTGTCACCATCTGTTCGCAAGCGTTGTGCGAAATGCAAAATAGTTCGACGTAGAGGCAAATTGTACGTTATTTGCGAAAATCCTAAACATAAACAACGACAAGGTTAGTGTGAATTATGGCAAGAATCGAAGGTGTTGATCTTCCCCGTAACAAACGGGTAGAAATTGGCTTGACCTATATTTATGGGATCGGGCGGACGCGTGCAAAGGACATCTTGGCCGCGACAAATGTGAATCCAGACCAGCGTATTCAGGATCTATCTGAAAGCGATCTGGCAGCACTGCGTGAATTCATTAATAAGAATTACAAACTCGAAGGTGATCTTCGCCGTGAAACGCAGATGAATATTAAGCGATTGATCGAGATTGGTTGTTATCGTGGTCTCCGCCATCGTCGCAGCTTGCCCGTTAATGGGCAACGCACGCGCACCAACGCTCGCACACGCAAAGGTCCCAAGAAGACTGTTGCAGGTCGTGGTCGCCGACGTGGCGCATCGAAGTAGAGTAGATATTTAGCGAGGAATTATGGCTAAAGCAAAAAAAAGTAGTTCAGCACGTCGTGGTGCGTCTAAGAAGAAGGTAAAGCGCACTTTGTCCAAGGGGCAAGTGCATGTTATGGCTTCTTTCAATAATACAATTATTACAGTTACCGACATGCAAGGTAATACGGTTGCATGGGGCAGTGCAGGCTCTGTAGGTTTCAAAGGGTCCCGCAAAAGTACGCCTTTTGCAGCACGTTTGGCAGCCGAGCAAGCTGGTAAAGCAGCGCAACAACTGGGTATTCAGGAAGTTGATATTTTTATCAAAGGCCCTGGTCCCGGACGAGAAAATGCTATCCGTGCTATTCAGGCATTGGGTATCAAAGTGCGCTCCATTGCAGATATTACGCCGATCCCCCATAATGGTTGTCGGCCTCCAAAGAAACGCCGCGTCTAGTTGAGAATAAGGAAAGAAAAGTATGGCGAAATATATTGGGCCGGTATGTAAATTATGTCGGCGTGAAGGCGAAAAGCTATTTCTTAAAGGAGAGCGTTGTTTCTCTCCGAAATGTTCATTTGATAAACGTGATTATGCCCCTGGTCAACACGGGCGTAATATGAGCCGTCGCAAAAAACGCGAATCCGATTACGGTCGTCAATTGCGTGCAAAGCAACGTGCTCGTCGAGTTTATGGTATTTTAGAACGTCAATTTAGCCGCTATTTTAAAGTTGCTCTTGGGCGACGTGGGCTGACTGGTTTGAACTTGCTTCAAATTCTTGAATCTCGTTTAGACAATGTTGTCTTTCGTATGGGTTTTGCCTCTAGCCGAGCAGAAGCTCGTTTGATGGTAACTCATGGGCATTTTATTGTGAATGGCCGTCGAACAGACATCCCTTCAATGCTCCTCAAAGATGGCGATGAACTTGCTGTGCGTGAAATTTCTCGAAAGAAACCTTTCTTCAAGACCTTAGGTGAAGTTGTTGAAAAACGCAACGTTCCTGCATGGCTTGAACGAGATGCAAAAACATTGGCAGGAAAAGTTGGACGTTTACCAGAACGATCTGAAATTGATGGTAGCTTGAACGAACAACTTATTGTTGAGTATTACTCACGCTAGGAATTTGTCTTATCAGAGTTTTTTCTGCTTAGACTGGGAGAGGTGAACCGTGACTGGTATCACAAATATGGTTATACCGAAAATTGAGAGAGAAGCTGAATCTCGCAATTACGGCAAATTTATTATCAGCCCGCTAGAGCAAGGCTATGGTGCCACTATTGGCAATGCAATGCGACGTGCACTTTTGTCATCCTTGCCTGGCATCGCCGTAACCTCTATGCGAATTGCTGATGTATTGCATGAGTTTACAGATGTCCCGGGTGTACGCGAAGATGTTGTCCAGATCATGTTGCAGGTCAAACAGATCCGCATGAAACTAGATGGTGTGGATAGCACTCGTATGCATCTTGAAGTGCGTGGCGAAGGCGTTGTGACAGCAGCAGATATTATTGCGCCACCAGAAGTGGAAATTGTCAACCCTGAGCTTTATCTATTTACGGTAGACAATAACAAAGCCACAATGGATATTGAATTCTCTGTAGAGCGCGGGCGAGGTTATTCACCTGCAAACGAACGCAGTGAACACATGCCCATCGGTGAGATGCCTGTAGATGCGTTGTTCAGCCCGGTTAAGAAAGTTAATTGGGATGTGAGCTCTGCACGTGTTGGGCAAAGCACCAATTATGATAAATTGATGCTCGAGATCTGGACAGATGGCTCTATTGCTCCTGAAAAAGCACTGAGCACTTCTGGCAAGATCTTGATTGAACATCTCCGTCATATCGCTGGCGTTAGCGAAGAATCGCTGATGGCTGTGATCGAAGAGGAAGTAGAAGAGAAAGGTGTTACCAGCGAAATTGCTGAAACACCGATCGAAGCCCTTGATCTTTCTGTGCGTGTTTTCAATTCTTTGAAACGCACAGGGATCACAACAGTGGGCGATGTGATCGATCTACTTGAAAAAGGCGATCAGGCGATTATGTCCATCCGCAATTTTGGTGAAAAGAGTCTTACAGAGCTACGCCAAAAGATGACCGAGAAGGGCTTTATGTCGGATGAAGAAGAAAGTGAAGATAACGCGGAGTAATTAAGATGCGACATCAGATAGCAGGAAAGCGATTAAATCGCTCCACAGGCGCACGCACTGCCTTGCGCCGTACACTCATCCGGCAGCTCTTTGAGCATGAACGGATCAAGACCACAAAAGCAAAAGCTCAAGCCATTCGTGGTGAAGCTGAAAAGCTGATCACTTTGGCTCGCAACAGCATTGAAGCAGAAGATGCACAAAAAGTACACGCTCGCCGTTTGGCTGCAAAGAAATTGGGTAGCAATAAAGATTTGCCCAAGCTTTTTGATGATATTGCCCCTCGCTTTGTCAACCGCAATGGTGGTTATACCCGCACATTGAAACTCGGACCTCGCAAAGGTGACGGTGCCGAAATGGTTCTTATTGAATTAGTAGAAGAATAAATGCCAGTAATCAGTGGTCGGTAGCTTAGAGCGATCTACCACTGAACGCTGAAAATGGAACGTTACCAGATTATCCTTGCTTATGACGGCACCGAATTTTTCGGTAGTCAGCGGCAGGCAAAATCCCGCAGAACGGTACAGGGCGAGCTAGAAGAAGCCCTCCGTAAAATGGGATGGGCAGAGAGCTCTGTTCTTATGGCTGGGCGCACTGATGCAGGTGTCCATGCTTTGGGGCAGGTGGCTACTTTCGATTTTAATTGGAAGCACAGCCTGGATGCTCTTAGAAATGCGCTCAATGCCAATTTGCCAGCCGATATGGCTATAAGCCAGGTGCAAATTGCTCCGGCGAAGTTTCACCCTCGCTTTGATGCAACTGCCCGCTTATACCGTTATCGCCTTTTTTGCCAAAGAGATCGTGACCCGCTTCGAGAGCGCTATGCTTGGCGGATTTTCCCTGAAGTAGATGGCGAAATACTCCACTCGTTGGCAGCCATGCTGCCTGGTAAACATAATTTTGCAGCCTTTGGTTCCCCCCCCCGTGCCGGAGGCAGTACAGAACGTCATTTGATGTGTGCGAGTTGGAAAAAGCAAGAAGATGAGTGGATATTTGAAGTGCAGGCGAATGCCTTTCTTTATCACATGGTGCGAAGACTTGTTCTTACGCAGGTTGTGATTGCACAGAACCAAATTCCGGTTGAGAAATTTGCCCGTGCTTTAGCCGAGCAAGTGGAGGTCACGAGCGGAATCGCTCCATCCAATGGATTGAACCTCGTTGAAGTTTCTTATCTTGATAATCTAAAACCAAAAGTCTAAAGTCAGACATCTAAAGTCTGATGTCTAAAATGGAGAGACGAAGTGTATAAAACTTATTATCCTAAAAAAGCTGAAATCGAGCGTGGTTGGTACGTAGTGGATGCCAATGGCGAAAATTTGGGTCGTTTGGCGACCAGAATTGCCGCTGCTTTGCTTGGTAAACATAAACCAACCTTTACGCCTGGTGTAGAGATGGGCGATAACGTGATCGTTGTAAATGCTGGTGGCATTACTGTTACTGGTACGCGCACAAACTCGAAGTTGGATACGAAAAAATACTATCGCCACTCAGGTTATCCCGGTGGTCTTAAAACCAAAACCTTGCGCGAATTATTGGACACTTATCCAGATCGTGTTATTCGCTCTGCTGTTTGGGGGATGCTCCCTCACAATAAAATGGGGCGCAGCGTACTCAAACGCCTTAAGGTCTATGCAACTGCAGATCATCCACACGAAGCGCAAAACCCTGAGCCGCTGAAATAATAAAGAGGAAATATTATGTCTGAACGATATTTTGAAGGAATTGGTCGCCGCAAAGAAAGCTCTGCCCGTGTGCGTGTTTCAAGTGGCTCTGGCCAATTCATTGTCAACGAAAAAGAGCTTGCAGATTATTTCACCCGCCATGGTGATACAAATACCATTTTGTCTCCCTTTGCAGCTGCTGGTGAAAAACAAGCATCTTACGATGTTAGTGTTCTCGTTAAAGGTGGTGGTGTAACAGGGCAAACTGATGCAGTGATGCTTGGTTTGGCTCGTGCACTGATCAAATTAAACCCCGAACTGCAACCCGCACTCCGCAAAGGCGGCTACCTAACCCGTAACCCCTTGGTCAAGGAACGCAAGAAACCAGGTCTCAAAGGTGCTCGCAAGGCTCCGACCTACACCAAACGTTAGAAAATTTTCTATACAAAAACAAAAGCTAATGTGTTTTACCGCATTAGCTTTTGCTCTTTAAGCCCTATGTCAAACTTAAACCAACTTCTTAACGCATTTGAACTTCAAAATACACCCAAACTCATTTTGCTCAATGTTCAAGAGCTAAAAGATGCCCATGTGCCACCTTTTCAACCGGATTTTCCCGTTTTACTTTGGGGAGAAACTCCGCTGGATCTGGATGCCACCCGCATTATCTTGCAGACTACTTATGCAGATTCTCACCCCCTGCGGTTGGCTGCTAAAAGCGGAGCGATAACGAAGGTGAATTTAGGCTTGCTCATTTCAAGTGAACAGGATGCCGAAGTTAGCGCTATCTACATCCCGCCCCTCGAAGCGGGGACATCCCTCTCTGCTTTTCAAGAGATCGTTGCCCATCTCCGCGCCCCCGACGGTTGTCCTTGGGATAAAAAGCAGACACATAAAAGCCTCCGCCCGCATCTGCTTGAAGAATCCTACGAAACTCTCGACGCCATAGATGCCTGCGATTTTGATGGCATGGCAGAAGAATTTGGAGACCTTCTTCTACAGATTGTGTTGCACGCTCAAATTGGTGCAGAATCAGGCAATTTCAGAATGAACGAGATCATCAAAGGCATCTACGATAAGATCGTCCGCAGACACCCACACGTTTTTGCTGAAACAGATGTCGATGGGGTAGGGGAAGTGTTGAAAAACTGGGAGCAACTTAAGGAAAAAGAGCGCAAAGATAATGGCGAAAGCGAAAAAGGGATTTTAGACGGTGTCCCGCTTTCTTTCCCTGCGCTGAACCAATCACAGGAATATCAGGACAGAGCCGCTCGTGTCGGCTTCGATTGGGGCGACATTAGCGGTGTACTCGATAAATTGATGGAAGAGATCGAAGAAATTCGCCAGGCTGAGAACAGTGAAGAAGTCGTCGCTGAAATCGGTGACCTATTCTTTGTCTTGGTCAACTTTGCCCGTTGGCAAGGCGTGGACGCTGAATCTGCACTGCGAGAAGCGAATATCCGCTTTAAACGCCGCTTTGCCTTCATAGAACAATGTGCCCGTGACGGCAAATTCGCCATGACAGATATGACTTTAGACGAAATGGAAGAATGCTGGCAGGAAGCGAAGATGAATGGGTTGTAGTTTCTACTTTACCTTGTGTTGTTCCAGTTCTTGTGCAAATCGCTTGCGTACCACACCTAAAACAACACTTGCCATAATCGCCATAAACCCTGCAAGGGCATTGAAACCGACATCACGGATATCATAAACGCGAGTGGGTAATATCGCTTGAATCCCCTCGTCGAACCAGCCAAGTAGGGCAGTGATGATTATGGCTAAAAGCGCGGGGACAGGAACTTTGCCTCTGTTTCGCAAACGCTCAAGCAGTGCTTGGTGGATGAGCGTTGCGACGATGCCGTACTCGAAGAGATGGGTGCGTTCTTCTGGGCTAAGAAAAAAACGGACCGATACCATCGCGTAGACGGCAACGATCCCAAGCAAAATCCATATTTCCCGCTGCCTTAGTTTCATCTTCAATCCGCTTCCGATGATCGCGATCACGGCCAAAGCAAAACCGAAAACATAGATGGAATCTAATAAGTTGCGATCACGCAGAAATGCGGCCAGTTTTCCGGCTAATCCCAGCGTTGAGTAGATTGCGATAATAACAGTAAAAGCCCAGAGCCAGAGATTTTTTTCGCGCTTAGATGTAAAGAAAAACATGGTGAGTTATTGATACTTTTTCCGAATCTCATCTAAGTCAGGGATTTCCTGCGCGGCATGTTCGAGCACTTTGAAGGCACGATTGATAAGCGGACGCAGGCGTTCCGTGTCAACTTTTCCTCCCGCTTCAATTTCGGCAACTACCTTGATGATATTCCCCCGCGTTCCGCTGGCTCGGCGCGCCCAGAGCGAGTCGACGTTTAGGCGCTCAAGACGACGAGCGAGAAGTTTTAGTAATTGAATATCCGCTTCTTTCATGCTTTGAGTTTCTTCGCTGCTGCCTTCAAGTTGTCAAGAGCGTTTTGAACTCTTTCTCGTGGGCAGGCTATAGTCATACGAGCGAAGCCTGCTCCTTCTCTGCCAAACCAATACCCAGGAGAGAGTGCGATCCCGGCTTCTTTGCCAAGAAAAACTCCCAGTTCTTTTACACTTAAACCAAGTTCCCTGAAATCCAACCAGACCAGGAAGGTACCCCCCGGTTCAATTAATGAAACCCCGATGGGATTTTTCTCTAGGAAATCTCTGATCAAGTCAACATTCCCTTGTATATAGACCAGAAGCGCATCTAACCACTCAGCGCCATCTTTATAAGCAGCTTCTGTCGCAACAGAAGCAAAGACGTTGACCTTGTTAATTTGATAGCGATGGGCAAATTCATGGAATTGATGGCGATGCTTTTCATTGGGAATCACTGCTATTGCATCAACCATACCAGCAATATTGAATGTTTTTGCAGGAGAAATACAGGCGGCCCCATTTTGCGCAGCTTTTTCAGAGATATTTAGATAAGGGATATATTGATGGGGTGGAAAGGCAAAGTCACCATGAATTTCATCGGCGATAACGAAAACACCATGACGCTCACAGATATCTGCGATTTGCTTTAGCTCAGCTTCTGTCCAAACCCTGCCAACAGGATTATGTGGATTGCATAAGATCAACACCTTGTTCTTTGGATTAGATGCTTTAACTTCCAGATCATCAAAGTCTATTTGATATTGTCCATCTACAAATTTGAGCGGGTTCTTGACCATTTTCCTTTGGCTGCTTTTTACAACCATTCGGAATTCAAAGAAAACGGGAGTCTGAAGAATGACTCCATCCCCTTCGTTGGAGTGCTGATCGATCAAAATTGAAATAGCATTCAAGATGGAAGGGGCAGGCTCTATTTCTTTCTGGTCTATTTTCCATCCATACCTGTTTTGGTACCATGAAGCAAGAGCAGCGAAATAACTCTCAGCTTTGTATTCGTAACCATAGATTCCATGTGCTACGCGTTGCTCTAAGTGCTTTATCACAGCTGGTGGCGCTTTTATATCCATATCCGCTACTGACATTGGAATAGCATCTTCATTTCCAAAATGTTCTGCAAGGAAGCTTTTGCTCCATTTCATAGTCGGGTATTCGTTGCGATCAATAAATTTATCGAAATTCATAGTGAC
This sequence comes from uncultured Anaerolineaceae bacterium, assembly GCA_964581545.1. Lineage (GTDB taxonomy): Bacteria > Chloroflexota > Anaerolineae > Anaerolineales > Villigracilaceae > Desulfolinea. The sequence continues at coordinate 20,336 of CAZOOX010000019.1, forward strand.
TTCTCCTTTTGAGAAAAAATAATATTCATGTTTACCCAAATCATCTTTGCAAATAACTCTGCCCGCCAGAAGGCGACGGCTGCCATGCCGTGCGCAAGTACAGCAAAGAGGGGTGGTTTCTGGAAGGTGTAATAGGTCCAGCATTCACGGGTTGTGCCCCAGAGCTCGAGGTAATATCCCAGCCCGGCTCCAGCAACAAAGGTGAGGATGGCAAGGCGATGATCGGTAGGGGTGATAATGAGCAGCGCTACGAGCAGGATGGAGAGCAGTGTATAGGATTTGTTGAAGGTGGGTGCGACGAAAGTTAGCATGAGGGTGAAGAAAGCAGTGAAGAGTATCCAGTATGCAGTTTTTAATATAGAAACTTGAGATATGACTCTGCGAGGAGCATGGTTTTGCGACGAAGTAGTCTTATGATTTATAAGATTGCTTCGTCGGGCATTCGCCCTCCTCGCAAAATCAGTGCTTTCTTTTGCTTTCTTTATGAGAACGTCCAATACAAGCACAATCCGATTGATCGTTAATGTGGCAATAGGCCAGGCGGGGATGATCCAGAGCGGGGGGCGTTCGGCGGTGTAATAATGCCAGAGATTTGTTTGCGTGCCCCACGATTCGATGACGAGTCCGCCAAATGTTGCGACAATGATCGTGACTGAATCCCGCGCTAAATTTGCGCGCGATACGATGGCGATGCTCATAAAAAGGAAGATGCCGATGAGCAGCCAATCCATATAGAGCCACCAGGGTCCATCCCAATCTATATAAGAAAGAACTTCTTCGGCGAGGGGCCACCAGACGTAGATGATCAATCCAATGGTTAGAAAGAAGACGCTTAGGAGGATGCTGCTATCGCGCGTCCATCCAAAAAGCGAGATGAGTTGCCGCCAGCGCGGAAGATCATCTCGCTTGATGTTTTGGGGAATAGGGGGAGAGGATTTAGTCGCTTTCAAAGTCAATAGTTGTACTCATGCCCCAGCGAAGTGTGTCGGGGATCTCATCTAATTCAATTGTTAGAGTATAGGTGATATCGCCGTTATTGTCACCTGCGAACGGAGAAATGGCGCTGACTTTGCCATGATATTCGGCATCCAGGGCTTCGACGTAAATGAGAGCACCCTGCCCAGGTTGGATATTGACGACATCCCTTTCGCTTAGATTTATGGTTTCCACACGTAGATTTTTTAAGTCGGCGAGGAGAAGCACCGGCTCATAAGCATCAACAACTTCTTCAGGAGCAACGTTGAGTATTATGACAGTGGCAGCGTAGGGCGCGAGCAGAATTTGCTGGCTTTGGCTGGCAAGGGCGGTCTCAACGCTGGCTTTGGCCGCGTCTACGCGATCTTCGGCAAGCCATTTGCGTTCAGGGGGCTTTCTACCGCGATGGATGCGCCAGTATTGCAAGTCTGCTTCTGCAACGTCCAGTGCCGTTTCCGCAACACGTAGTTGGCTGTCTAGCTCTGGCGTGGACAGCCGGATAAGAGGCTGTCCTTCTTCAACGGCATCGCCTTCAGTAACAAAGATCTCAGAGATATTGCCGCCCAGCAAAAAGCTCATGGAAGATTGACGCGCAGGGATAATAATGCCTTCAATGGCGTCTTTTTCTGTTGGCTCTTCTTCAGTTGTAGGTGGAGCCGGTGCAGTTGTTTCTGCGGCAGGCGCGCCACAGGCTGCGAGTAAGAGAAGCAGGAAAAGTGAGACAAGCCAAATTCTTTTTTTCATGCGGCTCACTCTCCCACATTAATATCAACTTCTGCGCTCATGCCCCAACGTAACTCGGGAACTTTTTCGTCAAAGTGGATGGTAACTGTGTAAACTACATCGCCACCAATGCTTGATGCCTGATGCGCGATTTCTGCAACTGTGCCTGAGAACTCGCTTTCAAGTGCTTCTACATAGATACTCACAGCTTGCCCAACTTTCACGAGCGGCACGTCGCGCTCTGTTAGGTCGGTGGTCTCGAGTTTCATTTCGCTCAGGTCGCCAACGATGACGACGATCAAGCCCGGGGTCACGGTTTCGCCTTTTTCAATATCCACGGATGCGACTGTCCCGCCGATGGGGGTGAGCAGGGTGGCTTGAGCGAGCCTTTCCGTCGCGGCATCGACAAGGGCTTGTTGACCCTCGACTTCGGCTTCAGCGGCGAGAATATCTTCATTGGATATATTGGTAACGCGCCGTAGATAGCTGACCTGCGTCTCTGCCCTGGTTCGATTTGCTTCCGCTTCAACGACATTTGCCTGAAGAATGGCAGTATCCAGTTGGACGAGCGCGTCCCCGGCATTTACCGTATCCCCGGCGCTTACCATCACATCGACGACGCTGCCGACGAGGGGGAAACTTAATTCAACGGAATTAACGGGTAAAACCCTTGCCGAGGCGGTGACTATTGTGCCGCTGTTCGTGTTAGAAGGGCTATCACTGCTCTCGGTATTCAACATCACGGTGGGGATAGGCTCCGCAGCGGGTGACAATGTGCCGCAGGCTGTGAGTGACAAGAGAAATAATGTTGAAAGGAGCAAAAACCAACGAGTAAATTTCATACGATTATCCTGTTTAGAGTTTGAGAGTCCATTCTCTCCAGAGGTTGGTGTTTATTACCAAAATCAGGAGATTTTGGACTCCGATTTTTCTGTTATTGCGCTTCATCCTTTACGATCAAACCATCTTGCAAGGTCACGACACGTTTTGCATATTTGATCACGCGCGGATCGTGGGTAGCAAAAACAAAGGTTGTGGCCGTCTCGTTATTAAGTTTCTTCATGATCTCCATGACCTGCTCGCCATTCTCGGTGTCAAGGTTGGCGGTCGGTTCGTCGGCGAGGATCAGCAGAGGATCAGAAGCAAGTGCACGGGCAACAGCGACGCGCTGCTGCTGACCACCGCTCATTTGGTCGGGGCGGTGCTCGGCGCGGTCGGTGATGTCGACAGCATCCAGCAATTCCATCACGCGGGCTTTGTGATTATTTTTCCTACCCATTAGCAACAAAGGCAGTTCTACGTTTTCGTAGGCAGTCAGCGTGGGGACGAGGGCAAAAAATTGGAAGATGAAACCAATGGTTCCCTTGCGTAAGTCTGCGCGCTGGTTGCGGCTCATCTCGGTTGCATCCTGGTTATTGATCAAAACCTTGCCAGAGGTCGGCTGATCAAGGCAGCCAAGCAACTGCAGCAAAGTGGTTTTCCCCGAGCCGGAGGGGCCAACCAGGGTGGTGAATTCCTGCTTCCCAATGGTCAAATCAACACCGCGCAGAGCGTGGGTTTCGACTTCGCCAACGGTATAAACGCGGGTAACATCTGTAAGTTTTGCGATTTCCATGAGATTCTCCTTAATTTGTGCTGTGCAACGCATCTACAGGTTCCAGTTTGGCTGCCTGCGAAGCGGGGTAATATCCAGAAAGAATGGTGATCAAGAGGGCGGCAATACTGACGCTAATGCCATCTCCAGCGGTGGGATAGGGGTAGATCACATTCCCCAACATAAATGATGACTTTGCCGAAATGCCCATATCCCCGATAAAGAAGCCCGTTTGAGCATAGTAGAGAACCAGCGGTACGCCAATTGCCAAGCCAACGATGACCCCGCCGATGGCTAGTAAAGTAGCTTCTGTCAGGAAAAGAGCTTTGACTTGTTTGGCTTTCATACCTAGAGCGCCCAGAATACCCATTTCACGGGTTCGTTCATAGACTGCCATCAAAAGGGTGTTCATGATGACGGTCGATGTAACGCCCAGAACCATCAGGTTGAAGAAGAACATCATTCCATTGGCTAATTGCTCAACAATGATGAGCAATCTGTTCATCTCTTCCCAGTCTTCGACGATATATCCGGGGGCGTAGATGGCTTCTTTGACCGCAGCGGTATCATCCATATCATGCAAAAGGATGTAGATCATGCTGGCATAATTTTCTGTTCGCGTGATCGTTTGGGCTTTTTCCAAGGGCATAAATATGGTGCCTTTATCGTAGCCAGGTGTATCTGTTGTATATATGCCGCGAATGGTGAAGCGTTGTTCATCTGTTTCGCCATCAGTTGTGTTGATGATGAGATCGATCGAGTCGCCCGTTTTCATATTCAGGCTCTCTGCCAAAGGCAAGCCGATCAAGACACCTTCACGATCATCAGCGGTCAGGAACTCGCCTTCGACGATACCTTCCTGATAAAGGGCGTTGGTTGAAGAGGATGGGTCAATGCCGATGACCTGAATGCCGATGGTTTCGTTTTTGAAAGCAACAATTGCACTTGCATTCAAGCGGGGACTGGCAGCCTTGACTTGAGCGATGTCCTCGATCTGTTTTGAAATATCGAGTGGTGCTTCGATCATATCCACACGTTTCAGGCTCAAATTTTCATCTTTATAGTCTTCAGTGTGAATCTGTAAATGACCGGTTCGCAAGTTGATCGTTAGATCGAGTGCGCCGCGCATTTCACCGCGAATAGTAGCCGACATGAAGAGCAATAAGGCTGTCCCAATAGCAATGGCAAGCGCTGAAAAGAAAGAGCGACGTTTATTGCGTGCCAAGTTTCGGAAAGACATTTTTAGAATGTAGTTCATAGCAATACTCCTAGGTAAGCGTTTACTTACACATGATGCAGAGCATCTGCAGGTTCGCGTCGCGATGCTTCGATGGCAGGATAGAGAGCCGCTATTGCAGAGATCACGGCTAATAAGCCCGCACGTTGCAGGGTTAGGCTGATGTCAAATGTGGGATAGATATGGGTGCCCATGAGGGCCATATAGTCGACCATATCGACGAACGCGCTGTAGTTAAGCCCATAAATACCCAGTACAAGGGTGACCAAATACCCCATAAGCGTACCGACAACGGCGCCAATTAGACCGATCATGATCCCCTCATAGAGGAAGAGCGTTGAAATTTGCCGAGGCTTAAGTCCAATGGCGCCGAGCAAGCCGATCTCCTGAGTGCGTTCGTAGATTGCCATCAAGAGGATGTTGAAGAGGCCGATCGAAGCAATGCCCAAAATGACGATGCTGAAACCCGTCATCACCGCATTTTTCATCTCGACGGTTGAGCTTAGTTCAGGAATAGCTGTTTTCCAAGTCGTGATCTCATAACCAGAGAGGGAAGCGCCCAGAGCTTCTACGATGGGGTCTTCTTTACCAGTAACTGCTGTATAGAGAATGACCTCTGTGATGTTGTTATCCAGATCGTAAAGGTGCTGAGCTTCGCTGAGAGAAATATAAACTCCTTGGCGTTCGAGTGATGCCAAATTGATATCGTAGATGCCGACGATGGTCATTGTGCGTTGGCGCATCTCTTCATGGGCGGATTTTCCGCTCATCGTAATGCGGTCACCTACGCCAACAACCATGGCTTCTGCGAGACCTTTCCCGATAAAGGCGACATCTTCATCATCCGACTGGAGCATTCGCCCATCGATCAGGAATTCTTCCTGGAAGATGGGGTTTACACCTTTTTCTTTTTCCGGTTCGATGCCATAAATGCTGATCGGGAAAATCCCTTCACGATTTGAGACTAAACCACCCGTGTTTGCATGACGCAGAACAGCTTCCACATTTGGCAAATTCTCTGCTGCTGCAACGGCGTCCAGACCATCGCCCATGGGCAGCATGGGGTTGGCGCTGTAAGAATCTTCATAACCGATGGCACGGATCTGGATATTCCCGCCACTCAGTTTAATAGCGTTGCCATAAACGGCGGTTTCAAAGCCGTATAACATGCCGTCGTACATGACGAGGAATGACATCATCATGCCCATAGCCAAGACGACGAGCAGCGTTCTGCGGCGATTTCGCCATACATTACGCCAAGCTAATTTTAGTAGTAGCATAGAGTTCTCCTTTGCTATGCGAGCGATTCGAATGTTGATTCGGTTTTTCGCAAGCCATATTCCATTATGTATAAAAGTTTCTCGATCTTCTCCTGTGTCTCGGGTGACCGCACCCAAGCCATGATGTCATCTTGTTTCAAGCCTTCTTTCAAAAAATAAGAAGCGAGGGCGTTGTTCCATGTTTCCATGACCATTATCGCAAGTTCCATATCCACGCTGGGGTCCATCTCTCCATCTTGCATGGCTTGCTCGATCATCATCTTCATAGCTTGAGTACTTTGCTCACGGTATTTTTCAAAGTTTTTTCCGTAATACTGTCCTTCAACCAGAAGCACACGTGTTACTGCCTGCACCAAGAGTGGGTTGGTAGAGTTGAATTCCATACCGGTTTTGACCAACCAGCGGTAGTACTCAAAGGTATCCATATTGTTTTTAGGCGGATACTTATCTTCAAAAAAAACGATTTTTTCCTCTGCAAGCATAGTCATTACATAATCAAAGACATCCTGCTTGTCTTCAAAATACTGATAAAAGCTGCCTTTGGAAATGCCGCTATTCGACACGATCCGGTTGGTGGATGAATTTTCCAGACCATACGCTGCAAACTCATTTATCGCTGCATTCATGATCTGAGAACGCTTTTCATCGGGGAGATTAAAGAAAGTTTGTTTAGGCATAAATAAATTTCTTGTGTGACTTGGTAGTCATGTGACCACAAGGTCATATTGTATCTGCCTTTTTTCCGGTGTCAAGGGATAAAAGTCACGTTACGCACGCCTGCACCCAAAGTAGAGCAGGGTGGTGTGGTTCTAGCTCGCTGAGGCTTCGACAAGCATCAGTGGTACTTCAGCGTCTTTCAGGTTAAAAAAAGACCACCACAAAAAATGTGATGGTCTCGCCAATCGCTTTTCAGGGCGCTCAAATCACCGAGAGTGTTGCTGAGACGGGCTCAGTTTTGCTCTGTCATGACGACGATTTGACCTGCGGGGGGCAGGAGGCTACTCCCCAGTACATTTAAAATATACATTTAAAAAATAGGGGTGTCAAGATAAATCGCGTGCCAAATATTGCCGAGTGCGTCGCACCTAAATCGACAGGAATCTACCCATAGAAGGGCAAAAACTCTTCGATAAACATCTTTTCTCGAAAAAGGTGCGACGCACTCTCTTCTCTGACTATCTTCCCAGCGAATTCACGAAAAAGGCCGCGATCCGCTGCTCATATTCATCCGTTGCCAGGAACAAGGATTCAACATGAAGTGCATCTTCATATATCCATAGTTTGGCATTATCGCCAGCGGCTTCGTAAAGCGCTTCCGCCGCAGCAACGCTGATCCAGTCATCGGCTGTGCCATGTGTGATCATGATCGGGCGATTGCTGTGATTTTCTATCGCTTTGATGGGCGTGATGAGTTCCAAATTGTAGCCATCGGCTTCTGCCACTTGTAGAACCGCGTTCTTCATAAATTGCGGAAATCCGTTCAATGCGAGCTGGTCTTCCAGCACGGTGGGGATGTCGGTGAAGGAACTGTCTGCCCAGATAGCAGCGATACCCGGCTCATAGCCAAAAGCGTTGATGCCCGTCGCTGCGCCCATTGAAATGCCCATCAAGCCGATATTCCGGGATTCGTATCCCTGCTCGATCAGCCAATCGTAAGCGCCGAGCACGTCCTTATATTCTTCTGTTCCGGCGGCAGCGCGCTTGTCGATCACTTCAGAATCACCATGATTGCGCATATCTATCAGCAGGATGTCGAAACCGGCGTTGGATAGCATTCCGGATACCATCAGCACGTTGGAATTACGCTTACACATATCTATGCCATGCACGATGATAACGACCTTGTCCGAGGCTTGGTCGGCAGGCACAAACCACCCACTGATTTGAACATTATCTTTCCGAGCCGGAAAACTGACATCTTCGTAGCCCCCCATTTGCAGATGAGAAACATCTACACGAGATTCAGGCTCATCGTACTCGCCAATAAAATTGGTCGGGAGATTATCTCGACGCCCGTCCATATAATCGCTCTCGCACTTTGCGTGTGTGGCGGTGAGCATATTGTAGATGTAATTCCCGCCAGCGTAGTAGCCACCAGTGAGAAGGATAGCGAGAACGAGAAAGATAATGGTGAGTTTTTTCATGGGAACTCCTGTTTTTTAGATTGGTTCAATCTGCGAGATTGAACCAATCTCAGGGAATAATGTTTATAACGGCAACCAAGTCCCAATCCCCTGTTCAACGGCACGTTTGTAGAGGGCTTGAGCAACTTTTTCTGCGAATTTATCTATAGAGTCTTTTTCTTCTCTTGAGAGAATTACGATATTATTTTCTTGCGCTTCTTTTAGTATTGTAGCGGTGATCAACTTGTCAAATTCAAGGAAATTATGCCATGCTTTTTCTGGCTCGGGTAATTGGAAAATATACCCTTTCATCGAGCTTCTTTCTTTGCTTTCTGACCAAATTTCTGCACTTGTGCGTTCTGGTCTTGCCAGACAAATGATCTGCTGAGGAGAGATCGCTTCTGCAAGCAAAGCGGGATTGGAAACCCCTCCGTCAATTAGGATGGGAGTATTTGTGTCGGGTTTGTTCAAGTCTTCTGCCAGAAGGTGTAGATATTCGGGTAATGCTGCCTGATTAAAAGAATTGAACTCATCCCATGTCATGTCAAGCAACCATGCCAAACCATTTTCTGCATTTGCCCAAGCTCTATTTACAGGGTGCTTCTCTTCTGTAAATCTGCTGTGATAACTGCCGTAGATATGGGTATCCATATCGTAGATGGGGATATTAAATTGCTCAGAAAGGACTTTGCAAATGGTCGTTTTCCCGGAACCTGCTCCGCCAACTATCCAGTAAAGTTTCTTTTTCTGCTGAAGAGATTCACGAGCTTGAGCGAGTAAAGTCTTGTTGACCGTGAATTTCATAACAGGCGTTGTGTGCTTGTTTTGTTTTCTTCATAACCCGCATCTATGGGCAAATTCTTTTGTCTTGATGCTTTTGTTGCCAACTGATCACAGCGCTCATTATCCATATTCCCCGCGTGTCCCTTTACCCATTTGAACTCAATATCGTGTTTTTCGCAGAGGGGGAGCAATTTTGCCCAGAGATCATAATTACTTCGTTGCTCGCCTTTTTTATCTTTCCAGTTGCTTTTTTGCCATTTCTTCGCCCAACCTTTCTCAATGGCGTTGACGATATATTGAGAGTCGCTGAAGAGAACGACATCACTTTTTTCTTTTAGCGCTTCCAAGCCTTTAATGCAGGCGAGCAACTCCATTCTGTTATTCGTTGTCAGGCGAAAACCGCCAGAGAGTTCTTTTTTACTCCCTTTATAGTTTAAAACGATACCATATCCGCCCGGTCCTGGGTTGGGATTTGCGCCGCCATCGGTGTGGATGAGTACTTTGCCCTCTGCTATTAATTTTTTCAGACTTTCTACTTCTTTTGAAGCAGGCAAATCTCCGACCAATTTCAGTAAATTTTTTGGGAGTTTTTCAGGGTTAAATTTCGACAGCCACGCTTGCGCTTCCTCTTTAGTATAGAAGCCTTTATAAACGGCGTCTGGATAACCTTGCACTTGCTCGGCAGCACCATCGTTCCCGAACCAGCTTGTGTAAAGTCCAGGGCGATGCCCTTTGATAATGATATAGTAGGATTTTTTCTTTTTTTTGCTCATACTTGGGAGTTCACCACAGAGACACAAAGAACACAGAGCTTTTCTTTGTGAACTTCGTGACTTTGTGTTGAAAGTTATTTTGCCTTTTCGAGCGCCTGCCCGAGATCTTCGAGAATATCATCTATGTGTTCAATACCTACACAAAGACGGATCGTGCCTGATGAGATGCCTGCCGCCGCAAGCTCCTCTTCGTTCAGTTGACGATGTGTTGTCGATGCCGGATGGGCAGCCAAAGATTTTGCATCGCCAATATTCACCAAGCGTTTGAATATCTTCAAGGCATCGTAGAAACGGACACCCGCATCAAAGCCGCCTTTAACATCGAAAGAAAGCAGTGCAGAAGGCTTGCCATCGGTATATTTCTGCGCCAACTCATAATAAGGTGAACTCGGCAGACCGGCATAGTTAACCGATTCCACCTGGGGGTGCTCCTCAAGGAAATTCGCCACAGCCATAGCATTATCGCAGTGACGCTCCATGCGCAGAGCCAAAGTCTCAACCCCCTGTAGGATCAAAAATGCGTTAAAAGGACTCATCGTCGAACCAGTATTGCGCATAGGCACTGTGCGGGCGCGTGCAATGAATGCAGCTTCTCCCATTGCTTCTGCATAAACCACGCCATGATAGGCTGCTTCGGGCTCGTTCAGTAGCGGGAAACGTTCGGGATGATCACCCCAGGGGAAATTTCCACCGTCCACGATGATGCCGCCGAGCGAGTTGCCATGCCCGCCCATATATTTGGTCAGCGAGTGGACAACGATATCCGCGCCATATTCGATGGGTTTGATCAGCATCGGGGTCGCGACAGTGTTATCCACCATCAAGGGGGTGCCGTGCTTGTGCGCCATCTCGGCGATGGCTTCCATATCTACAATAGCGCCAACGGGGTTGCTAATGCTTTCGCAAAAGACCAGACTGGTTTTCTCGTCGATCAGTTTTTCCAAACTCTCCGCGCTGCCATCTTCGGCGAAGCGCGTTTCAATGCCCAGCCTTGCGAACATATGGGCAAAGAGTGTATAAGTCCCGCCGTAGAGCAGCGGTGCAGAGACGATATTATTCCCCTGCTGTGCGATGGTCAACACAGCGTAGTTGATCGCTGCGCTACCTGCACTGACGGCCAAAGCGCCGATTCCGCCTTCGAGCGCGGCAACGCGTTTTTCGAGCACATCGTTGGTCGGGTTCATCAGGCGCGTGTAGATATTGCCCGGCACGTCCAGGTTAAACAGATCTGCGCCATGTTGAGCGGAATCAAATTCATAGGCGACGGTTTGATAAATGGGGACAGCAACGGATTTGGTCGTCGGCTCCGACGTATATCCGCTATGGATGGCGAGGGTTTCGTCTTTCATTTCTACTCCTTAATAGGAACGGGACGGACGTGTGAGAGGCTGGGTTCCGTTATGGTAAATGTGCAATGCAGTTCTTTGGGCATCTGGTTGATTAAACGGTAGCAAGCCCAAATCAAGTACGTTCCTTCGCATTTAATCCAAGTGGATCATCCGGGTCAATATCCGGCGGGAAGGCGATTTTCCGATCGACATCAGTTAGTTGGTAAACCAAGCCGAGCCAATTATTGAAGAAGGCTCTGCCAGTATCGCGCCAGGTGTTATCCAGCCAGGGTTCGATCTCTTCTTCGGGGAACTCAGGGACAGGGTTGCCTTGCTCGAGGGCGGCGTAGACCAGTTCTTGATAATAATCAACGATCTTTCTTGATTTTTTGCCAAAATAATTTTCGGGGTGCGGTGGATAATCTTCGCGCTCACCGGCGATGAAGCGTGATATCTCGCGTTTATATTCCTTGAGCAGGGAGATGCGGTCATATTCGGGATGCCCCTGCAAAAAGACGAGCCGGAATTGGTCTGGGCTGACGGCGAGATGGACGCCACCCTCCCTGCTGTAGACGAGGGTTTTGTACCCTGCCACTTCGAGTTGGGCGCGGCTGACGTCGTTATTGCGCGAGTGGGGTACATCGAAACGAGTGTTGATATCGTGCAAAAGGGGGTGAATGTGGTTTTCGACACGGTGTTCATAGACGCCCCAACGTTTACTAGAAAGGGATTTTCGTTCAACACGGCTAACTGCCTGCACAATAGCATGCGTGGAAAGACAGGATGCCAGCGTAGATGTAACATTGGCCTTTGACCATGAGATGATCTTGCGCAGTTCTTCCCAGAAAGGTTCATCTTCGAGATTGGGATTTGTGGGATTTGTGCCGGTGATGATAAGCGCATCGAGACCTTCTTTTTTAAGTTTGTCGAAGGTGGTGTAATGCTCATTAATATAGGCTTGAATTTCAGAGCTGCGGCGTGGATCGGGCACGGTGCAGGGATGGATGTAAAATTGCACGATTTTGTTGCTGCTACCGACGAGGCGCAGGAATTGCAACTCGGTGACTTTGAAGGCGGAATCGGGCATCATATTCAGGAAGCCGATATGAAGCTCGCGAATATCCTGTTTTAGGGCTTGTTCAAGGCTTAACACTTCCTGGTTGTGCTGCTGGCTAAGCCGTTCTAGGCTGGGGAGGGGGGTATGGGCTACAAGGGGCATAGTTTGACTCTTCTTTTAAATAAATGTTATGCTTTTTTGCGATTTCTAACAAGTAAATTGCCCGTTCGATTATACATGCTTCTTATGTATAACCCAACGGGCGTTTTTTTGTTCAGCTGTTATTCTTTTACTTTCAGGATTTTTCTTTATTTACTGATGCTACGCAAAAAATGCTTTTGGCAGACTTTGGGGCTGCCCTCACCCTCCGCCCTCTCCCAAAGGGAGAGGGGACTTAATCCCTTCTCCCTTATGGAAGAAGGATAGGATGAGGGAAAACGACAGCCCATTATTCATCACTGCGTAACATCAGTTATTTATTTCACTTATTATGTCAAGTAATTCTTTGTTTTTGGGAATATCACTCATTGAATGCCCGTAATGAGCGAAACGGGCAATGCCTTTCTTATCTACAATGACCTGAGCAGGCATTCGCCCGAATTTAAAGAGTTTTACTTCTTGCCCAAATAATTTCAGCACGCTGTGTTTTGGGTCGGGTAAGCCGATAAAGGGCAGGTTATGCTTGTCCCAATATTTGGCGAAAGCATTTGAGTTTTCGGGTCCGACAACCAGAATAACAGTGTTTTCTGCTTCAAATTTTGCAAAGTCGCGGCGCAACTGCGCCATGTGCTTTTGGCAAAATGGTCAGAAGAAGCCGCGATTGAAGACGAGCAGGACATTGCTTGTTGAACGGTATCCAGCCAAATTCACGGAGCGTCCCGTGAAATCGTCCAGCGTGAAATCGGGGGCAGGGGTGTTGATCTCTATTCTTGCCATTTGTATTTATCCTTATATTGAATTTCGGTTTCAGGCGCTGCGCCTGTCTTTGTGATATTTTCCCACAGAATTTTGAGTAAGCCCAGGATTGGTGTCCATTTTTTCATGACTCGATATTCAACAAAAGGCTTTTTATTTCTTTCCAACAAATGCACTAACTTCGCAGCGGGCATTTCCGGTGGTTTCGCTAACATACGCAGGACAAAACCAAAGTTCTTTCCTTCTCCTGTCTCTTTGCTGCCGATGAAGGTCGGCTTGGTGAGCATCTCGGTTAGCATCATGCCTGGGCTAAAACCGATCACCTGAATTCCCTGTCCCTTGATCTCTTTTGCAAGTGTTCGTGTAAAAGATGTCAGCCAGGCTTTTGTCATTCCGTAAAGCCCCATAGGGCTTGCTGGTTTCAGGAAACTGCCTGCACCGTAGATGTTGACCAAAATCCCTGTGCTCCTTGGCAACATATGATCCAGTGCAGCCTGTGCACCGTGAAATGCCCCTAGATCGTTCGTCATAAAAGTGGCGACAGCATCTTCGGGAGGAAAGTCGAGCACATCTCCACCCGCAGTTGAGAAGCCTGCGTTGTTGATCCAAATATCTATTTGACCAAATTTTTCGATGGATTTTTTAGCCAGCGTGCGGACTTGGGCTTCATCAGATACTTCGCAGGGGATGCCCGCAACGCACGCGTCATCGGCTTGCAGAGCGTTTAAAGCGCCTTCTACCGACCCTTGGCTTCTGCCGCTAATGACGACCTTTGCTCTTTTCTTGAGCATTTCTTCTGCAATTGAAAAGCCAAATCCACGTGTGGAGCCAGTGATAACGGCAACTTTATTTTCCAAGCTGGGCATTTTTTACTCCGATTTGGGGCTGACTTGAATTTTGATCTGGGTATAGTTTGCTTTACGGAGTTTTCCCATCATCCGAAAGCCAGTGAAGGCGAGACCATATTTTTCCTTCATCAGGGCGTTGATCTGTGCTAATGCTTCGGGCGAATCATCTGCTGTAGCGTAGGCATCTACCCATTCGCCGGTTGGCTCACCGCTTGCTGTAGATGGCACAACTTTAACCGCACCATTATTGCGAATTCGTTTAGCCTTCCAGGAATTGGCTTCTGTCCAAACATAAAAGGCATTGCCCTCTTCAACGAACCAAACAGGTGTTTTAACGCCTGTGCCATTTTTGCGGAAGGTCTCGAGATTGATATATTTTTGATCTTTAAATTGTTCTGTCATTTGATGTCCATTCGTTATAAGCTTTATTGGATTTTTGGGATAAGAACAGGTGTATTCGTTTTATACTGCTCATAATCATCCTGCCCGCCCCATTTCTCGTCGGCGCGTGCTTCGAGCATGGGAATGCCGCTGACTTTGGTGAGCAATAATATCACGAAGATGGGGGAGATGAGCGCGATCCACTGCCAATTCTGCAAAACAGGAACAGCGATCAGCATCACACCGATCCAAAGTGTGATCTCGCCAAAATAGTTTGGGTGGCGGGAGCGTGACCATAAACCGCTATTGATGAACTTACCTTTATTAGCTGGGTCTTTACGAAAAGCAGATTTCTGGTTATCAGCAACGACTTCGATCACAAATCCAAAGAGCCAGATCAATCCACCGACTGAGCCCCATATACCTAAAGGTTTATGCGTGGTGCTGGTCATCGCCATTAATGCCGCGAGCAAGGTGAAAGTGACCCATAAGCCTTGCAAAGTCCAGACGTGTAGAAAGCGCACGAAAGAGGGTTTGATATCATCAAAGCGCCCATCCTTGCCATCTTTTTGAATGCGGCTAAAGAGGAATATCCCTAGGCGGAACGCCCAAGCCAAGACCACACCCAAGATCAAGAAGGAGCGCGCATCTCGTGCGGCAGGGTTAAGGAAAAAGGCAAGCAAGATGGTGGTGATATAGGTGATGCTTCCTGTTAGGTCGAAAAACATTTCGGTCTGCTTTTTATAGGCAGAGATAAAGGCGATCCAATTAACCAGAAATGCCCAGCCAACCAAAATACCAAAGAGCGGCAAATTGCCAATTTTTGCACTATACAAGCTGCCTACAAAGGCGATCCCAAGAGCGATCAATATTTCTGTAATGATTGCGACCAGATATTTCTTTTCTCTTTTATTCATTTTTGCTCCAGATTCTTCAATCCTTCCGCCAAATAGGGTGGTAGGATTGCGGGGTTACGCCCATAACGGGCGAGAAAATTACGAATAAAAAGAGAATAAAAACCTTCGTGTTTTAGTTGAGCTTCATCACTTTCGAGCAGAATGCCTTGCTCAAAACCATAATTTTGGAAACTTGCCAGAAAATCATTGTCTTGGCTGATGATATGAAGCATAGTCTCAAAACCATCGTCTCTTCTAGAAATGGTCGGGGGTTGGTGGTCGCCGAATAGCACGATGATGGCATTTGGGTCGTCAAGGGTGGTGATGAAATCAGCGATATTTTCAAAGCTGTGCGCAAGGGCGTTAAGATAATTTTCGCGCGTGGCAAGGGGAGAAAGCTTGCTTTTTGCTTCGCTGCTTAAACTGCCGCCTGTTGCGTCTGAATTTGCCAGCGTTCGCCAATCATCCACTCTTTCGGGGAGCGGTGTCCAGGGGTAGTGCGAGTCTTGGTTTAAGAAGAAAAGAAATGTGGGCTGCTTTGTTTGTACTAAATCTTGAATAAAGCCAAAAGTGTACTGGTCGGGCGGTGAAGGCCCCCAACCGTAAAGCGGACCGGCATATTCGAGTGTGTCGTAGGTGATCCAGCGGTCTGCGCCGTAAAAGGCATAATCGGTCTCCTGATATTTTGACGATAGTTCACGGTTGATGGGTACGACCCAAAAATACTCGTAGCCCTGCGTGTGAAAATATCGCCCCATATTGGGATAGGGCACTTGTGCATATTGCTCACGTAGTGCCAGGTATTGATTTTGTTCGCTCACATTGATGCCAAAAAGTGCGCTGGTATACGACATCCACGAACCGCCGCCCCAGGTTGGGGCTTCTGAAAATACCGAAACCGATTGCCAGTCTTCATCGGCGAGACGCGCTTCAAAAGCCGCTGCCATTTCAGTAAAAGTCGGGTGGAAATGATCGCGCTTATAAAGGACGCTGCCATAGGATTCAAAAAAGATGATGTATACATTTGGCTTTTCAGAGAGCGTGTATTGCGCGTAATCATACATTGAGTAGGGATTTTGGGCAATAAAAGCATCGATGTTTTGATAGGATGCCCGCGACGCGCTTAAATTCTGCTTGGTCTCGGCGACCAAGCAGTTTATCCCTGTGGGCATCTCGGCGTCTATGCCAAAACTAATTCCGCTATAGAGAAGCAATACCGTTCCCAAAGAGAAAGCCAGCATCTGCGTGACGCGCCCGATTTGCATTGCACCTTTGATAAGCAACGCCTTTGTGAAATGCCACAAAAAAATGAAAAGGGATAAGACAGTGACGATAAATCCAAGGTAATACCATTTTGGCAGATCCAACGCGCTGAGCAAAAAGGGCAGTCCGTT